>DRFF01000174.1 GCA_011050685.1 Aurantimonas coralicida
CGCCCCGCCGGCGCGATGGGCGCACCGGCGTCTCGCCATTTCGGTGATCGCCCTCGTGATTTTACTGCTCGTTGCCGTGGCCACTTGGTTCGCACTGTCCCGCACGTCATCAGACCCGACGGCTGTCGGGTCGGAGCAGGAAACCACCGGACGGCGTGTCCGTGTCGGATCTTCTGACGGAGTCGCGGCCGGGGCCTCTCAAGAAAACTGGATTGAGGTTTTTGCCGGCGGTCAAATCGACCGCGTGTCGGCCGAAACCGGTGGCCGGGTAAAAGCGATCGACGGCGCCGGCGGACGCGCCGCCGTCCAGATCGAGGGGCCGGCTGATACGGAGGAGGCCGAAATCTCGCTGCTGATCGGACCCGGTATCGTTGCGCGACTGGCCGGTCAGAAGGCGCGCGGCGAACTGACCGTCGGCTCGCCGGACGATACGCCTCGCGAGTTCACCATCCGGTGCCTGTTCGCCGGCAAAACGGTTTGTGGCCGGCAGCGCTTTTCGACGACAATCGGGGAGGAAACCTTCGTGTTCGACATGGATGTGCCGGCAGGTGTCGACGGACCGGCGCAGCTTGCGATCGGTCCTGGCGTCGGCGGAAACGCGCGCGACCTCAATGTTTACGGGTTTCGCCTTCGGCCGGTCGAATGATGGATCGGCGCAGCCGCCGCGGCGCGGCGACGCAATCCGCCACCTCGTCATGAAAATCTGACGGGACCGTCGTAGGCTCGCTCCATGCTGTTTTCATTGCGATTCGCAAATTTCCCGGCAAAGGCATGCCGATGGCTTTGACCGGACGACCGGAGGATGAACTCAGCCCCGGCGCCACTGGCGCAACCAAGGCCGGCCGTGCCAGACGCACGAGCCTTGCCGCGGCCGTGGCGCTTGGCGCTCTCGCCTGGTGGGTTCCCGAGGCCGCGGTCGGCGCGCTGTTCGTGTTCGTTCTGCTCATGCTCGTCATGCATTGGCCTGGTGGACGTGGAGCGGCCCGCGGGCGAGCCCCCGCCGCGGATGGAGGGCAGTCGATTTGGCCGGCGCGGGGCATGAAGGCAGTGGTCGAGGCGCTTCAGGAGCCAGGCTTTATCGTCGACCGAGCGATGCTGCTGCGCTACCGGAACCCGGCCTCGCTGGTCGCCTTCGGCAATATGGCGCTCGGGGACCCGATTTCGCTTCGCTTCCGCTCGCCGGAATTGCTGGGCACTATCGAGGGCGCCATCGCAAGCCTTCAGCCGGCCTATGCCATGCTTGAGGAGCGGCGGCCCGAGCGAACCTGGCAAGTCGAGATCGTGGCGATTCCGCCGCATCAGGGCGAGCGGCCGCATTTCTTCCTGATTCTGTTCCGCGACCGGACGGCGGAATTGCAGATCGAGCGTATGCGGACGGATTTCGTCGCCAATGCGAGCCATGAGCTGCGCACACCGCTGGCGTCGCTGACCGGCTTCATCGAGACGCTGCAGGGACCCGCCCGCAACGACGCCGCCGCGCGCGAGCGCTTTCTGCAGATCATGCGCGAGCAGGCCACGCGGATGTCGCGGCTGATCGACGATCTGTTGTCACTTTCCCGGATTGAGATGAAACGGCATGTGCCCATCGCGGCGACCGCCGATCTGGTGGCGGTCTTGAACAAGGTCCGATCGCACTTGACCCCGCTCGCTGCGGAACTTGGTATGACGATCGATTTTTCCGTTCCCGAGGGCGCCTTTGTCGTTGCCGGCGACGAGGACGAACTGATCCAGGTGTTCTCGAACCTCGTCGAGAACGCCTGCAAATACGGTGAGAGTGGCAAGCGCGTTGAAATGGAGTTGTCCCGAACCAGCGAACGGGGCGAGCCGGTGATCAACGCTTCGGTTCGCGATTTCGGTCCCGGCATTCCCGCCGAGCACGTACCGCGGCTCACCGAGCGCTTCTACCGGGTGGATGTGGGCAGCTCGCGCGCCAAGCACGGCACCGGTCTCGGCCTGTCGATCGTCCGCAATATCCTCCTGCGCCATCGCAGTCGGCTTGTGATCGTCTCGCGTATCGGTGAGGGGTCGGTCTTCACGGCGCGCTTTCCCGATCCGAGGCGAACGTCAGTGAAATCTTAAAATACAATAATAATCAATGCGTTATGGTGTCATAAAACTGAGGTCAAGGTGTCATATAGAGTTCGTGCGGCGTCGATAGAGGTGACGGCGAACCGTAGCCGCCAAGCAGGGTGGCCCTCAAACGCTCGGTTCTCAACGAAACTCCTTAAGGAGACCTTCCCATGAACAACAAGCTCATCGCCGGCCTTGCGCTCGGCACCGCAATCGCTTTGACCGGCCAGGCCGGCGCGCAGAGCCGTGATCAGATCCAAATCGTCGGCTCTTCGACTGTTTTTCCCTACACCCAGGCCGTCGCGGAACAGTTCGCGAACCAGTCGGAGTTTTCCTCACCGGTTGTCGAATCCACCGGTACCGGCGGGGGCATGAAGATCTTCTGCGAAGGCGTTGGCGCTCAGACCCCTGACATCACCGGGGCGTCGCGTGCCATGAAGCCGTCCGAGTGGGAGTTGTGCCAGAAGAACGGCGTGACCGACATCACCGAGGTGTTGCTCGGCTATGACGCGCTTTCGCTCGCGTCGTCGCAGAACGGCCCGGATCTGTCCGTCACCAAAGAGCAGCTCTACAAGGCGCTTGCCGCCGAAGTGCCCGTCGACGGCGAGATCAAGGCCAATCCTTACAAGAGCTGGAACGAGATCGATGCTTCGCTGCCCGCAGAGCCGATCCTCGTCTACGGCCCGCCGCCGACGTCCGGCACCCGCGACGCCTGGGTCGAACTCGTCATGGAAGAAGGCTGCGGCGAGCTTGCTGAAGTCGAAGCTCTCGATGACGACCGCAAGGCCGAAGTCTGCCAGCGCATGCGCACCGACGGCGCGTTCGTCGAAGCCGGCGAGAACGACAACCTCATCGTCCAGCGTCTGGAGTCCGATTCGAGCGCCTTCGGCATCTTCGGCTATTCCTTCCTGTACGAAAATCAGGACAAGCTGAAGGGGGCGGAGATCGGTGGCGTCACGCCGTCGGAGACGACCGTGGAATCGGGCGAGTATCCGGTATCCCGTCCGCTGTTCGTCTACATCAAGAATGCACACCGTCAGGCGATTCCCGGCCTCAACGAGTTCGTCGCGGAATATGTCAGCGAAAACGCGATGGGACAGGATGGCTATCTGTTGGACCGTGGGCTCGTTCCCCTGAAGGATGAGAAACTGAAGGAAGTCGAGGACAAGGCTGTGAACGGCGTGTCGATGGAAGCGCCTCAGGGCTGACATCCGGCGTTCGCTAGCCTACGCCTTGAAAAAATCCCGCCGGCCTTTCCGGGTCGGCAGGGACCCAACGGAGCCCTGGCCGTGCCGCTGAGCATCATCTTCGCCATTCCGGTGCTATTGAGCATCGCCGGCTTCATTCTGGCCAGCCGCAAGGCGCGCCGTTCGGGCGCGGCCAGCGAAGCGCGGCTCCACTCGCTTCCCAAATATCACGGATATCTGGCGGTGCTGCTGGTGTTGGTGCCGGGTCTCGCGCTGATCGTCGCCTGGCTGTTGCTCGAGCCGGCCGTGCTCAATGCCTATATCCGCACGCTGCTGCCGTCGTCCGCGACGGAAGGCCTTAGCCCCTCCAGGCTCAGCCTCATTGTCGGCGAGGTCCGGCAGGCCGCGGTGGGTATTACCTTTGGCGAGCCGAGTGCTGCAGTTCTGGCCGCCGCGGAACGCTTCAAGAGTGTGGCCATCCTGTCGCGGTGGATTTTGGCGGGGCTCCTCCTGCTCATCGGTGTCGGCGCCATTGCCTGGGTGCTGGCGCGGGTCCGGGTGCGGTTCCAGGCGCGCAACAACGCCGAGCGGATCCTGAAATGGCTGCTGATCGGTTGCGCCACCGTGTCGATTCTGGCGACGGCGGGAATTTTCTTCTCACTGGTGTTCGAGGGGTTCCGGTTCTTCGCGGTGGTCTCGCCGATCGAGTTCTTTTTCGGCACGAAATGGGACCCCCAGATCGCCATTCGTGCCGATCAGGTTGGCAGCACCGGTGCATTCGGCGCCGTGCCGATCTTCGTGGGAACCTTCGTCATCGCCACGACCGCGATGATCGTCGCTCTGCCCGTCGGGCTGTTCGCGGCGATCTACATGTCCGAATTCGCGCCGAGGGCGGTTCGCGGCCTGGTCAAGCCGCTCATCGAGGTCTTGGCCGGAATCCCGACCATCGTCTACGGCTTCTTCGCGGTCCTGGTCGTGTCTCCGGCGATCCGAGGGGCCGGCGAGGTAGTCGGCGTCTCCGTCTCGCCTACAGCGGCGATCGTTCCCGGCCTGGTGATGGGCGTGATGCTGATTCCGTTCATCTCATCGCTCTCCGACGATGCGTTGAATTCGGTGCCGCAGTCGCTGCGGGACGGGTCGTTCGGCCTCGGCGCGAACAAGGCCGAAACCGTGATGCGCGTCGTGCTGCCGGCGGCCCTTCCGGGCATCGTCGGCGGTGTTCTCCTGGCATCGAGCCGGGCAATCGGCGAGACGATGATCGTGGTGATGGCCGCGGGCCTGACCGCCAATCTGACGGCCAACCCGCTGGAAGGCGTAACGACGGTGACTGTTCAGATCGTCTCGCTGCTCACCGGCGACACGGAATTCGACAGCCCCAAGACACTCGCCGCGTTCGGGCTCGGTCTGACGCTGTTCATCGCGACGCTCGGCCTGAATCTCATCGCGCTGCAGGTCGTCAAGCACTTCCGGGAACAATATGACTGAGATCGTGTCTTCCGGCGGCGAGACCTCCCGCACGCAGCAATTGGTTCGGTCGAGCCTGAAACGGCGCAAGGCCGCGCAGACGCGTCTCAAGCTGTACGGGATCGTGGCGATCCTGTTCGCCCTCGCGATGCTCGCGATCCTGGTCGGGTCGGTCGTCAGCTCGTCCATGGGCGCCTGGACGCAGACCCAGGTCCGCATCGAAATACCGCCCTTTTCCAGCGTCGAGGAGGCGGCGGCAAAAAGCCCCCGCTCGGCTGCCAACGAAGCGATTCTGTCGCTCTTTCCGGCGACCGAGGGTCGCAAGGAGCGCCGCGAGATCACCTCGATCCTCAGCGACGGCGCGCAATACGACGTCGAGGATGCGATCGCCGCGGCCGGCGCCGCCGTTATCGAGGGGCTCGATGTGTGGGTGCCTGTGTCCGACCCTTACGAGCAGCTCTATGAGGGCGTGATAGATCCCACCGTCGACGCCAGCCGGCGTCCGCTGAGCGACCGGCAGATCGAGGTGTATCAGGCGCTCGATCAGGCCGGGCGCATCCGCTCCAAATTCGACTGGGGTCTGTTCACCAATGCCGACAGCCGCTTTCCGGAGTTGGCCGGCCTCAAGGGCGCAATCATCGGCTCGTTCTTCCTGCTGCTCGTCTGCCTGGTGGTGGCCGTGCCGCTTGGCGTCGGCGCCGCGGTCTATCTGGAGGAACATGCCAAGAAAAACCGCCTGACGGATTTCATCGAGATCAACATCAACAATCTTGCCGCGGTGCCGTCCATCGTTTTCGGCCTCCTGGGCCTTGCGCTGTTCCTGGGCTTTTTCGGATTGCCCCGTTCCGCGCCGCTCGTCGGCGGGCTCGTGCTGGCGCTGATGACGCTTCCGACCATCATCATCACGACGCGCAGCGCGCTCAAGGGCGTGCCGCCGTCGATTCGGGAAGCGGCGAGGGGCGTTGGCGCGTCCGAGATGCAGGTGATCGGCCATCACGTTCTGCCCGTGGCCTTGCCCGGCATCCTGACCGGCACGATCATCGGCCTGGCCCAGGCACTCGGCGAAACCGCACCCTTGCTGCTGATCGGCATGAACGCGTTCATCACGTCGGCGCCATCCAGCATCGTGGACGCGTCCACCGCGCTCCCGACCCAGATCTTCATCTGGTTCGACAGTCCCGAGCGCGGCTTCGTCGCGCGCACCAGCGCCGCGATCGTCGTGCTCTTGATGTTCCTCACCGTGATGAATCTCACCGCGGTTCTTCTGCGCCGCCGTTTCGAGAGGCGCTGGTGATCTTGCGACAGGAATCCGCCATGATGGACGATATGCAAACGACGTCAGCGAAGGGAGCGGCGGTGCGACCGAACCGTCCGATCAAGATGCGGGGCGAAAAGGTGTCGGTCTATTACGGCCAGAAACAGGCCCTGTTCGACGTCGATCTCGACATCGAGGAGCGTCAGGTCACCGCCCTGATCGGCCCGTCCGGCTGTGGAAAATCGACCTTCCTGCGCTGTCTCAACCGGATGAACGATCCGATCGACATCGCCAGGGTCGAAGGCCATATCACGCTCGACGGCCGGGATATTTACGATCCCGACATCGACGTGGTGGAACTACGCGCCAGGGTCGGCATGGTCTTCCAGAAGCCCAATCCGTTCCCCAAGTCGATCTTCGACAACGTCTCCTACGGACCGCGTATCCACGGTCTGGCGACGTCGAAGACGGAGATGGAAGAGATCGTGGTGACCAGCCTTCGCAAGGCTGGCCTGTTCGAGGAGGTCAAGGACCGTCTCGATGAACCGGGGACCGGTTTGTCCGGCGGTCAGCAGCAGCGCCTGTGCATCGCTCGCGCCATCGCCGTCTCGCCCGAGGTGATCCTGATGGACGAGCCGTGTTCGGCCCTCGATCCGATCGCGACCGCCAAGATCGAGGAACTGATCGACGAATTGAAGCAGAACTACACGATCGTGATCGTTACCCACTCGATGCAGCAGGCGGCGCGGGTGTCGCAGCGCACCGCGATGTTCCATCTGGGCCGCGTCGTCGAGGTCGGGGCGACGGAGAAAATGTTCTCCAACCCCGACGACAAGCGCACCCAAGACTACATCACCGGGCGCTTCGGCTGAACGAAAACTACGAGGAAAGCGGGCAGATGACCGAGCATACCGTCACGTCCTACGAGGACGAACTCAAATTTATCGTGCGCCGGATTTCGGAGATGGGCGGCCAGGCCGAGCGCATGGTCGAGCAGTCCGTCGCGGCCTTGATGCGCAGTGACTGGGATCTGGCACAGTCGGTCGTCGCCGACGACGCACTCCTCGACGCGGCGCAACGCGATCTGGACGAGCGGGCGATCCGCACCATCGCCAAGCGCCAGCCGATGGCCGTCGATCTGCGCGAGATCGTCGGCGCCATCCGCATTTCCAACGATCTGGAGCGGATCGGCGATCTGGCCAAGAATATCGCCAAGCGTGTGATCGCCGTGCACGATCATTCCCAGCCGGTGCAGCTCGTGCGGGGCATCGAGCATTTGTCGGAGCTGGCGCTGGTGCAGCTGAAGGAAGTGCTCGACGCCTACGGCGAACACGATCACCTTCGGGCGATGGCGGTTCGCGACAATGACGAGCAGATAGACGCGATGTACACCTCGATCTTTCGTGAGCTGCTGACCTACATGATGGAAGATCCGCGCAACATCACCGCCTGCACGCATCTGCTGTTCAGCGCCAAGAATATCGAGCGCATCGGCGACCACGCAACCAACATCGCCGAGACAATCTATTATATCCAGACCGGCGAACAAATGGAGGCGGAGCGGCCGAAAGGCGACAGCACTCCGTCCTTGGTGCAGCAGGGGTCCAACCTGCCGCCCGCCGGTCCCGAAGGGTAAACGGACATGGCCACTCGCATCGCCGTGGTGGAGGACGAGGACGCGCTCGGCGTCCTGCTTCGCTACAATCTCGAAGCCGAAGGCTACCAGGTCGACGTCATCACCCGTGGCGACGAGGCGGACCTGCGCCTCAAGGAAGAGTTGCCCGACCTCCTGATCCTGGATTGGATGCTGCCGGGTCTGTCCGGAGTCGAACTTTGCCGCAGACTTCGTCAGCGCGGCGAGAGCGAGACACTGCCGATCATCATGCTGACCGCCCGGGGCGAGGAAAGCGAACGCGTGCGCGGCCTGTCGGTCGGCGCCGACGATTACGTGGTCAAACCGTTCTCGACGCCGGAACTGATCGCAAGGGTCCGGGCAATGCTGCGGCGGGCAAAGCCCGAGAAAATCTCCAAGCTTTTGACCGCCGGCGATATCGACCTCGATCGGGAGAACCACCGGGTTCACCGGGCCGGCCGCGAGGTCAGGCTCGGTCCGACCGAGTTCAAGCTGATGGAGTTCTTCATGCAGTCGCCAGGGCGGGTGTTCTCCCGCGAGCAACTGCTCGATGGCGTCTGGGGCAGGGATATCTATGTGGATGAGCGCACCGTGGATGTCCATGTCGGACGCCTGCGCAAGGCAATCAATCGTGGCCGCGAGCGAGACCCGATTCGGACCGTTCGCGGTGCCGGCTACGCCCTCGACGAGCAATTCTCCGCCACCGCCAGACCGTCGGCGCCAAGGGCGATGGAGCGCGCGCGGCCATAGAGAAACGACCTTCCGCGGGCCGCCATTGCGTGACGCCGGGACTGTTCAATACGAAGAGACCGCCGAATGGCGGTCTCGATTTCCCGTAAAGTGAATGGTTGGAGAAGCGCGCCTGTCAGCGCGCTCGGCGCCGTTCGGATGCCGGCTGGAAGGCCAATGACGCGTGGTATTCGCAATAGGGTGACGACTCGTTCGAGCCGTTGCCGCAAAAGTGGAAACCCGGCTTCAGCGGATCGCCCACTGGCCATTTGCAGGTGCTCTCGGTTAGCTGCACGAGGCTGAGCTTACGCGCGATCGGGACCACTTCGCCGGACTGACGTTGGGGTTCGGCGATCACTTCCGTCTCCTCCTCGGGATCCATCTTCAAAGCCGTCGCACCGTGGGTGCGGGGCATCGAGCGCGCCGAAACCGATTGCGCTGGCATAAAACGTGCCGGCTGCACCATTTCGACGGCCTCGACTTCCTTCAAGTGGGGCGACGCCTGCCGTTCCGCAACCGGAGCGGCGACATTGGGAGACTTCGCGCGCGATTCCAGCTTCAGCCGATGGACCTTTCCGATCACCGCATTGCGGCTGACACCGCCCAGCTTCTCGGCAATCTGGCTGGCACTGAGGCCCTCCGTCCAAAGCTGCTTCAGCAACTCCACGCGTTCGTCGGTCCAGCCCATGACAAGCTCCTTACAGCAAAAATATGCGGCGGGCGGAATCCTTCACCCCGCACAAACGGTGTGCGAGGTGACGCACTACATTTATTGAGGAACTAGGTCCGCCGCACGAAATCTAGTATCTTGAATTCAATTTAGCCCATCGCTGGACTCTGTGACAAGAGTCCAGCGTGTCACAGGCGAATCGATTTGTCGTTTTCCCCAGACTTGTGGGTTAATGGAGCGTTAACGCGGACCGTGAATTTTGCGCGGAACGCGGGGCACGCCGAATTCGCACTCCATCGCGGCCCGATTCCAGCCACCCCTATCGGCCGCTGCCGCGTAGGTCGATTGCAGGAACCGCAGCAGCGTCGCGTCCGGATCGGCGCTGGTCCGGACCGATTCATACGGTAGCAGAAACTCTCCGAGCTTCGCGTCGAAGCGCGCGGCGACCGGCTCCACCGCTCGGTCCGCGAACCCATCTGGCACGGGGTAGGCGTAGGAATAGAACATCGCTTTGTCGATGCCGCCGCCACCCGGCCAGAACCCTACCGAAGAGACCTCGTGGCTGTAGGCCTCGCGCGTCACCGCATCCGGCAAGTTTGGAAAACCGCCGGGATGCAAAGGGGCGGGGCGACCGGAAAAACGTGTCACGGCAAGATCGAGCGCGCCCCAGAAGAGATGCACCGGGCTGACCTTGCCGACAAAGCCTGTGCGAAAACGTCCGAACACACGATCGACATGGATAAGGGCCTGGTGGAAGCGCCGCACCGCGTCGCGGTCGTAAGGCCGCTCCTCGGTGTCGGAGGCGAATGGAACCTCGTCCGGCAATTCGTTAGGGCGGCCATGAATGGAAGGCTCACCGCCCACGGACGTGACCAATCGCTTGGTGCGGTCGAAGAAGGCGGCGACGCTCATCGGCTGTAGCGGAAAGCCTTCACGCGAACCGCTTGCGGCTTCGGCCACAAGAGCATGGTCGCAAAAGTCGAAGCTGAGCGTGACCACGCCGCCGGGATCCGGGATCGGACCGGTCGTCAACCCGCGTGGGGTGACATAGAGGGTGGCGTGCCAGGAATGATTGACCCAGGGGGTATGGGCGAGCCGGTATTTGCCGACAATCTGGGACCAGAGATGAAGGGCCTTGCAGGTTTCCCGCCAGGCCGGGAAAGGCAAGACGGGCCAATCGGAATTCATTCAATCGACCTCTTTTCGCCAAAGCCCTCGCGACGAAGGCGGTTGCCCACGGGGCAAACGATCGCTTCCGATAGTATCCTTCTGTGGGTTTCATTGACACCCGCCCGACCCGCTGTGGTATAGCTAGGCATCCGATGCATTCGGAGCGACCCGCAAAGCCTGCCCTCTCGGCAGGCTTTGACGTTTCCAGAACCTGATCCAAGACGATCCCACCCGGGAGCCGAACCGGATCATCAGCGAAGTCGATCGCCATGGCTGACAGCAAGGACCATCAATCGCCTCTCTTCGAGACCTACGCGCGCGCCGATCTCGCCTTCGAGCGCGGCGAGGGCGTCTGGCTGGAGACGCGCGATGGCCGACGGTACATGGATTTTGGCGGCGGTATCGCGGTCAATTCCCTCGGCCATGCGCATCCACATCTCGTCGCCGCGCTCAAAGACCAGGCGGAGAAACTCTGGCATGTCTCCAATCTTTATGAGATTCCCGGCCAGCGGCGCCTCGCCGAGCGGCTGACCGCCGCGACCTTCGCCGACCGCGCCTTTTTTACCAATTCGGGCGCCGAGGCGCTGGAATGCGCGATCAAGACCGCGCGGCGCTATCACTTTGTCAGCGGCGCGCCCGAGCGTTTCCGGATTCTGACCTTTGAGGGCGCGTTCCACGGGCGGACTCTCGCGACGATCGCGGCCGGCGGCCAGAAGAAACACCTCGAAGGCTTCGGCCCGAAGGTCGAAGGCTTCGATCAGTTGCCGTTCGGCGACCACGAAGCGCTGAAACAGGCCGCGGCCGCGCCGGACGTCGCTGCGATCCTGATCGAGCCGATCCAAGGTGAAGGTGGTATCCGCAAGGTCCCGCCCCAGTGTCTCCGCGGTTTGCGCGAGCTCTGCGACAAGCATGGCATCCTGCTGATCTATGACGAGGTGCAGACCGGGATCGGACGAACCGGCACGCTCTACGCCTACGAGCATTCGGGCGCCGCGCCGGATATCCTGGCCTCGGCCAAGGGCCTCGGCGGCGGCTTTCCCATCGGCGTATGCCTGGCGACGGCGGAAGCGGCCATCGGCATGACGCCGGGAACCCACGGCACGACCTATGGCGGCAATCCTCTGGCGATGGCCGTGGGCAACGCGGTTCTCGACATCGTGCTGGCGGATGGTTTCCTTGAGCATGTCCGCGACACCGCGCTGTTGTTCAAGCAGTCGCTGGCCTCGCTTTCGGACCGTTATCCCGACGTCGTCGAGGAGATCCGCGGCGAAGGCCTGCTACTCGGCCTCAGGGCCAAGGTTCCCAACACCGAACTGGTGGCGGGCATGCGGGAGCAAGGGCTCTTGGCGGTTCCGGCCGGCGACAATGTCGTACGTCTGCTGCCGCCGCTGATCCTGACGGCGGACGAAGTCCGGGAAGGAATGGCCCGCATTGAAACGGCCGTTGCTTCCCTGTCGCTGGGCAACCGGCGCAAGAGTGCATGAGGCCGGAGCGATGATGAACGGACATCCCAAGCATTTTCTCGATATCGCGGCGGTCGAAAGTGACGAGCTTCGCGCCATCATGAGCGACGCGGCGGAGCGCAAGGCGCTCGGCCGCAACGGCCCGAAACCGCTCGCCGGCAAGGTGCTGGCGATGATCTTCGACAAGCCCTCGACGCGCACCCGCGTGTCGTTCGATGTCGCCATGCGCCAGCTCGGCGGCGAGACGCTGTTTTTGTCGGGCGCCGAAATGCAGCTTGGCCGTGAGGAGACGATCGCCGATACGGCGCGGGTGCTTTCGCGCTATGTCGACGCGATCATGATCCGCACGACGGCGCACGCGCGGCTGATGGAACTGGCCGAGTTCGCCACCGTGCCGGTGATCAACGGACTGACCGACGACACGCATCCCTGCCAGATCATGGCCGATCTTCTGACCTTCGAGGAAAAGCGCGGGCCGGTTCGCGGCAAGACCTTCGCCTGGACCGGCGACGGCAACAATGTCTTGTCGTCCTTCGTCGAGGCGTCGGCCCGGTTCGACTTCGCCCTGCGGGTCGCGACGCCCGCCGGATCGGGACCTGACATGCACTTCGTCGAAAGGGCTCGCAATGCGGGGGCCTCGATCCTAACTACCGACGACCCGGTGGAAGCGGTGACCGGCGCCGATTGCGTCGTCACCGATACCTGGGTGTCCATGGGCCGCGAGGACCAAGCCCGCGGCCACAATGTCTTCATGCCCTATCAGGTGAACGAGCGCTTGATGGCGCATGCCAAGCCCGAGGCGCTTTTCATGCATTGTCTCCCGGCCCATCGCGGCGAGGAAGTGACCGACGCCGTCATCGACGGTCCGCAGTCGGTGGTCTTCGACGAAGCCGAGAACCGGCTGCACGCCCAAAAATCGATCTTGGCCTGGTGTTTCGGCGAAGTCGGGGCAAACCCGTCGCAGCAGGGCATGGCGGGTAAGACGCATGGCTGAGGCGGAACGCGCGCTCGGTGAGTTCGGCTATGCCGGCGATGACGCCGTTGTCCCCTTCAACGTCGAGGCGCTCGAAGCGCGCGGCCGGGCGGTCCAACTCGGCCCCATGCTGGATCAGATCCTCGGGCGTCACGATTATCCCGAGCCGGTGTCGCGCCTGCTCGCCGAGATGATCGCGCTGACGGTGCTGCTCGGCACGTCGCTGAAATTCGACGGCAAGTTCATCGCCCAGACTCAGACGGACGGGCCGGTGGACCTTCTCGTCGTCGATTTCGCCACGCCGTCGAGCGTCAGGGCCTATGCCCGCTTCGACGAGGCCAAGCTCGACGCGGCCATCAGCGCCGGCACGACGCATTCCGAGGCGCTTTTGGGCAAGGGCGTGATGGCGCTCACCGTCGACCAGGGCGCCTATATGCAGCGCTACCAGGGCATCGTTGAGCTGAACGGCACGTCGATGGAAGAGGTCGCCGAGGCCTATTTTCGCCAGTCGGAGCAGATCCCGACGGCAGTGAAGCTGGCGGTCGCCAAGATCGCCCGGCGCGGCGAGAATGGATTCGTCGAAGGCTGGCGGGCCGGTGGGCTGATCGCGCAGTTCCTGCCCGAGGCGCCGGAGCGCATGCGTCTGCCCGATCTGCCGGGCGGCGACGCGCCGGAAGGGGCCGACGATCCCGAGGGGAGCTTCGAGCCGGACGACGCCTGGGTCGAGGTGCGCGCGTTGGTCGACACGATCGATGCGTCCGAGCTTGCCGACCCCGATGTCGGTGTCGAGCGGTTGCTGTTCCGGCTCTTTCACGAGCGCGGAGTGCGGGTGTTCCCTGCCAAACCCGTCGCCGACGACTGTTCCTGCACGCGCGAGCGAATCCGCGACGTCCTATCGAACTTCTCCCAGGAGGAGATCGGCGAGAGCGTCGAGGACGGCAAGATCGCAGTCACCTGCGAGTTCTGCGGCGAGGGCTACGAGTTCGACCCGGCCGAATTCGAGGCGGACGCGACGTCGGACGGCGGCAAGCCTTCGGAGTAGAGACGGCTAACTTGGTCGAGCGGGCTGGAAGTCTGTCGGAGGCGGGTCACTTCGAGCCTTGAGCCTCTGGCTTTGCTCTAATTCAGCACCCGCTGCCGCACGGGTACGTCCAGCGAGAACGCCGGGATCTCCACCGTGAAGAACGTGCCGTCGGGTCCCTGCATCTCGTAATGGCCGCGCATGAAGCCGGAGGATGTGCCGAGTGGGCAGCCGGAGGTGTAGGTAAAACTGTCGCCAGGCGACAGCACCGGCTCCTCCCCGATGACGCCGGGGCCGCGAACCTCCTCGACATGGCCGTTGGCATCGGTGATGTGCCAGTATCGTGATCGCAGTTGCGCGGGGTCACGGCTGCCGTTGGTGATCTCGACCGTGTAAGCCCAGAACCAACGGCCGTCGTCCGGTTGGGACTGGTCCTCAAGGTAGGCGGGCGTCACGGTGACCGTGATCTCGCAAGTCGTCGCCTTGTACATGGCCAGTTCCAATGCCTGTCGCCTCGTTCCCTTTATCGCGGTGCGGCGTGCCAGGGTCAATCGCGCGACGTCAGAAGTTTGGATGGTAAAAATTTGCTCGACGGTGTCCTGAAGAAGCGGATCGATCCGCCGATGAACAGGCTCGCCGGCGTCCTGTGTCGCCGGGGCGTCGGTGCCAACAGTGTCACGGTCGCCGGCCTCGTCCTCGGCCTGGCCGCGGCGGTGGCGATCGCCTTCGGTTCTCTCTGGGGGGGGCTGGTCCTCATCCTGGTGTCGCGGCTGGCCGACGGGCTCGACGGCGCGGTGGCGCGGCAGACCGGCCCGACCGATCTCGGCGGCTATCTCGACATCGTCTTCGACTATGTCTTTTACGGCGCGATCCCGCTCGCCTTCGCGATCCTCGATCCGGCGGCGAACGGGCTGGCGGCGGCGGTTCTCTTGATGAGCTTCTACGCCAATGGCGCGAGCTTCCTTGCCTTCGCGATCATGGCCGAGAAGCGCAAGCTTGCCACGGAGCAACGGGGCAAGAAGTCGCTGTTCTTCACGACCGGGCTCGCGGAAGCGACCGAGACGATCGCGGCCTTCGTGTTGTTCTGCCTGTTTCCGCAATATTTCGTCGTCATAGCCTATGTGTTCGCGGCGATGACGACCTGGACCTTCGTGTGGCGAATCCGGCTGAGCCTCAAAAGCTTCGGTTGAGCCGGCGATCGTTCATCGACCCGCCGTCAAGGCCCCTACGATATCCTCGATCAGATCCTCGACATCTTCCAGCCCGACGGACAGGCGCAGCAAACCGTCGGAGATTCCGAGCTCGGCGCGCGCCTCCGGGGCCAAGTTTTTATGGGTGGTCGTCGCCGGATGGGTGATCAGGCTCTTGGCGTCGCCGAGATTGTTCGAGATCAGAATGATCTCCAACGCATTCGAGAAGGCGAAGGCGGCGGGCTTGCCGCCGTTGACCTCGAAGGCGAGCAGGGTCGAACCGCCGCTCATCTGCCGGGCGATGACGGCCGCATCCGGGTGATCGGCACGGCCGGGGTAGATCACTTTCGCGACCTCTTGGCGTTCGGCCAGGATATCGGCGATGCGCGCCGCAGATCGGGTCTGGTGGGCGACCCGTATGGGCAGCGTCTCCAACCCTTTCAGCAATGTCCAGGCGTTGAACGGTGACAGCGACGGGCCGGTGTGGCGGAAATAGTCGTGCAGATTCTCGTCGATCCAGTCCTTGGAGGAGAGGACGATGCCGCCGAGGCAGCGGCCTTGGCCGTCGATGTGCTTGGTCGCCGAATAGACGACGACGTCGGCGCCAAGCTCCAGCGGCCGCTGCTGCATCGGTGTGGCGAAGACGTTGTCGACGACCAGACGGGCGCCCGCCGCATGGGCGATCTCGGCAACCGCGGCGATGTCGATGACCTCCAGCGTCGGATTGGTCGGCGATTCCAGAAAGAACACCTTGGTTTCCGGCCGCACGGCATCGCGCCACGCGTCGAGATCGCGGCCATCTATGAGCGTGCAGGCAACGCCGCAGCGCCCCAGCACCGTCTCCACGACATAGCGGCAGGAGCCGAACAGCGCGCGCGCCGCAACGACATGATCCCCGGCTGTCACCTGGCACTGCATGGCGGCGGCGACGGCGGCCATGCCGGAGGCGGTGGCGCGCGCGTCCTCGGCGCCTTCCAGCGCCATCATCCGCTCCTCGAACATGCGCGTCGTCGGATTGGCGTAGCGGCTGTAGATGAAGCCGGGCTCCTCGCCCTTGAAGCGCGCCTCGGCGGCTTCGGCGCTGTCGTAGACGAAGCCCTGGGTGAGGAACAAAGCCTCGGAGGTCTCGCCGAACCCCGACCGCATCGTGCCGCCATGGACCATCGCCGTCGCCGGTCTCAGTTTGCGCCGCTCATCCGCTTTCTTCAGCATCGCTTTTTCTCCGAACAACAAAAAACCGGCCGCAGCAACGCCGCGAAGCCGGTCCATCGAATACCCAATCGTCGGATCGGCCCTTTAGCGACTTGTTTTACGTGGCTGCAAGCCGGCCGGCCAAATCACCACTCTCGACTTTGCAAATAGACCCGATCCCGTTAGGCGTCAATCGAGGACCAAACAGCCGCCCACGGGGCGGGCACACGCAGGCGATGACGGGACAACCGATGACCGACGGAATTTTGCCGGATCGCGAAATCGCGACACTGTTCGACACGGGGGCGATCGCGGCGCCGATTGAACGTGACGCGGACCAGATCCAGCCGGCGAGCCTCGACCTGCGGCTTGGGCCGAAGGCGTACCGGGTTCGCGCGAGCTTTCTGCCGGGGCAAGGTCGTAGCGTGGCCCAGCAGCTCGCGCGTTTCCAATTGCACGAGTTCAGCCTGACCGAGGGCGCGGTGCTGGAAACCGGCTGCGTCTACGTCGTTCCGTTGCTCGAAACGCTGCGCCTGCCGGACGGCATCCGGGCGACGGCCAACCCCAAATCCTCGACCGGCCGGCTCGACATCTTCACGCGGGTGCTCGCGGACGCGGGGCAGGAATTCGACAAGCTGCCGGCCGGCTATGCCGGGCCACTCTATCTTGAGATATCGCCGCGCACGTTTCCGATTCTGGTGCGACAGGGGTCGCGCCTGTCGCAGATCCGTTTTCGCACCGGCGAACCGCTGCTGTCCGAGGCGGAATTGTCGGATCTCCACGCCAATGAACGGCTGACGACAGCGCAAAAGGCCAACATCTCCGGCAGCGGTATCGCGCTGTCGATCGACCTTGTGGGGAATGCCGACGGGCTCGTCGGCTATCGTGGCAAGCGGCACACCGGCGTCGTCGATGTCGACCGGCGCGGCGCTTATCCGCTCGCCGATTTCTGGGAGCCGATCCATCGCGGCAAGACCGGCGAACTCGTTCTCGATCCGGACGAGTTCTACATCCTGGTGTCCAAGGAAGCCGTGCATGTGCCGCCGGCCTTCGCGGCGGAGATGACGCCCTTTGATCCGCTGGTCGGCGAGTTTCGCGTCCATTACGCCGGCTTTTTCGACCCCGGCTTCGGCCATTCGGCGGCCGGCGGAACGGGAAGCCGGGCCGTGCTGGAAGTGCGCAGTCACGACGTGCCGTTCATCCTCGAGGATGGGCAGATCGTCGGGCGGCTGGTGTATGAGCGGATGCAGGCGTTGCCGGACCGGCTGTATGGCCTCGATCTCAAATCGAACTACCAGGCCCAGGGATTGAAGCTGTCGAAGCATTTCGTCTGAGGCAGGTGGCTTTGGCCAAGCGCGAATAAAGATTGCCTGGTGCCGCGCTTGCTATGGATAGCGTGACGGCCTCGGCCTATATCTGGTCTCGGCGGGCTGCGCGGTGCGACAGGGGTAACATTATCTCGGGGCCTTAGTCATCCCTAGGGAGCTGTCCCTGCCTTGGCTCGTGGGCCAGGGCACACGGCGCCCACCTACATTGTAGGTTCCCGGGTTCGACTTCTCCATCGGCCGGGTGGCTCGCCATCCTCTTTCCGGCCACGTATCGCGACGAGCGTCCGATTTCGGGCGACACGGCCTTTTCTTCGCATCTTTCTCTTGCTCATCACCGGTGATATCCGGCACTCCCATTCGCAGGAGTGACGGGGGACCACGGCATGCAGCAAGCAAAGCAGCGTCTGCGCGCGGAAGCACTGGCGCGGCGTGATGCGATGGGAGCCGAGGCCCGGATCGAGGCCTCGCTCGCGGTTGCCGACCGCTGCGCCAATCTGGTTGCGGTGGAGCCCGGTTCCATCGTCTCCGGCTTCCTGCCGATCCGCACGGAAATCGACATACGGCCATTGATGATGGCGCTTGCGGACCGAGGTGCGCGGTTGTGCGTCCCGGCGATCGCGGAAGACTGCTTGCAGTTTCGGGAGCTTCTGCGCGGCGTGCCGCTAGAACCCCAAGGCTTCGGCACCTTTGCGCCGGGGCCGGACGCGGCGGTTCTCGATCCCGATGTCATGCTGGTGCCGCTGGCCGCCTTCGACCGAAGCGGCGGCCGCATCGGCTATGGCCGCGGCTATTACGACGCGGCGATCGCAAAGCTGCGCGAGAAGGGCAAGGCGCCGCAGCTGATCGGCGTCGGTTTCGACGTGCAGGAAGTGGAGGTCGTGCCGACCGAGCCGCACGACATTCCACTGCATGCGATCGTCACCGAACGTGAGGCGATCGGGTGTGATGGGCCGTGATCAGCGTCGTTTCTCGCGTCCCAGGATCAAGGCCCAATAGGGCTGGCCGTTGCTGCCGGTCGCGGCGGCAAAACCGATCTCTGTCACGTTGGGATTCAGCAGGTTGCGGCGGTGGCCGGGAGAGTCCTTCCAGCCGGTGATGACGGCGGGGGTCGAACGATAGTTCCAGCCGATATTCTCGGAGACCGCCGCCCAATTGTAGCCGAAGGACGCGACGCGGCTCGGCAAAGCGCCATCGACCGAATGGCTGAGATTGCCGCGTGCCGCCATCGCCCGGGCCTGCCGGTCGGCCGCCTTGTCCAGCATGGCGTCGAAGCGGACTGATCCAAGCCCGTTCTGCGCGCGGAACGCGTTGATCGATGCGAGCGCCACGCCCCTGTCGACGGACACAGGCTTGGTCGAAGCAGTGTCGATGGCGCCCGTCGAACCGACACAGGCGGCAAGGAGCGCGACCGAAAGAAGGGCCAGAAATCGGGCGAAGACGGCTGCCATGCCCGACGGGCGGTATCGGAGGAAGGAATTCATGGTTTAGACAGCCCTCGTATCGGTTGATGCGACCCGCGGTGGTACGGATTCTTCCTTCCGCGCGAAAACGTCCTAGCTTTGCGGCTGGACATAAAAACGCCAAGGACACTGCATGATCGACCGTCTCGCCAAAGCGATACCGCAACGCCAAGAACCCGTGATCATGTCGGAAGAATGTTCACCAAAGCATGAACGACATTCCGCTGACGGCAAATCCGGCGCCCGGCATGGGCGCACCTGATGCGTTTTCTCTTTCTTGGCGACATGGTCGGAAGGTCGGGCCGCACGGCTGTCTATGACAAGCTGCCCGGTCTGATTTCCGACTGGAAACTCGATTTCGTCGTGGTCAACGGCGAAAATTCGGCCGGCGGTTTCGGCATCACCGAGGAGATTTTCCAACGGACGCTGGAGTCCGGCGCCGATGCGGTGACCACCGGCAACCACGTCTGGGATCAGCGCGAGGCATTGGCGTTCGCAACGCGCCATGATCGCTTCATCCGGCCGGCCAACTACCCCAAGGGCACGCCCGGCAACGGGTCAGGGCTGTTCGAAGCCAAAAACGGCGCGCGGGTGCTCGTCACCAACATCATGGGCCGGGTGTTCATGTCACCCGATCTCGACGACCCTTTCGCCTGTGCCGACGACATCCTTTCAGCCTGTCCGCTCGGTGAGCAGGCGGACGCGGTGATCGTCGACTTCCATGCCGAGGCGACCAGCGAGAAGCAGTGTTTCGCGCATTATCTCGACGGCCGTGCCAGCCTCGTCGTCGGCACCCACACCCATGTGCCGACGGCCGACCACCAGATTTTGGTCGGCGGCACGGCGTACCAGTCGGACGCGGGCATGTGCGGTGACTACGATTCTTCCCTCGGCATGGAGAAGGAGGAGCCGATCAACCGCTTCGTTTCCAAGGTGCCGCGTGGTCGCTTCGAGGCGGCGCAGGGACCTGCGACCCTCGCCGGCCTTGCCGTCGAAATATCCGACCGGACCGGCCTTGCCGAGAAAATCGCGCCGGTACGGATCGGGCCGAGGCTCACCGGGGCCGTGCCGGATTTTTGGTAGCGCCTCTGTCTTCGCGGCGAGCCGCCCGATCTCTTGCCCAAATTCAGCCGACCTCTCGCGCTTCAGGAGCCCCGATGGCCGACTTCTTCGCTTTTCTCGCCGACCCCACCGCTTATGCGGCCCTCGCCACGCTGATCGTAATGGAGGTCGTGCTTGGCATCGACAATCTGATCTTCATCTCGATCCTGTCGAACAAGCTTCCGGAAGAACACCGGCAGCGGGCCCGCCGGGTCGGAATCGGTCTTGCCCTGATCCTGCGGCTGGGGCTGCTGTCGACCGTTGCCTTCATCGTTCAACTGACCGAACCGCTGTTCGAGGCCTTCGACCACGGCTTTTCCTGGCGTGACCTCATCCTCATCGCCGGCGGGCTCTTCTTGGTCTGGAAGGCAACGAAGGAAATCCATCACAGCGTCGATCCCGACGATCACCCGGATACGATGATCGGCAAGGCGGCGACGCTGACCTTCGGCGCCGCGATCGTGCAGATCCTGCTGCTCGATCTGGTGTTTTCCATCGATTCCATCATCACCGCCGTCGGCATGACCGACGAGCTCGGGATCATGTTCATCGCCGTCATCGTCGCCGTCGTGGTGATGCTGGTCGCGGCCGGACCGCTGTCGCGCTTCATCGAGGCGAACCCGACCATCGTCATGCTGGCGCTGGGCTTCCTGCTGATGATCGGCATGACACTGATCGCCGACGGCTTCGGCGTGCATGTGCCGAAGGGCTACATCTACGCCGCCATGAGCTTCTCGGCCCTGGTCGAAGGGCTGAACATGCTGGCGCGGAGGAAGCGGCAGAAGGCTGCGGCATTGAAAGCTGGGACGGGCGGCGGTGCGTCGATTCCGGCGCAGGCGCATGGCGAGCCGCCGACGATCGGTTGAGCGGGGGGCGCGTCAGACTCCTGAGAGCACGATCACCGTCGGCCGGCCCGGAAGCGTGCGGAGCGAGACGGAGAAGCTGTCTTCCGAGCGCCTGTCTACCGCGAAGTCGGGCAGCCGATCGAGGAACCGGTCGATTGGCCCGCGAAAGCGGTGCATCGGCAGGACGATCGAGGACCGCAGTCGCTTGGCGATCTCGCCCATGCCCTCCTGGCTGAGCGTATAGCCACCATCGACGGGCACCATGAGGATGTCGAGACGGCCGATCTGGGCGTAATCCTCGTCGGTCAGGCGATGATGGAGATGGCCGAGATGGCCGATGCACAGCCCCGCCACCTCGAAAATGAAGATCGAGTTGCCGTCCGGCTCGATTCCGCCGCCGAAGGAGCGGATGTCGGTCGGCACGTTGCGCACATACATGTCCTCGACGGTGAGAGCATGGCGGGCGGGGCCGCCCTCGGGATTCCAGCCCTTCAGGACATTCTCGATCGCCGGGTCCGGAAACTCCGTGAAATGGGTGGTGTGCGCCTTGTTCATCGTGGCGATGTCCGGGACGGTTGGCCCGGCGAAGCCGGAATAGTCGGTGGCCGCCGTCACGCCGTCGGGGCTTTCGATCAGATAGGTCGAATGATGGACATAGGTGATGCGGACCTGGTCTCGGCCGAGTTGGGCCAGGCGCATGGGCGCCTTCGCGTCCATGGAGACGTAGGTCGCGCGGAGCGTCTCAGGCAAGTTTTCCGCAACGGCGATGCAAGTGCTCGGGACCGATTGGGAGGCGGCCGCGCCCGGCGCGAGGATCAGCAGGGCTGAGAGCAGAGCGAAGGCATGGCGCATCGGCTTGATCCTTTTCGATGGTCCGGGCCGGATGGCCCAAGGCAGTCACAAATCGATGCCGCCATCCGTCGGTGTCTCTGGTGCGGTATCGACCGGCGGCGCCAGCATCGCGCGCTCTTTCAGGAACGGGTGGATCGCCACCGCTTCCCGTAACTGCGCTTGTGCCAGCCGAAACCGCCCCTGACGCATCAGGATATGCGCGCGTCCGGCCATGGCGCCAAAATGATCGGGTTCGAGCGCGATGGCCCGATCGACGTCTTCGAGGGCGCCGTCGAAATCTTCCTGCAGGAAGCGGATGAAGCCGCGCTGGTTGAAGGCTTCGGCGTAAGCCGGCGCACGCGTGACCGCTTCATCAAGGAGGTCACGCGCTCCCGCGAAATCGTAATTGCCGCGCCGCCTCATGGCGTCGTCGACGAGGCGCCGCGTGGTGGAATCGGGCGCCGCTCGCATCCAGAAATGCCAGATCGCGGCCTCGGCCGCACGCCCCTCGACATCGGATGTCGCGGCCTTCAACGCAGCGAAGAGTTTCGTTCGCGTGTCGGGTGCGTCGGCGTTGGTGCCAGTGGAGGGCTTCGACAGCAGTTGGGCGTGGGCTGTCCCGAACGGGATCAAGAGTACGAGAATGATGGCAGTGAAGCTGTATATCATGGCGCCGACTCCAAGTACGTCACGACCTGTTCCCCGCAGCCTAACGACAGGGCGAGACCGGGAGAGATCCGCGTCCCTCGATGTCGGTTCGTTCTACCCTCCAGAGAGTTTATCGCACGCCGCAGGCGGGCGAAATCATAAAGCCGTCATTACATTGGTTCGCCGGTGGCCAGCATCGTCTGCCACCGTGCGCGGATCGACGCCGACCCGGCATCGTCCGGCTCGCGGTCAAAGGTCAGCTCGTCCGGGCCAAGCGCGACGAAGGATTGCTTCGAGCGCACCCAGATATGCCCGGCCGGCACCAGCCATGAAGTATCGTCGAGGGTGCCGGCCTTGATGTTGAGGCGGGTCGGATTGTCCTTCGAGCGATGCTGGATTCGCACGCCGCAGTCGGGGCAGAAGTCGCCGAGCCGAACCGCGCCACTGTCCGACGTGCGCCGGGTCGTCTTCAGCGTGCCGGTTATGACGACGCTAGCGGAGTCCACGCGCAAGCTTTCCCCATAGGCGCTGGACGTGTGGCGCTGGCATTCGGTGCAATGACAGAGGTAGAAGGCGAGGGGGACTTTGCGGATTTCGTAGCGGACCTGGCCGCACTGGCAGCCGCCGGTGAGCGGCAGGGCCGGGAGCCGCACACTGAGACGGTGCGTCGCTCGGTCGGCATCGAGCGGGCGGGTATCGGGCATCGCGAACCTCGTTCTGGACGTTTCCCGCGGCATTTTTTATATGACGGGCAGCTTTTCTTCCACTCCGATCGACAGGTTTTCCATGGCCGGCCATTCACAGTTCAAGAACATCATGCACCGGAAGGGTCGCCAGGACGCGGTCCGATCGAAGATGTTCTCCAAACTCGCGCGCGAGATCGTGGTCGCCGCCAAGGCTGGGCTGCCCGACCCGTCGATGAATGCGCGCCTGCGGCTGGCGATCAACAACGCCAAGGCGCAGTCGATGCCCAAAGACAACATCGACCGGGCGATCAAGAAAGCCTCCGGCGGCGACGCCGAGAACTACGACGAGGTCCGCTACGAGGGCTACGGGCCGGGCGGCGTCGCAGTCATCGTCGAGGCGCTGACCGACAACCGCAACCGCACCGCCTCCAACGTGCGGTCCTGTTTCACCAAATCCGGCGGCGCGCTGGGCGAAACCGGTTCGGTCGCCTTCATGTTCCATCATGTCGGCGAGATCATCTATGCGGCTCCGGTGGGCGACGCGGACGAGGTGATGGAAGCGGCGATCGAAGCCGGCGCCGACGATGTGATCTCCGACGAGAGCGGTCACACGATCATCACCGCCTTCGAGGATATCAACGAGGTCTCCACCGCGCTGGAGGCGTCCCTCGGCGAGGCGGAAAGCGTCAAGGCGATCTGGCGACCCCAGACCGGCACGCCGGTCGACGAGGACAAGGCCGAAAGCGTCCTGCGCCTGATCGGCAATCTCGAGGACGACGACGACGTGCAGAACGTCTACGCGAATTTCGAGGTCGACGACGAAGTGATGGCCAAGCTTTCGGCGGCCTGAAGCGCGGCAGTCATCGCATTCGCTGATCCTTCCGAAGCGTTATGCGTGTTGCTCCCTCTTCGTTCTCTTTTCGTTCATGATTTGCCTATCTGATGCGCTCCGAGTCGGCTAGGATCGGAGATTAAGGAAGTGTTGCAGGAGGCATCCATTCGCATCATCGGTATCGATCCGGGCCTTCGCCGCACCGGCTGGGGCGTCGTGGAGACGCTCGGCAACTCGTTGCGCTTCGTCGCGAGCGGCACGGTGACCTCCGACAACAAGCTGGATTTGGCCTCTCGGCTTCGCCAGATACATGACGGGCTGACCGAGGTGGTCCACACCCATCAGCCCGACGAGGCTGCGGTCGAGCAGACCTTCGTCAACAAGGATGCCGTTGCTACGCTCAAACTCGGCCAGGCGCGCGGCATCGCCATGCTGGTGCCGGCGCTCGCTGGCCTGCCGGTCGCCGAATACGCACCCAACGCGGTGAAGAAGGCGGTCATCGGCGTCGGCCATGGCGACAAGAAGCAGATCCACATGATGGTCAAGGTGCTGATGCCGAAAGCAAGCTTCGACACCGACGACGCGGCCGACGCGCTCGCTATCGCCATCTGCCATACCCATCATCGCCAATCGGCACAGGCGAGGGTCTTGATGGCGGGGCATTGAGGGGCCAGCGGCCAATGTAGGGTGCGGTGCGCGGCAGGAATGTTCTTGACTTGTTCTATTTGGGGCGCTAGGTAATACTTTACAGGTATTACTTTTCCCGTTGCCGAAGTGGAAGGCCCGATGCGCGTCACTGAAAAGGGGCAGGTCACGATTCCCAAGGCGATCCGCGATCATCTTGGGATCGTGCCCGGCAGCGAGGTGGAGTTTATCCCTCGTGGGACCGAGGTGCTGCTTGAAAAGCGTGCGTCGGACGATGCAAGCGTCGATCCGGCATTGCGGTTGCTGCGAAATATTGCGCGCCATAGGGGCAGTTTCGATCTCGACGGCTTGCAGGCGGACGATGTCATCCGCCTGCTGCGGGACTGAACGGTGCGATGGCCACCGTTTGCGATACCAACATTCTTATCGACCTCTATGGCCGGGCGCAGGCGTGGCACGAATGGTCCGTCGAACGAATCGCGGATCTTCGTCGACAGGGGCGTCTGGTGATCAATCCATTGATCTTCGCAGAGTTTTCCGTGGGCTACCGGAGCGAGGCAGACGTGAGAGCGGTGCTCGAGCCAGCGCTATTCGACTACGATCGACTGCCTTGGAACGCAGCCCATCCCGCGGGCAAAGCCTTTCTGGCCTATCGGCGAGACGGGGGCGAGAAGCGTTCGCCGCTCCCGGATTTCTACATAGGCGCGCACGCCCTCGTTCGCGGCCACCGGCTGCTGACACGCGATGCGTCCCGGTACCGAAGTTATTTCCCTGATCTTGAGATCATTTCGCCGGAGACCCACCCGTGATCGGAAAGCTGAAGGGCACCGTCGACGAGAGCGGCGAGGATCATGTCGTCGTGGACGTCCATGGTGTCGGCTACATCGCCTATTGTGGGACGCGCACGCTGGCGTCCTTGCCCGGACCAGGCGAGGCGATCGTGCTCTTCGTCGAGACGTATGTTCGCGAGGACATGATCCGCCTCTACGGTTTTTCCTCCGCCGTCGAGCGGGATTGGTTCCGGCTGCTGCAGACCGTCCAGGGCGTCGGCGCAAGGGTGGCGTTGGCGGTGACAGGCACGCTGTCGACCGGTGATCTCGCCAACGCGATCGCGCTGCAGGACAAGGCGATGGTGGCGCGCGCACCGGGCGTCGGGCCGAAGGTCGCGGCGCGCATCGTCGCGGAATTGAAGGACAAGGCGCCGGCCTTCTCCGGCGCCGGCTCGGACGAAAGCTTCGGGCTGAAACGCGAGCTTGGTGAGGGTGTCGCGCCGGCGCCGATCAGCGATGCGGTCTCGGCGTTGGTCAATCTCGGCTATGCGCGGGACCAGGCGGCCAATGCCGTTGCGAAAGCCGTGCGGGACGGAGCCGAAGACGCGGATTCAGCGACGCTGATCCGGCTGGGGCTCAAGGCACTGAGCCGCGGCTAGACGGGTTGTCAGAGGGATAAATCCTTACTATTTTCATTGGTAAGGCAATCCATGGGAGTAAGGATATGGGGATTCTCGGCACCGTGACCTCCAAGGGGCAAACGACGATTCCCAAGGCGGTTCGTGATGAGCTTGGGCTGGAGGATGGATCCCGTATCGAATGGGAGATTACCGACGGCAAGGCTTCTATCATCCCGCGAACATTGAGGATGATCGATCTCGCGGGTGTTCTGGGCAATCCTCTCGGACGCCCGACGACCATTGAGGAGATGGACGAGGCGGTTGCGGCCGCGGTGGCGCGTCATGTCCTCGGCGAGGACGATGGTGATTCCGCGTGACGACCCGAATTGGCGTCGACACGAATGTTCTCCTGAGATTGTTTTTAACGGACGATAGTGACCAGTTCGAAGCGTCCAAGAAGTTTTTCGCGGCTTCGTCGAAGGGCCAAGCGATCTTCGTCAATCAGCTGGTGCTCGTCGAATTCGCCTGGACTTTACGCTCTCGCTATCGGCTGTCAGCCGACCAAATTCTGAATGTCATCGAGCAGATATCGCAGCGGGCGGATGTCGAAATCGAGAATGCTGCTCTGGTCGGTTCTGCCCTTGATATGGCACGGGAAGGCGTGGGATTCTCCGATGCGTTGATCACGGCGAGGAACACGCATCACGGATGTGAGAATACGGTTACGTTCGACAAGCGCGCGGCAAAGGTCATTCCCTCGATGAAGCTCCTTTCATGAGCGACCCCCGTCTCATCACCCCGGATCAACGCGGCGAGGACATCGACGCGACGCTGCGGCCCCAGCGGCTCGACGATTTCGTCGGGCAGGCGGCAGCGCGGGCCAATTTGAAGGTCTTCATCGAGGCCGCGAAGACCCGGGGGGAGGCGCTCGACCACGTACTCTTCGTCGGTCCGCCGGGCCTCGGCAAGACGACACTGGCGCAGATCATGGCCAAGGAACTCGGCGTCAACTTCCGTTCGACGTCGGGGCCGGTTATCGCCAAGGCCGGCGATCTCGCAGCGCTTCTGACCAATCTGGAAGAGCGCGACGTCCTGTTCATCGACGAGATTCATCGCCTCAGCCCGGCTGTCGAGGAGATTCTCTATCCGGCGATGGAGGATTTCCAGCTCGATCTGATCATCGGCGAGGGGCCGGCAGCGCGTTCGGTGAAGATCGACCTGTCGAAGTTCACCTTGGTCGCCGCGACGACCCGAGTGGGACTTTTGACGACGCCTTTGCGCGACCGCTTCGGCATCCCCGTGCGGCTGAATTTCTACACGGTCGAAGAGCTTGAGCACATCGTTCGGCGCGGTGCCCGACTGATGGGCCTGCCGATGGCGGAAGAGGGTGGGCGAGAAATCGCCCGCCGGGCGCGTGGCACACCGCGCATCGCCGGCCGGCTGCTGCGGCGGGTGCGCGATTTCGCCGATGTCGCGGGCGTGAGCGAGGTTGATCGCCAGGTCGCTGACGCGGCGCTGACGCGGCTGGAGGTCGACAGTCTTGGCCTCGACCAGCTCGACCGGCGCTATCTCGACCTCATCGCGCTGAATTTCGGCGGCGGCCCCGTCGGGATCGAAACCATCGCCGCGGCGCTGTCTGAGCCGCGCGACGCCATCGAGGACATCGTCGAGCCCTATTTGCTGCAGCAGGGTTTCCTCCAGCGCACACCGCGCGGCCGGCTTTTGACGCAGCACGCGTTTCGGCATATCGGCCTCGCCGTGCCGCCGAGCTATCAGGGGTCGCAGGCAGCGCTGTTCGAGGACGATCCGACCAACTGATCGCCAAGTGTCGGCGAAACGGAACTCCTTCAACGGCTTGCTGGCGCTCCGGTCTCGGTGGTCCGCATGTCGCGAGACGTCGCTGTCCGATCGGTTCCGGTTCGACGCAAGCGTGGATGGGCCAATCGTTGGTCGAACCGCCGGCCCGCCACCTCGATGGTTTCGAGTGAGGCCCCGGCGAGCGTCTTTTTGGCGAGTGCCAGCAGAGCTTCCTTCTGGTCGCGCAACGCACGAAGCTCCTCGGGCTTCACGCAAGCTGGTGCGATCCGTGCCAGCGAGTCGATGAAATGTTCACCGGCAATCATGTCGGCCGCCGCGTATTGGCGCAGATGGCCGAAGGAATGGTCGACATAGCCGGCAAAGGTGAGCGGACCGCCGATCACGCGGAGCTTCTGATTGTCGTCAATCCGGAGTGGATCGGGCGCCGAGCGCCCAGCCAGACCGGATAAGGCAGCGGCGAGCCAATCCAGGCAAGTGACCGCCGTGAACGGGTCATTGATCCCCGGTGAGAGCGCGCGGGCGGCGATCTCGACCAGTTCGTCGAATAGGAAAAGCAGGTCCTGGGACACGCTACGGGTTTGGCCGAGAGCGACGGAGGCGAGTAGGGCGCCGCGCGCCTTGTCGGTTACCCGCTCGCTGGGCCAGACATCGAATAACACGATGCCTGAGTGCGCGAAGGTGCCGGGTCGGCAATTCATCCTGACGATCACATCGTGGTCGCGGGCCGCATGCATCAACGTCTCGTAGTCGATGACCTGGATATAGCCCGTCTCGTTCGCTTCGAGCTCGCTATAAGGGGCGATGGCGGCGTCATCCGCCGTGTCGGGCCGGAAGCAGGCGGGTACTTGCCACAAGGTATTGGCGCGGTCGTCCGCCTCGGCGGGATGTCCGACGTTGATCGGAAAACGGTACTCGATATCGCGGAGCAAGCCTTTGCCGATGCCGGCGATGACGTTCGAGATGTGGATGGTCGACGGCACATGATGGATGAAGAAGATCAGGATGCCGATTGATCCGATCGCCAGGACGATGGCTCCGAAGATCGCAATGTTGGGAACGAACATCGCGGCGTAGATGTCCTCGCTGCCGCCGTCTCGAACGCTGCGCAGGACCAGCATCGAATAGACGAAGGTGGCGACGAAGACCCCGAGCGTGACCTGGTTGCCGCGATCGTTCATGAAGTTGGTGAGCAAGCGGGGGCCATAGCTTCCCGAGGCGAAGACGACGGTCGCCATGGTGACCGAGAACACCGTGCCGGCGACGCCGATCATCGAGCCGCCGATGGCCGACAGGATCGAACGGGCCCCGTCGGGCTGTGTGGCGAAGAAGAAGGGATTGTCGCCGAACGCATCCGGCGGGACACGCAGGTCGATTTCGATCAGCACGAAGGCCAGGATCGCGGCTCCGACGGCCATGATGGAGGGAATGAACCAATAGCTGGCGCCGATGCGCTCGTAATATTGGAGGAAAAGTGCGCGCATCGGGCCTCGAATGCTAAGGGTCACGGAATGGGACCTATGATCTATACGGCCAGGTCCGGTCTGCAAGGCGCGGCCTGTTCGGCCCGGCACCAACAGGCAACGCCAGACATGCGGGAATTAGCAATGATCCATGCCTTCTCGAGGCTGATGGTACTGCCCGCATGCCTCCGCGGAAACTCCTTGTCCGGTCCGACGTCGTCGGATATGCGGACGGCTACGCCGAGAAGTGGGCAAGGCGACGGGCGCGCGTTTCGGGCCGTCTAGCCGGCCGAGCCAGCGCCCCCGGGGCGGCGCAGATATGAGGGCGCGTGATGACCGATCAATTGGCCGGCCGCCTTACGCCAAGCGGTCACGAGTTGCGGATTCGCGTCTATTTCGAGGACACGGATTTTTCCGGTGTCGTCTATCACGCGCGCTATCTGAATTTTCTCGAACGAGGACGGTCGGACCTTCTGCGTCTGAAGGGTATCGGGCACGGCGAGCTGCTGGCGGGAAAATACGGGCCGTCGATGGCGTTCGCGGTCCGGCACATGGATATCGATTTCTTGCGGCCGGCGCGGATCGACGACGTCCTGACCGTGGAGACCCGAACACACCGTCTCGGCGGGGCGCGCATCCTCTTGATCCAGCGCATCACGCGCGGCGAGGAGGCGCTGATCGAGGCCAAGGTCAAGGTGGCGGTGATCTCGCCCGAGGGCAAGCCGATGCGGATGCCGGCGGCTGTCCTGGCGCAACTGGCGCCGGCAGGGAATTGAGCCTCGCTCGGGAGCCGGTGGGGCGCTAACGGATCGTTAACCCTACCGATGCATCAATCAAATTGAACCAGTCTTACGCAAGGTGCGCCATTCTTTCACCGGATTCGCTTGTGAAAGGGCATCAAGGGTTTACGCGAGCGAGCGGTACGCTGGCGCATGTCGAGCCGGTCGTGTTCGCGGCAGGGGCCACCCGCGATGGGTTGTCATGCCGATGGTTCCGCATATCGAGGATGTTGGGGAATGGACGGAGAAGTCGTTCAGGGAGCGCTAGCCGCCGCCGGCACGGTGTCGCTGTGGGATTTGTTCTGGCAGGCGGGCTTCGTGGTCAAGCTGGTCATGATCGGACTGCTGTTCGCTTCGGTCTGGACCTGGGCGATCATCATCGACAAGTCGATGCGCTACGGTCGCTTCCGCCGCCAACTCAACAAGTTCGAAGCCAATTTCTGGTCCGGCCAGTCGCTTGAGGAACTCTATCACAGCCTCTCGGAGCGCAAGACGTCGGGAATGGGCGCGCTGTTCGTCGCGGCCATGCGCGAATGGAAGAAGTCGTTCGAGAAGGGCGCCCGCTCGCCGGTCGGTCTGCAGACCCGCATCGACAAGGCGATGGACGTGACCCTGGCGCGTGAGATGGACAGTCTGGAGTCGCGCCTGGGGTTCCTGGCGACGATCGGCTCGGCGGCACCCTTCGTCGGACTGTTCGGCACCGTCATCGGCATCATGACCTCGTTCCAGGCAATCGCGGGTTCTCAACAGACCAGCCTCGCCGTCGTCGCGCCGGGTATCGCCGAGGCGCTGCTGGCGACCGCGATCGGCCTGGTCGCCGCGATTCCGGCGGTGGTCGCCTACAACAAGCTGTCGTCGGATGTCGGCAAGCTGGGGATGCGGCTCGAGGCCTTCGCGGACGAATTCTCGGCGATCCTGTCGCGGCAGATCGACGAAAAGCTGCCTTCGCGCTGAGCGCGACCCGAGAAGCGCGACCGTTTTCGGTCGGAAAGGTAACCAGCCATGGGCATGTCAGCGGGATCAGGGCGATCCTCGGGATCGCGCCGTCGCCGCGGTCGGCGCCAACCGATGAGCGAAATCAACGTCACGCCGATGGTCGACGTGATGCTGGTGCTGTTGATCATCTTCATGGTGGCGGCGCCTCTGTTGACCGTCGGCGTGCCGATCGAGTTGCCGGAAACCCAAGCCAAGGCGCTGAATTCCGAAAGTCAGCCGATCACCATCTCGGTGAATTCGAGCGGCGCCGTCTATTTGAACGACACCGAGATTCCGATCGACGAGGTTGTGGCCAAACTCGAAGCGGTGGCGAAGGCTGGTTACAAGGAGCGGATTTTCGTGCGCGGCGACCGCGCGGCGGATTACGGCACGGTCATGAAGGTCATGGCCCGGATCTCGGCGGCCGGTTTCCGCAATATCGGTCTTGTCACCGATCAAGACCTCAACGCGTAACCAAATCGGGTCTCCATGAAATCCGGCGTCGTTGTCTCCACGATCCTGCATACGGCGGTCCTGACCTGGGGCCTGTGGTCGCTGTCGGCGCCCGAGCCGTTGGAGGTCGCGAACATCGAGTCCTTCCCGGTCGAGATCGTGCCAATCGAGTCGTTGTCGCAGTCTGTCGTCGGCGCCAAGGATGCGCCGATGACCGAGACGCCCGCGCCCAAGCCGACGGAAAAGCCGCAGACGCTGCCGATGCCGGCCGAGAATGTCGGCAACAACGAGGCTGATCTGGAGACGCCGCCGACGCCCGTCGACCGACCGAAGGCGAGCGAACAGGCTGCGGCGGCAAAGCCTGCGGAAGCTCCGGCCCCCGAGCCGCAACCCGAACCAGAACCGGCGCCGCCCCCTCCGGCCGATACGCCGCCTCCGCCGCCGGATCCGGTGACGGCCGAAACGCCGACGGAAACACCGCCGCCGGTCGACGCGGTCGAGCAGGCCATCGCGTCCGCCGAGGCGGCTCCGGCCGAACCTCCGTTGCCGCAGAACGTGCCAGTGCCCTCGACGAAGCCTAAACCGCCCGCGCCGGTGGTGGCGGAAACCAAGCCCGAGCCGAAAAAGCCGGAGCCGGCGAAGGAGACCAAGACCGCTGAGACGCGGACGCCGGAGGAGAGCCAGTTCGACGCAGACAAGATCGCCGCGCTGCTCAACAAGGAGCAATCGGCCGGCGGAGGTGCAAAGCGCTCTGAGGAGCAAGCCTCGCTCGGGACCGAGCGTCAGACCGGCGCCAAGCTTTCCCAGAGCGAACTCGACGCGTTGCGCGGGCAGATACAGCGATGCTGGTCGCCGCCATCCGGCGTGTCGGAAGCCGGCTCGCTACGGATTTCAATCCAGATGCGCCTCGATTCGTCCGGTCAGCTTGAAGCCCGTCCGGAAATCGTCAACGGCGGCGGCAGCTCGATGATCGAGCGGATCGCTGGAGAGGCCGCGCTTCGCGCCGTGCAGCGCTGCGCTCCGTACAATCTGCCGGCGGAGAAATATGAAACCTGGGCCGACGTCGTTGTCAATTTCGATCCGAGCCAGATGTTCTGATGCCAAAGACGAGCAATCAACCGCGCCGCGAAGCGTACGGCGGCGTCATACAATCTCCCGATTGCGTGTTAGGACGATCGAAACGGCGCCGTCGGGCCGCGCGAACGCAATCGGCAACGACCACGTTGGATCGCCCAACGTGCGGCACAGGCGGGGAACCGGTGGCAATTCAAACGAAGAGGCGCAGCCGCTTAGCGGCGTTGCCGCCTCCGAACTCAACGGAAGATCGTGGAATGAAAACGAGCATCAGAGGCGTTCTTGTAGCCATCGCGGCGATCGCCGGTGCCATACTGTTCGCGGCGCCAGCCTCGGCGGTTGTCGAAATCGATATCACCCAGGGCAATGTCGAGCCGCTGCCTATTGCGATCACCGACTTCCAGTCGCAGGACGGGATCGGGCAGCAGATTGCCGGAGTGGTCCAGGCCGACCTGAAGCGCTCGGGCCTGTTCGCGCCGATCGACAAGTCCGCCTTCATTCAGAAGGGCCTGACCGTCGACACGAGCCCGACCTTCACCGACTGGACGGTTATCAACGCCCAGGCGATCGTCGTCGGCCGTGTGACGCCGGAAGCCGACGGGCGCCTGCGGGTTGAATTCCGGCTCTGGGATACCTTCGCTGGCCAGCAACTCGACGGTCAGCAATTCTATACCAATCCGGAGAACTGGCGCCGGGTCGCGCACATTATCGCCGACGCGATCTATCAGCGCCTAACCGGAGAGAAGGGCTACTTCGATACCCGCATCGTGTTCGTGTCCGAGAGCGGCTCTAAGGACAAGCGGGTCAAGCGGCTGGCGATCATGGACCAGGATGGCGCCAATGTGCGTTTCCTCACCCAGGGCAACGATCTCGTCCTGACGCCGCGCTTTTCGCCGAGCCGGCAGGAAGTCACCTACATGTCGTTCGGCGATGGCGAGCCGCGGGTCTATCTCCTGCAGTTGGAGACTGGCCAGCGCGAAATCGTCGGGAACTTCCCCGGCATGACCTTCTCTCCGCGCTTTTCTCCGGACGGCCAGAAGGTGATCATGAGCCTGCAGCAGGACGGCAACGCCAACATCTACGCGATGGATTTGCGCTCGCGCGCGACCACCCGGCTGACCTCGACGACGGCGATCGACACCTCGCCATCCTACTCGCCGGATGGCCAGCGCATCGTGTTCGAATCCGATCGCGGTGGCCGGCAGCAAATCTACGTGATGAACCCTGACGGCTCCGGCCAGCAACGCATCTCTTTCGGCGACGGCTCGTACTCGACCCCCGTATGGTCGCCGCGCGGCGATCTCGTCGCTTTCACCAAGCAGAGCGGCGGCCAGTTTCAGATTGGCGTCATGCGCCCGGATGGTTCGGGCGAGCGCATTTTGACCTCCGGCTTCCACAATGAGGGGCCGACCTGGGCGCCGAACGGCCGCGTGCTGATGTTCTTTCGCGACATCAAGGGCGGTGGTGGCCCGCAACTCTATTCGATCGATCTCACCGGCTACAACGAGCAGAAGATTCCGACGCCCGGCTTTGCGTCGGACCCGGCCTGGTCACCCTCGCTCGAATAGGTCGCCCGCCGGACTTAAAAGGCAAGGCGCCTGGGGCTTGGGATCCATCCAAACGCCGGTCCCATGTGCCGGCCGACCCGGGAGGCAGCCCGAAGTAAGCTTGGGGGTGCATTGTCGCCAGTGTGTTGCCTGCATGCACCAATCGGCGGCTGCCTACCCCGTCGTCGTCGCGTCGCCGTATTCTAGCGAGAAATCAATGAGATCGGCGCTTCACGATATCGTCAAAAGCCGACCGTTTTTTACGACGCGTTAAACATCGTCAGAGTAAACATCGGGTAACAGGGACTCATCTGATTTGAAGGAGCTGGCCATGCGCCGGACCAATTTTGGGGTTAAGAGCCGCATTGCGCTTGTACTCGTCGCCAGCTTGGCGATCGCTGGCTGTGCCAGCAAGAAGGACGGGCTGCCGGATAACGCGGCGGGGCTCGGCCTTGGCGCTGGTGGCGGCGTCGGCGGCAGCGCAGCGCCAGGAACGAGCCAGGACTTCACGGTCAATGTCGGCGATCGCGTGTTCTTCGATACCGATTCCTCGTCGATCCGTGCCGACGCCCAGCAGACCCTCGCGCGCCAGGCTCAGTGGCTGAACCAGTATCCGCAGTATTCGATCGTGATCGAAGGCCATGCGGACGAGCGCGGTACCCGCGAGTACAACCTTGCGCTGGGCGCCCGGCGTGCCTCGGCCACTCGCGACTATCTGTCCCAGCGGGGCGTGGCGGCCAACCGCATCCGGACGCTTTCCTATGGCAAGGAGCGCCCGGTGGCGGTTTGCGACGATATCTCCTGCTGGTCGCAGAACCGGCGCGCTGTCACCGTTCTCGGCGGCGCCGGAAGCTAACCGGGTCCGAGGGACTAGCATTGACGCGTGGCGGCCCTTCGGGGCCGTTTCACGTTGGCGCGCCGAGAAGAGTGTTCAGGCGTCAAATTTTGGCCGAACTCGCTCGTTCCATGCTAAATGCGACCAAGCGCCGAAAGAGCCGGGCCTTGACGGTTGAACGGACCCGCTCGCATCGCATTAGAGCGCCGTGCGTCCATCCGGACGTACAAAGGACGCTCTAACATTTTGATTGAGCATCGGAATGATCCAAAAACCGGATTCCACTTTTTGGTCCGATGCTCTAGCCTTCCATTGTCGAGAGAACCGTTGTCCATGACCTGCCGATCGCCGATCCTTGCTGCTTCCTGCCTTGCCTTGCTGATGGGCGTTTCGTCCGGTGCATCGGCGTATGAACCTGCTTTTAGTCTCGTCGCGGAGCGATCCGGCGGCGCGGCGGCAGCTTCTCTCGAAGGGGAAAACGCCGTTTCCCATCGCGAACAACCGGTCCGTCTGGCGCAGGCCGGCGATGCGATCGTTCGGCTCAATCATCTCGAGGAGGAAATCCGCCGGCTCAACGGCAGGGTGGAGGAACTCAGCTTCCAGTTGCTCCAGGCGCAGGAAGACATGCGCAAGCAGCAGGAGGACAACGAGTTCCGCTTCCAGGAGATCGAAAAGGGAAGCGGCTCCGGTTCGGCCGGTGAACGGCGCGGCGACGCGGCTCCCGCCGCGGATACAGATCCGGTTCGCATGGCCGCTCGCGGCGACTCGGCGAAAGATACATCCGGCGACGACGGCATCGGCCGCATTCTCGAGGGAGGCCTCGATACGGGTTCCTCCAACGCCCCGACGGGGGACGCTTCCAACGCAACCACCACCGGTTCGTCGAGCACGGTCGCCGCGGTAACGCCGGAAGGGGCGGGGGATCTGTACGCCCTTGCCTACAATTATCTCCTGGCCGGGGATTACCAACTCGCCGAGCAGTCGTTTCGCCAATATGCGCAAACCTATCCGAACGCGAAGGATACGCCGGACGCGGAATATTGGCTGGGCGAAAGCCTGTTCCAGCAGCAGAAATACGCCGATGCCGCAGAAACCTTTCTTGATGCCCAGAAAAACTATCCCAAGAGTAGCAAAGCGCCGGACATGATGCTGAAGCTCGGCATGTCGCTGGCCAAGCTCGACAATCGCGACACCGCCTGCGTGACCTTCAAGGAAGTGGCGCGGCGCTATCCGGCGATGAGCGCCAGTGTGAAGAGCAAGCTGGCCAGCGAGGCGAAGGCGGCAAACTGCTGAACGCGGAATCGGCCATCACAGCAAGCTTCCGCCTCCCGGAGGTTCCGCCAGGCGCCCAACCGCTTTCGTCGCGCGATCTCTGCGATTGTCTCGCCGCCGCGATGGCGCAAGCCGCCAGCCGCATCGGCCGACCGAAACGCGCGGTGCTCGCGGTATCTGGCGGTCCAGACTCGCTGGCGCTGCTCCTGGCGGCGAGCGACGCGCGAAAAACCCCAGTTCTTTCCGACATCCAATTCGACGTCGTGACCGTCGATCATGGATTGCGCCAACGATCGGCCATCGAGGCGGATTTCGTCGCCAGCATCGCGCGTAGCCTTGCGCTCCCGCACAAAACGATGCGCTGGGCCAAGCCGGCCCACAGCGGCAACCTTCCCGCGGCCGCCCGCCGCGCCCGTTATGGCCTCCTCCTAGACGCGGCCCGCCAGAGCGGCGCAACCGTTATTCTGACCGCCCATCATCAGGACGACCAGTTGGAGACGCATCTCCTCGCGCGGGCGCGGGGAGCAGGTGAAACAGGGTTGGCCGGCATGCGCTGGGTTCGTGATATCGCGCCCGGTGTAGCCCTCGTGCGTCCGTTTCTCGATGTGCCGGGCGGCCGGCTGAAAGCGACGGTCGCTGCCGCGGGGATGCGGGCCGTCGACGATCCCACCAATGCCGACGTGACCTACCATCGTGTCCGGCTGCGTCAGCAGTTAGCTGCCGGCGACATCGACCGGCGCCGACTGGAAATGGAGATCGCCAGTCATGCCGCGCGGCGAGACGCGGGCGAGGCAAAGCTGGCGGCGACGATCGGCACCATGGCGGCCAAGGGTGAATTCGCCGCCAGCGGCGGCACGCTGGTTTTCGATCGTGCGGCGTTGGCCGCGATCGAACGCTCGACGGCGTTTTTGCTGATGCAGCGCGCCATCGCAGCTGTCGCGGGCGGCGACTACGCTCCGGGCGGGCGTTCCGTTATGCGCCTCGTCGATGCACTACGCGGGCCCGACGATCGGATCGCGGTGTCGCTCGGCGGGGCGCTGGTCGACGCACGATCCAGCGTTACGGTCGTGCGTGAGTTCGGACGCACGGGAATCGCCGGCCTGGCGCCGGCTGATCTCGTGAGCCACGTGGTTTTCGATGGCCGCTTCGATATCCGCCTCAGTCGCGACCATTGTAACCGTGGGGCGGGGATCGTCGCCTTCGGATCGCTGGGACGGGGCAACCGGATCGAACAATCCTTGCCCGTTCTGACGGTCGGGACCACTCTTGTCGCGGTGCCGGAGGCGCTGGCGCGAAAGGCCGGCGCCGGCGTCGACCGGCTCGAAATCGCCTCGCTGGTCGCGTGGCGTTTGATGCGTGATCTGCCGCTTTCGCGGTGCGATGCGGCGGTCGGAATGGTGACTGCAGTAACCAAAGGGCCAGGGAGGCCCAAGCATTTTGCCGCAAAAACGCCCGATGATGTTGGCAAGGAGGGGCTCACCACCTATCTTTGATGAAATCGTCTGAGCGGTCTCGGGCGGCCATCCCAGGATGACTGATGAACCAGAATTTTCGAAACTTCGCCCTCTGGGCGATCATCGCGCTGCTTTTGATCGCTCTGTTCCAGCTGTTTTCGAATGGCTCGCAGACCGCCGGAACCCGCGAGGTCCCCTATTCGCAGTTCCTGTCCGACGTCGATTCAGGCCGGGTGCAATCGGTGGTTATCCAGGGACCGCGGATCAGCGGGAAATATTCCGACGGAACCGCGCCGTTCCAGACCTACGCGCCGGAAGACCCGGCGTTGGTCGGGCGGCTCGAGTCGAAAAACATCCAGATCAATGCCGCTCCTCCGGGCGACAACACCAATCCGATCTGGTCGATGCTGTTGTCGTTCGGTCCGATCCTCCTGATCCTCGCGGTCTGGATATTCCTGATGCGGCAGATGCAGGGCGGCGCGGGCGGCAAGGCGATGGGCTTCGGCAAGTCGAAGGCCAAGCTTTTGACGGAAGCGCATGGCCGGGTCACCTTCCAGGATGTGGCCGGCGTCGACGAGGCGAAGCAGGATCTGGAGGAGATCGTCGAATTCCTGCGCGAGCCGCAGAAATTCCAGCGTCTGGGTGGCAAGATCCCCCGTGGCGTCTTGCTCGTGGGCCCTCCGGGCACCGGTAAGACCTTGCTGGCGCGCTCCGTCGCGGGCGAAGCGAATGTGCCGTTCTTCACGATTTCGGGCTCCGACTTCGTCGAAATGTTCGTCGGCGTCGGCGCGAGCCGCGTGCGGGACATGTTTGAGCAGGCCAAGAAGAACAGCCCCTGCATCATCTTCATCGATGAGATCGACGCCGTCGGGCGGCATCGTGGTGCTGGTCTCGGCGGCGGCAACGACGAACGCGAGCAGACGCTGAACCAGTTGCTGGTCGAGATGGACGGCTTCGAGGCGAATGAGGGGGTCATCCTGATTGCGGCGACCAACCGTCCGGACGTTCTCGATCCCGCGTTGCTGCGGCCGGGCCGCTTCGACCGGCAGGTGATGGTGCCGAATCCGGACGTCAACGGTCGCGAGAAGATCCTCAAGGTCCATGTCCGCAACGTGCCGTTGGCGCCCAATGTCGATCTCAGGACGATCGCGCGCGGCACCCCCGGCTTCTCGGGCGCGGATCTTGCCAATCTCGTCAACGAGGCGGCGCTGATGGCGGCGCGCCGCGCCAAGCGGCTCGTCACCATGCTGGAGTTCGAGGACGCCAAGGACAAGGTCATGATGGGCGCCGAGAGACGCTCCATGGCCATGACCGAAGAGGAAAAGAAGCTTACCGCCTATCATGAGGCAGGTCACGCTCTCGTCGGTATCTACGAGCCCTTCAACGATCCGCTGCACAAGGTGACGATCATCCCGCGTGGCCGGGCGCTAGGCGTCACCATGAACCTGCCGGAGCGCGATCGCTACGGCATGCGCAAGAACGAGATGGAAGCCCGGCTGGCGATGATTTTCGGTGGTCGTGCCGCCGAGGAGATCATCTACGGCCTCGATAACGTCACCACCGGTGCCTCCAACGACATCCAGCAGGCGACCAACATGGCCCGCGCGATGGTCATGGAGTACGGCATGAGCGACAAGCTGGGACGGCTGCGCTACAAGGACAATCAGGACGAGGTGTTCCTCGGCCATTCGGTTTCGCATCAGCAGAACATGTCCGAAGACACCGCGCGGCTGATCGACTCCGAGGTTCGGGAGATCATCGAGACGGCCGAGAACAAGGCGCGCAGGATCCTCAACGAGCATATCGACGATCTGCATATGATCGCCAAGGCTTTGCTCGAGTACGAGACGCTTTCGGGCGTCGAGGTCCATGATCTCCTGGCGGGGCGGACCCTCGCCCGCGACATGGGCGACGATACGCCGCCGTCGCGCGGTTCCGCCGTGCCGAAGGCGGGGACCGGTCGTCCGGCGAGCCCGCGCGACGACAAGGCCGGCGACGGTCTCGAACCGCAGCCGACCTGACCGGACGGTTTCGGACCCAAATGCAAGGAGAAGAGCGGCCCGATGCCGCTCTTTTTCCGTTCCAAGAGGCGGCTTCGGGTCGGGCGTCGTCGGTCGCGCCATCCTGGTAACCAATCCATGCGACATTGTGCGCGCCGAGCACCGTCCGCTAGAAGGGGATGGGGCGTAACCATCAGCTGACGACGGGATCATCGATGGGCAGAAAATATTTCGGAACCGACGGCATCCGCGGCACGGCGAATCGGCATCCGATGACGCCGGAAATCGCCATGAAGGTCGGTATGGCCGCGGGGCTCGCCTTCCAGCGTGGCAGCTACCGGCATCGCGTGGTGATCGGCAAGGACACGCGGCTGTCGAGCTACATGATCGAGAACGCGATGGTCGCCGGATTTACGTCAGCGGGCATGGACGTCTTTTTGCTTGGCCCGATGCCGACCCCGGCCGTGGCGATGTTGACCCGCTCGCTGCGCGCCGACATCGGCGTCATGATCTCCGCATCCCACAATCCGTTCGAGGACAACGGTATCAAGCTGTTCGGCCCGGAGGGCTACAAGCTCTCAGACGATATCGAACAAACCATCGAGGGGCTTCTCGACCAGGATCTGAGCGCGCGCCTCGCCACCGGAAACCGGCTTGGGCGTGCCAAGCGCGTGGACGGCGTGCATGATCGCTACATCGAGTTCGCCAAGCGGACGCTGCCGCGCGAGCTTTCGCTCGAAGGAATCCGGGTCGCGATCGATTGCGCGAACGGCGCCGGGTACAGCGTGGCGCCCGAGGTCCTGTGGGAACTCGGAGCGGAAGTCATCAAAATCGGGATCAGTCCCGACGGTACGAACATCAACCACAACTGCGGCTCGACAGCTCCGGGAGCGCTCGCCGCCAAGGTGAAGGAAGTTCGGGCGGACATCGGGATCGCCCTCGATGGTGACGCTGACCGCGTGCTGATCGTCGACGAGCGCGGTTCGGTTGTCGACGGCGACCAGTTGATGGCGGTGATCGCCGAGAGCTGGTCGGAGGACGGCCGCTTGGCGGCCGGCGGCATCGTCGCGACCATCATGTCGAATCTCGGCCTCGAGCGCTTTCTGGAAGCCCGGCACCTGCAACTCGCCCGCACCAAGGTCGGTGATCGCTACGTGGTCGAACATATGCGCGAGCACGGCTACAATGTCGGCGGGGAGCAGTCCGGCCATATCGTCCTCTCCGACTTCGGGACGACCGGCGATGGGCTGGTCTCGGCGCTTCAGGTTCTCGCCGTCGTCAAGCGAAAGGGGGGAACGGTGTCGGAAGTCTGCCGGCGGTTCGACCCGGTGCCGCAGATTTTGAAGAATGTGCGGTTTGCGGGCGGCGAGCCTTTGGAGCGAGACCGTGTGCAGGACGCGATCAGCGCTGGGCGTGAGCGTTTGGGCAATAGTGGGCGGTTGGTGATCCGTCCGTCCGGGACCGAGCCATTGATCCGGGTGATGGCTGAAGGCGACGATCGGGCGCTGGTGTTGTCCGTGGTGGACGACATTGTTGGTGCTCTGAAGCAAGCCGCTGCGTAAAGGGCCCATTGCATCGGTTTTGCGCTAATTTTTTCGTGTAAACCCTCAGTTAACCATTGCGATTTACCGTGTTCATTAAGGTAACGGTGTGCCAATCCCGGCAGCCGATTGAACCGGAGATGATCGCTATGAATTCGAGACTTGTGACGACCGTCGCCGTCGTCGGTGCGTTGTCCTTACTCGCAGCCACCGCCAACGCCGCCGATGTAATCGAGGAGCCCCCGGTGTACATCCCACCGGCGCCGGTGGAAGAAGTGTCCACTGCGGGCTGGTACCTGCGCGGTGACGTCGGCTACGTTTTCGAGAGTGAAACCTCTGGCAAATATGGCTATTTGCGCGGCGGCTACGGTGGTGGCGACTTCGTCCAGTACTATCACTACGACAACATCGAAACCGACAGCGCCTTCATGGTCGGCGGCGGTCTCGGCTATCGCTTCAATGCATTCGCCCGCATGGACCTGACGGCCGACTACTTCACCGCGGACCTGACCGGCTCGTCGAACTGCGTCGATGTACCGGGTTCCTATTGCAGCTATGCGGACAGCTCGGAGATCGACGTCTGGACCGTGATGGCCAACGCCTATGTCGATCTCGGCACCTACGGACGGTTCACGCCTTATGTCGGCGGTGGTGCGGGTGTCGCCAACGTCTCCTACGGAACGATGAACAACAAGTTCGAATGCAGTGGTGGATTTACCGCGACCAACTGTGGCCAGACCTTCACCCACGAAGGAATGTCCGAGTGGCGCTTCGCTTATTCGCTCATGGCGGGCGCGAGCATCGACATCACGCAGAACCTGAAGTTCGACGCCGGATACAAGTATACCCGCATCGCCGAAGGCGAGGCGTTTGGTTGGGACGCGCAGGACATCGCCAACGGCGCCAGTGGCGTCCAGGGCTATGACCACGGCTACGATCTGCATGCGGTCCGCGCCGGCCTTCGCTACGAATTTGGCGGCGGTGGCTTCGGCAAGGGCAAGGGCAAGGCGCCGGTTTATGCTCCTGACCCGGTCTATGCGCAGGACGTAGTCTTCAAGTAAGGCAAGCGTTCGCAATCCACGGTTCAAAGAAAGGCCGCCGCCCGTGAAAGGGCGGCGGCCTTTCACGTTCCGCAGCACTTCGGATCCCGGCGGGGCACTTCGCTCAGTCAACAAACACGGTTAAGGAACACGGTTAATCCGGCTTTAAGCTTTCACTGCGACGGTAACCGCCAGACGCCACCTTCGCTTCGGCGAGTGGCATGAGGCGGAACGGCAGTGGGAAGCGGAGCCATGACTATCACCAGGACATTGATCGCGAGCGTACTCGCGCTCGGCACAACAATCCCGGCTGCGCAAGCCGCCGACCTGCCGCCGATCTATGCGGAACCAATCTACCAGGACGTCCCGGAACTGGTTCCGGTCGAGATCGGCAACGGCTGGTATTTGCGCGGGGACGTTTCCTACGACTTCGACAGCGACGTTTCCGTTGCAGGCAGCAGCCGGGCTGAAATGAAGTTCGAGAACGGCTACGACCTTGGGGCGGGGTTCGGTTATCGGTTCACGGACTTCTTCCGGGCCGACGTGACGGCGCGTTATTCGAAGTTCGATGTCAATTTCGGACCCGTCGCGACCTACAATCCCTATGTCCTCTCCAGCGACGCCGAGACGTGGGAACTGATGGCGAATGCCTATGTCGATCTAGGCACCTTCATCGGTTTCACGCCCTATCTCGGCGCCGGTGCGGGCGCGGTGCAGGTGGATTACGGCATCAACTGTACGAGTGGCACCAATGATTGCGCCACGGTGACCGGCGCGTCCTACGCTGACACCAAGGACTGGCGCTTCGCCTATTCCCTGATGGCCGGCGTCGCCTACGATGTGACGCAGAATGTCGCGATCGACATTGGCTACCGCTACCTCAACGTCGAAGCCGGCGATCTCTTCGGCCTGCAAGGCAACGGCATCGATTATGCGCTTCGGGACGATGGTTTTGATCGTCATACGATTCAGGCCGGCATCCGCTATTCGCTCTGGTAGGAGTTTCAGCTTCACCAAAGACAAACGGCGGGGCCTTGGCTCCGCCGTTTGTCGTTTCAGGCGCGGCACGGCTGGTCGCCGAATGTCCACCGCCACCAAATTGCCGCTTGACCGAGGACCGGGAAGGGGAGTAGCGTCATCTGCGGGACACGCCTCCCCAACGAGGCGCTTCTATCTGTGAGGGTAGCTCAGATGGCAAATACCGCGAAGCCGGACCTGCGTCCGGCCAATCCCCGTTTTTCTTCCGGCCCCTGCGCGAAACGACCCGGTTGGTCGTTCGATGTGCTCGCCGATGCCGCGCTCGGTCGCTCGCATCGCGCCAAGGTCGGCAAATCCAAACTGCAACAGGCGATCGACGACACCCGGGACATTCTCGGCGTTCCGGCCGACTATCGCATCGCCATCGTGCCGGCGTCCGATACCGGCGCGGTCGAGATGGCGATGTGGTCGCTGCTCGGCGAACGCGGCGTCGATGTCCTCGCCTGGGAATCCTTCGGTGCCGGCTGGGTGACCGACGCGATCAAGCAGTTGAAGCTCGACGACGCGCGCAGCTTCGAGGCACCTTATGGCGAGATCGTCGACTTCGCCCAGGTCGATTTCGACCGCGATGTGGTCTTTACCTGGAACGGCACCACATCGGGCGTGCGGATGCCGAATGGCGACGCCATTCCGGCGGATCGCAAGGGCCTGACCATCTGCGACGCGACCTCGGCCGCGTTCGCGCAGGATCTGCCCTACGACAAGCTGGATGTCGTCACCTTCTCCTGGCAGAAGGTGCTCGGCGGCGAGGCGGCACACGGGATGCTGATCCTCAGCCCCCGCGCGGTCGCGCGGCTGGAAAGCTACAAGCCGGCCTGGCCGCTGCCGAAAATCTTTCGACTGACCAAGGGCGGCAAGCTCATCGAAGGCATCTTCAAGGGCGAGACGATCAACACGCCCTCGATGCTGTGCGTCGAGGACTATCTCGACGCGCTGGCGTGGTCGAAAGAGATCGGCGGCCTCGCTGCCCTGAAGGCCCGGGCGGACGCCAATCTCGCGGCCGTCGAGTCCTATGTCGCGGCCAATCCGTGGCTGTCCTTCCTGGCCGCGGACAAGGCGCTGCGGTCGAACACGTCCGTCTGTCTCACCTTCGCCGATCCGGCCGTCGCGCGGCTCACGGCCGACCAACAGGCCGCCTTCGCCAAGGGCGTCGCCGCGCTGCTGGAGAAGGAGGGCGTTGCCCTCGACATCGGCGCCTATCGCGATGCGCCTCCGGGCCTGCGCATCTGGTGCGGCGCGACGGTCGAAACCGCCGACGTCGAAGCGCTGATGCCTTGGATCGGCTGGGCCTACGACGTTCAGAAGGCCGGCCTCGCGCAAGCGGCCTGAGGCGCGTGCGCCATTCCTCTCCCGCCTGCGGGAGAGGGTGGACGGCGCGGAGCTCCGGCTGGGTGAGGGTCTGACGGGCACGTCTCGTCCTCCTCTTCGACGCCGTCGCTCTACGAAGCCCTCATCCGCCCTTCGGGGCACCTTCTCCCCGCAGGGGAGAAGAACGGCGCCGCAGCCATCGCCAACGCCTCCGCGTTTCATCGCTCCATTTCCCCATTCTTCCAAGGACCCCACCCATGGCACCCCGCGTTCTCGTTTCCGACAAGCTGTCCAAGACCGCCGTCCAGATCTTCGCCGACCGCGGCGTCGAGGTCGATTACATGCCCGATCTCGGCAAGGACAAGGACAAGCTCCTCGAAGTCATCAGCCAGTATGACGGCCTTGCCATCCGCTCGGCCACCAAGGTCACGGAAAAGCTCATCCAGGCCGCGACCAAGCTGAAGGTCGTCGGGCGCGCCGGCATCGGCGTCGACAATGTCGACATTCCGGCCGCCAGCCGGAAGGGCATCATCGTGATGAACACGCCCTTCGGCAATTCGATCACCACCGCCGAACACGCGATCGCGCTGATGTTCGCCGTCGCGCGCCAGCTGCCCGCCGCCGACGCGTCGACCCAGGCCGGCAAGTGGGAGAAGAACCGCTTCATGGGCGTCGAGATCACCGGCAAGACGCTCGGCATCATCGGCTGCGGCAATATCGGCGCCATCGTCGCCGCGCGCGGCGTCGGCCTGAAGATGCGGGTCATCGCCTTCGACCCGTTCCTGTCGGCCGATCGCGCCGCGCATCTGGGCATCGAAAAGGTCGAACTCGACGATCTCTTCAAGCGCTCCGACTTCATCACCCTGCACACGCCGATGACCGACAAGACCAAGGGCATCATCGACAAGGCGGCGATCGCCAAGATGAAGGATGACGTCCGGATCGTGAACTGTGCGCGCGGTGGCCTGATCGTCGAGGCGGATCTGGCCGAGGCAATCAAGTCCGGCAAGGTGGCGGGCGCAGGCGTCGACGTGTTCGAGGTGGAGCCGGCAACGAACTCGCCGCTCTTCGGTCTCGAGAACGTTGTCTGCACGCCGCATCTGGGCGCCTCGACCTCCGAGGCCCAAGAGAATGTCGCGCTCCAGGTCGCCGAGCAGATGTCGGACTATCTGATCCGGGGCGCGGTCGCGAACGCGATCAATATGCCGTCGATCACGGCCGAGGAAGCGCCGATCCTGACGCCATTCGTCCAACTGGCGGAGTGCCTCGGCGCCTTCGCCGGTCAGGTTACCGAGGAGGCGATCAAATCGGTGGAAATCACCTATGACGGAAGCGTGGCGGCGATGAACACCAAGGCGTTGACCAGCGCGGCGCTGGCCGGGTTGATGAAGAGCCAGGTCTCGGACGTCAACATGGTCTCGGCGCCGATCATGGCGAAGGAACGCGGCATCCAGCTGACCGAGTCGCGGCGCGACAAGTCGGGCGTCTTCGACAGCTATATCAAGCTGACGGTCGTCACCGAAAAGCAGACCCGATCGGTTGCCGGAACCGTCTTTTCCGACGGCAAGCCTCGCTTCATCCAGATCAAGGGCATCAATCTCGACGCCGAAGTCGGCCGGCACATGGTTTATACGACCAATAACGACGCGCCGGGCATCATTGGTCTGCTCGGCACGGTGTTCGGCAAGGCAGGCGTCAACATCGCCAACTTCCAGCTCGGTCGCGACCGGCCCGGCGGAAACGCGATCGCGCTGCTCTACGTCGATTCGCCGGTGCCTGAAGATGTGCTGGACGCAGTGCGCTCCCACAAGGAGATCGCCAGCGCAAAACCCTTGCGCTTCGACGTCGCGGACGTCGTCGGCTGATCCGAGAGGCCAGGTCTCGTTGATCGATACGGCGTCGCGCTATTAGCGGGGCGCCGTTTTCGTATCCGGCGTTCGATGCCGCATCGCCGCCCCGCGTTCGGCCAGCATGATGCCGCCGAGAACGAAGGCGAGCGCGATGATGTGGTAGGTGCGAAGTGTCTCGCCGATGACTAGTACGGCGAGGATCGCGCCGAAGATCGGCACCAGATTGATGAACAGATTGGCGCGGTTCGGTCCGATCATCTCGACGCCGCGGATGTAGAGCGATTGAGCGATGAGCGAGGGAAAGATCGCCGTGTAGAGCGCGGCGGAGAGGCCTTGGCCGTCGGGTAGGCGCGTATCGCCCATGGCCCACTCCGCCGCCGCGAAGGGCACCGAGACGACGAGGGCGGAGGCGGCGAGCACGAAGATCGTCGAGCGCCAGTTGAGCACCGGCTTGAATCGTAGGGCCACCGTGTAACCGCCGTAAAGCAGCACAGCGATCATCATCAGGGCGTCGCCGCGATTGAGGTCGAGGGCCAGAAGCGCCGACGGTTCGCCATGCGAGGCGGTCAGTACGACGCCGACCAAGGTCAGGGAGAAGCCGACGATTTGGAAGGACGAAACCGGCATGCGGAAGAGGAGGAAGTTTGCCAGCAACACGATCAACGGCATCGCCGATTGCTCGATCGTCACGTTGATCGCCGTGGTGTAGTTCAACGCCAGATAAAAGATTGCGTTGAAGGTGGCGAAGCCGAGCCCGCCGAGCGCGAAGAGAAACGGCAGGTTGCGCCGGATCACGGGCCACTCCCGGCGCACGTCGCGGAGCGCGAAGGGCGCCATGAACAGGCACGCGAAAGTCCAGCGTAGCAAGGTGAGCAGCATCGGCGAGACGTGTCCGACGGCGAGCTTGCCCGCGATCGCATTGCCGCCCCACAACAGGGCCACGGTCGCCAGGATAAGGTAGGGGTGCCGGAAACGAGATGTCATGGCCTTGCGTTTACGTGGGCGCGGCCGGGTCGCATAGGGGGATTGCGGTCAAATAAGCATGCCTGATGAATCGGGGCTTTGCGCTCGCTGAGCGAACAAAGCCGCCCGGGCGGGCATTTTCCGCAAGTTCGGTCGCTTCACGCCCTCGCTTCCGGCGGGGTGCTTGACTATAGTCCGCGCGCCTCGCACCAGGCGGGCGGACGAAAACTGCAAGAGGACTGTTAATGGCCAACGTTGTCGTCGTCGGATCGCAATGGGGAGACGAGGGTAAGGGGAAGATTGTCGACTGGCTGTCGGAACGGGCGGACGTGGTCGTGCGGTTCCAAGGCGGACACAATGCCGGCCATACGCTCGTCGTCGACGGAACGTCCTACAAGCTCTCGCTGCTGCCGTCCGGTGTCGTTCGCAAGGGCAAGTTGTCGGTGATCGGCAATGGCGTCGTATTCGATCCCCATGCTTTCGTCGCGGAGAAAAAGCGTCTCGAGGCGCAGGGCGTTTCGATCGATCCGCAGTCGCTGCGCATCGCCGACAACGCGGCGCTGATTCTCTCGCTGCATCGCGAACTCGACGCGACGCGGGAAAATGCCAGTGTCGGCACCAAGATCGGGACGACCGGGCGCGGAATCGGCCCGGCCTATGAGGACAAGGTCGGTCGGCGGGCACTGCGCGTCATGGATCTGGCCCATCCCGACAGCCTGCCGGACCGGATCGATCGCCTGCTCGCTCACCACAATGCCTTGCGGCGCGGTCTTGGGCAGAACGAGATCGACCCGGCGACGATCCTCGACGAGTTGACCTCGATCGCCGATGAAATCACGCCTTTTATCGACCGCGTCTGGCGGCTTCTCGACGAGCGGCGCAAGGCCGGCGACCGAATCCTGTTCGAGGGCGCCCAAGGAACGTTGCTCGACATCGACCATGGCACCTACCCCTTCGTGACCTCCTCCAATACCGTTGCCGGGCAGGCGTCGGCCGGTTCGGGCCTTGGGCCTGGCAGCATCGGCTTCGTCCTCGGCATTACCAAGGCCTACACGACGCGGGTGGGGGAAGGGCCGTTCCCCAGCGAGCAGGATAACGAGATTGGCCGTTTTCTTGGCGAGAAGGGCCGCGAGTTCGGCACCGTCACCGGTCGCAAGCGCCGTTGCGGCTGGTTCGACGCCGTTCTCGTGCGTCAAGCGGTCGCCCTCAACGGCATCGACGGGCTCGCATTAACTAAATTAGACGTGTTAGATGGTCTTGAGGAGATCAAGATCGTCGTCGGTTACAATCTGGATGGCAAGCAAATCGACTATCTTCCTGCCAGTCTGTCAGAGCAACAGCGGGTCGAGCCGATCTTCGAGACTTTGGAAGGCTGGAAAGATACGACCGCCGGCGCGCGGCGCTGGAACGATCTTCCGGCCCAAGCCGTCAAATATGTCAGGCACATAGAAGAATTGGTGCAAGCGCCGGTGACGCTTCTGTCGACCTCGCCGGAGCGGGACGACACAATACTTGTTCGCGATCCGTTTCAGGATTAGAGTCCGGACGCCGGGACACCAGAAAATCAAGACAAGTGAGTGACTGCGATCCATGGCGGACTTGAGCGGCGTACTTCGTAAAACCATCGACGGCCTGCCGCGCGCTACGCCGCAGATGCGCGCCAAGGTCTATGATAAGGCCCGCGCGGCGATTCAAAGACAGATCGACGCGGCGAATCCGCCGTTGGCCGAGAACGTCGTCGCCACGCGGCTTACCGCGCTTGAAGACGCGATCACACGCACCGAAGAACATTATGCCGGACCAACGGATGGCGAGCCGGATGACGACTTGGCGGCGCTCCTGGCGGCCGATACGTCGGAAGCGCGGGGCAGACCCGGCGGGGACTATTCGGATGCACCAGCGCCGGAGGCCTGGGTGGGCGCGAGCGAAAGTCCCGCTCCGTCAGCGCCGAAAGCCGTCTTGCCGAAGGCTCCCTCGCTGCCCGGCCACCCCGCGGAACAGGGCGGTGGGACACCCGATTCGCGGACCAGTTCAGGCGGCAGGACGACGGAGCGGAGCGGGAGTGGAATCGTCGATTCGGTCTTCCCGGGACTGAAGAAATCCGCAGCGACGCCGCGTCATGAGCCGCCGCCGTTTTTCCCGACCGCGACGGAGGAGCCCGAGGCGGCGGCCGGGCCATCCCCCGTCGGTTCCCCGTTCATCGTCCCCACCGCATCCGGGGCGGCGCGACGCGAGGCCGACGGAACCCATGACGATGCATTCTACGACGACGAAAGAATTCCCGCGGGTATCCGCACAGACGACGACATCCCCGAGGCCGATGTTTCAGGCCCGCGCTATTCGCCGCGCGGGAAGCGGAAAGGATCGGGCAAGGGGCGTTCGCTGATCGCCGCGACCCTCGTCATCCTGCTGTTGGGCGGCCTTGGAGCCGTTGGATGGACCTATCGCGACCAGATCGAGGCATTGCTGGTTGCCCCATCGGATCTCAACAACATCGCCACCACGACAGACAAGGCGCCGGCGGTTGCGACGGCGGCTCCGGATGCTTCTGGGACCGCGAACGGCGGAACGGCAGAATCCACCGGCATAAGTGACGTGGCCGGTGCCGAGGCGCCGCGGGGCCAATCGGCCCGGCAATTTACCCAACGGCTGCTTCCGGATGGGACCGAAGTGGACGAGGGACCGGCGGCGGGCGAACCCAACGCGTTCGACGAGGGAACGGATATCGCTCCGGCATCGCCGGTACCGGCGGAATCCTCCGCGTCGCCGACCATCAGCAGCGAAATCGGGGAGGATCCGGCTGTGGTCGGTGCCGCACCCGCGGAGGCGCAGACGCCAGTTGCCGGTGAAGAAGCCGCAAGCCCCGAAGTCGCCGCTGTCGAACCGGCCACCGGCAACACGCCCGCCGTGGCGCAAAAGGCGGTGTTCTATCAAGAGCGGACGGAAACGACGTCCGGCACGCAGGAAGGCGGCAATGTCGTCTGGTCGGTGGTCAACGAATCGCCGAGCGAGGGGCAGCCTCCGGAACCGGCGATCCGCGCCGTCGCCGAGGTTCCGGATGAAAATCTCAAGATGACGATGACCATTCGCCGGAACGCCGATCCGACGCTGCCGGCAAGCCACGTCATCGAGCTTCTCTTCACCACGCCGGCGAATTTCAGCGGCGGCGGCGTCGCCAACGTGCAGCGTCTGGCACTGAAAGCGACCGAGCAGGCGCGCGGCGAGCCGCTAATCGGAGTCGCGGGCAAGATCTCCGACGGCTTCTTCATCATCGCGCTGAACAATCTCGAACAGGCGATGCAGAGCAATCTCTCGCTGCTGAAAAGCGAACAGTGGATCGATATTCCGATCGCTTACGAGACTGGGCGGCGGGCGTTGATGTCGATCGAGAAGGGGATTCCGGGAGATCGCGTCTTCAAGGAAGCTCTCGACGCCTGGAACGCAAAAACCTGACGATCTTTCAAGGTCTTTGGCGAGGGCGCCCGTTTCGCTCGACCTGGAGATGTGGTCGAGCATCGGTTGCCGCCCGTGCCGCTCCAACGCGGTCGACGATCTGAACAAAAAAGGACCGGTGCGCCATGGGCGAACCGGTCCTTTGGGTTTTTCAATCGGCTGTCGTGTCGGTCAGGTGCTGGCCTGGTCAACCGGCCGCAGTGCTCGATGCGCCGCCTCGGCGGTGTCGCGAACGGCCTTTTGCACCTTCTCGAAGGCACGGACCTCGATCTGGCGCACGCGCTCGCGGCTGATGTCGAACTCGCCGGAGAGCGCCTCGAGCGTCAGCGGGTCTTCGGAGAGACGACGCGCCTGGAAAATGCGCCGTTCGCGATCGTTGAGAACATCCATCGCATTGTTCAACATGCCGCGACGCTGATCGAGCTCGTCCTCGCGCGCGAGCGAATCCTCCTGCGACTCGCTATCGTCGACGAGCCAATCCTGCCATTCGCCGGACTCGCCCTCGGTGGCCCGCAACGGCGCGTTCAGCGAGGCATCGCCGGAGAGACGGCGGTTCATCGAGACGACTTCCTCGGCCGAAACGCCGAGCTGCGTGGCGATCTGGTCCACCTGATCCGGCCGCAGATCACCCTCTTCAAGGGCCTGGATGCGGCTCTTCATCTTGCGAAGGTTGAAGAACAGACGCTTTTGATTCGCGGTCGTGCCCATCTTCACGAGGCTCCACGACCGCAGGATGTATTCCTGGATCGATGCCTTGATCCACCACATGGCGTAGGTCGCCAAGCGGAAACCCCGCTCCGGATCGAAACGTTTGACCGCCTGCATCAGGCCGACATTGCCCTCGGAAACGACTTCGCCGATCGGCAGCCCGTAACCGCGATAGCCCATGGCGATCTTCGCGACGAGCCGCAGATGGCTGGTCACCAGCCTATGTGCGGCGTCACGATCGTCGTGTTCCGCATAGCGCTTGGCCAGCATGTATTCTTCCTGAGGCTCCAGCATCGGGAACCGGCGGATCTCTTCCAAATAGCGGCTGAGACCGGCTTCACCCGAAGCGATACTGGGAAGATTAGCCTGGGCCATTCGTTGCCCTCCATCGTTGAATCGGCCGCTTCGAAAGAAGCCGGCCGGGTCGCGAACCGCAAATACCCCGTTCGCGCAGACCTTATTATATAGGGTTTGGTGCACCGAATTCACGGCACAATCGCGTGTCACGCGGCGTGAACGAGCCTCTGAACAGTGCGTTCAGGGGAAGCGCGACCGAATCTTGAACTCACTTCTCACTGCTGTGCAATGCCGAAAGCAGCGCAGAGTTCCACCATGTCCTTCGGCAAGGGCGACTGGAAGGACAGGGGCGCGCCCGAGACCGGATGGACGAATCCCAAACGGTGGGCATGCAACGCTTGGCGGCGAAAGCCTTGGACGACACGTTTGGCATCCGGGTCGAGGCGCTCTGATTTGGTGCGAAATCCCGCCCCGTAGACATCGTCGCCCACCAGCGGTTGACCGATATGGGCCATATGAACCCGGATCTGATGCGTGCGTCCGGTCTCCAACACGCATTCGACCAGGGAGGCCAGGCCGCCGTCGAGCGGCGAGGCGGCACGCAAGGCGTAGCGGGTGATCGCATGGCGGGCGTCGCTACGCCCCTCCGGCACCACGGCCCGTTTGACGCGGTCGCTGGCCGAGCGGCCGAGGGCCGCGTCGACGGTGCCGCGGGGTCTGGCAGGCGTGCCCCAGACGATTGCGAGATAGGCGCGTGACAGGCGGCCGTCGCGGCCATGCGCGGCGAACTGCTCCGAAAGACCCCGATGGGCCGTATCGGACTTGGCAACGACCAAGAGGCCGCTGGTCTCCTTGTCGAGGCGGTGGACAATTCCGGGCCGGCGCACGCCGCCGATGCCGGAGAGGCTGTCGCCGCAATGATGGAGCAGTGCGTTGACGAGGGTTCCGGTCCAATTGCCGGGGCCCGGATGGACGACGAGACCCGCCGGCTTGTCGATGACGATGAGGTCCGCATCCTCATGCACGACGCAAAGCGGAATCGCCTCCGCCGAGGGGGCGGCGTCAGTGGGAGGCGGCATGGCGACATCGACGACCTCGCCAGCGCGGAGCTTGCGCTTGGCGACGAGGACATTCTCGCCGTTGATCGAAACGCGCCCCTCGGAAATCAAGGTCTTGGCCCGGCTACGCGAGAGTGTCCCGTCGCTGGCCGCGGCCAGAAAGCTGTCGAGCCGCTCGCCGGCTCCGGCGGTATCGACCATGAAACGTCTTGTATCCATAGCCTTATCGCCTGTAGGAGCGGGCACCGATGAGAACGGAGCCCGCCGGACCGGCCATGACCCATAGCGACGACAGTGAGATCGAAAAGCCGCTCGACCCGGCGACCGAACGGGTTCGGCGCAAATTGGTGCGGCTTTTGGCGGTTTCGATCGGGATCATGTTGATCGCGGTTATGGCCGTGCTGTCCGCCGTTGTCTACAAGGTCTCCAGCGGTTCGGGCGGCGCGCGCCCTCAACCGGGCGCGGAGCTGGCCATCGCGATCCCGGCGGGAGCCGACATCGTCGAGACCTCGCTTGACGGCGACCGGGCACTGTTACGGATTCGAACGGCAACGGGGATGCGACTGCTGCTCGTGTCGCTTTCCGACGGCAGCATTCTCGCCAGCTATGCCCTGTCCGACGGCTGACGGTTGGCATCGACGAAAGCGGCAAAAGCCTCTTGCGTCGGCAACTGGCTGCCGTTATAGCGTGCCCTGCAATAAGCGCCCATCGTCTAGCGGTTAGGACGGCGCCCTCTCACGGCGCAAACAGGGGTTCGATTCCCCTTGGGCGTACCATTTGCCTCCCTGTCAATTTGAAATTTTTTGATTGCGTGTCTCACCGGCGTGCGTTCGCCGATGAGTAACGGGCGCTCATAAAAGTCCGACTGCCCTAGGACGATGCTGTCGCTAGCGAGGCGGTGTGGCAGACCGCCGTGGCGTGTCGCGCCCTGTGCGGCAATCACCTCGCTCTCCTCCCTGGGGCTACCGGGCAGATGAGGGCAAGACAGCGCGCCCACGGCTCGCGATGGCGACTGGCGGGCCTAAGATTTTTGGCTCCGCCGGATTTGCATCGCGGCGCGAAACGTCTAGCAGAGACGCGGCACCGACAGTTTGGAGATTCCCACATGAAGACCAGAGCCGCCGTTGCGTTCGAAGCCAAAAAGCCGCTGGAGATCGTCGAACTGGATCTCGAAGGCCCGAAGGCAGGCGAAGTCCTCGTCGAGATCATGGCGACCGGCATCTGCCACACCGATGCCTATACGCTGGATGGTTTGGACAGCGAGGGCCTGTTTCCGTCCGTTCTCGGCCACGAGGGCGCGGGCGTGGTGCGCGAAATCGGCGCCGGCGTGACCTATGTGAAGCCCGGCGACCACGTCATTCCGCTCTACACGCCGGAATGCCGCCAGTGTAAGTCGTGCCTGTCGGGCAAGACCAATCTGTGTACCGCGATCCGCGCGACCCAAGGCAAGGGCGTCATGCCGGACGGCACGACGCGCTTCAGCTACAAGGGTCAGCCGATCCACCATTATATGGGTTGCTCGACCTTCTCGAACTTCACCGTTCTGCCGGAAATTGCCGTCGCCAAGATCCGCGTGGACGCGCCGTTCAAGACCGCCTGCTACTGCGGCTGCGGCGTGACGACGGGCGTCGGCGCCGTGGTCAACACCGCCAAGGTGGAGCCGGGGGCCAACGTCGTCGTCTTCGGCCTCGGCGGCATCGGGCTCAACGTCATCCAGGGCGCGCGCCTGGTCGGCGCCGACAAGATCATCGGTGTCGACCTCAACAACGACAAGAAGGAGTGGGGGACACGCTTCGGCATGACCCATTTCGTCAATCCGAAGGAGATCGAGGGCGACGTTGTCGCCCATCTCGTCGAACTGACCGACGGTGGCGCCGATTACACCTTCGACTGCACCGGCAACACGATGGTCATGCGTCAGGCGCTGGAAGCGTGTCATCGCGGCTGGGGCGTCTCGGTAGTGATCGGCGTCGCGGAAGCCGGCAAGGAAATCTCGACCCGGCCTTTCCAGCTGGTCACCGGCCGGGTCTGGAAGGGTTCGGCCTTCGGCGGCGCGCGGGGTCGCACCGACACGCCAAAGATCGTCGACTGGTACATGAATGGCAAGATCGAGATCGACCCGATGATTACCCACACGCTGACCCTCGAAGAGATCAACAAAGGCTTCGACCTGATGCACGAGGGCAAGTCGATCCGCTCGGTCGTGGTGTTCTGAGCCATGGAAACGATTTCGATCAGCAAGGCCCATGGCGGCGTCCAGGGCGTCTACCGCCACGCCTCCGAGGCAACCGGCACCGACATGACTTTCGCGGTCTTCGTGCCGGAGTATGAGGCCGGAGCGAAACTGCCGGTGGTCTGGTATCTGTCTGGCCTCACCTGCACCCATGCCAATGTGATGGAGAAGGGCGAGTATCGCCGCGCCTGCGCCGAACTTGGCCTGATCTTCGTCGCGCCGGACACGAGCCCGCGCGGCGAGGGCGTGCCGGACGATCCGGACGCGGCCTATGACGCGGGCCTGGGAGCCGGCTTCTACGTCGATGCGACGCGCGAGCCCTTCGCCAAGAACTATCGCATGTGGAGCTATGTGACGGAGGAACTGCCGGGTCTGATCGCCGCCGAATTTCCGGCCGATCCGGCGCGGCAGTCGATCATGGGCCACTCGATGGGCGGCCATGGCGCGCTCACGATCGGGTTGACCTACCCCGACCGCTACAAGGCCGTCTCCGCTTTCGCGCCGATCGGGGCGCCGAGCCAGGTGCCTTGGGGGCACAAGGCGCTGGCGATGTATCTCGGCGACGATCGCGCGGTCTGGCGCAAGCACGATGCCGTCGCGCTGATCGAGGATGGCGCCCGGGTCGACGAACTGTTCATCGATCAGGGCATGGCCGACAATTTCCTCACCGAGCAGCTCAGGCCGGAGCTGCTGGAAGCAGCCTGCGCCAAGGCCGGAATCGGCCTGACGCTGCGGCGGCAGCCCGGCTACGATCACAGCTACAATTTCATCTCGACCTTCATGGAAGACCATCTGCGCTGGCACGCCGCCAGGCTGGGGTGAGGCGGTCCGGTGCCGGAAACGATCGCGATCGATGATCCGGCGGATCCGTGCATCGAGGTGTTTCGCGACATTCGCGATCGGGACCTGACCGGCCGGGGCGGATTCATCGCCGAGGGCACGGTCGTTCTCGACCAACTTTTCGCCTCCCGGCAATTCCGGCCGACCGCGCTGCTTGTCCTGCGCAACCGTCTGGCGGGCCTCAGCGACCTTCTGTCACGTCTGCCGCCGGGTGTGCCGGTTTACGTCGCGGAGCGGGAGGTTCTCGACCGGATCGCCGGCTTCGCGATGCATCGCGGTGTCCTCGCCCATGGCAAGGAAGAAGGCGTCAGGCCAACGCCGACCGACATGATCGCCTCCGCGGCGGCGCATAGCCGTCCGCTCGTGGTGGCGGTCGGAATCGCCAATCACGACAATGTCGGTGCGATCTTCCGAAACGCCGCCGCGTTCGGCGCGGGCGCGGTCCTGCTCGATGCGACGTCCTGCGACCCGCTCTACCGCAAGGCGCTCAGGGTTTCGGTCGGGACGGTGATGACGATGCCTTGGGCGCGGGTGGGCGCCGGTACTGACCTCATGAGTCTATGCCGTGACGCCGGGTATCGGACGATTGCGCTTTCGCCGGCCGGGGGAATCGCGCTTCGCGAGCTCGGTTCCGACGGCCCGATGGCGCTTTTCCTCGGAGCCGAGGGAAGGGGCCTATCGCCGGAGCTGATGCAGAGGATGGAAACGGTCCGCATCGAAATGGAGCCCGACGTTGATAGCCTCAACGTGGCCACCGCCGCCGCGATCGTGCTGTCCAACCTCTATACGAATCGAGGACGATAGAACGCCGAGCGGAGGCGCGGCGCGTTTGCTATCTATCCGGTCGCCCGGCCGCCGGCGGTTTCGTTGTCGCGGAGACGGCGGACCCGGTCGGCGAGGGTGACCTGCTTGGCTTCGGGGTCGCTGGAAGAAGACGGGGCTTTCTCGGCCTCTTCGAGAATCGTGTCGATCGGGGAACCGGTTCCCTCGGCCTTGGCGGTCAAATGAACGACCCGCGCGGCGATGTCACTGATACGCTGGCGCAAATCCGCCTCTTCGAGATGCTCCTCGCCGAGCGGATGCTCGGGTAGATCGAGCGCATCTCGGACGCTTTGGCCGATTGTCGGCTTGGACGGGGGGACCGCTGCCTTGCGGGTTTCGGGTTCGTCGGTCACTGAGGGCTCTCGGCCGTCCATCGGCACGTCCGGGACGTCCTGCTCGATCATGTTCTCGTCAGGAAGCAGACCGGTTGGGCGCGGCCCGTGGGCAGAGACCTGTTCCTCTTGATCGGCCAGACGGGCCGTGAGCCGGATCACTTTCTCTTCCAGTTTGCGTGAGGCGACCTTTTCCCTGTGAAGACGACCCTCGAGCGTATTCAACTCGCCGCGTAGCCGCTCGACGGCACTCGCCTTCTCGCCTTCTCGCCGTTCGGCCGAACGCAAATCGTCGGATACGCGCTCCAGCTTGCTGTCGAGGGTAAGGGTGTCGATCTTCCTCTCTTCCGCGATCTGGGTGAGTTCGCGAAAGCGCGCTGCGAGATCGTCCATTTCGTCCGTGCTGCGTTCGAGATCCAATTGCGTCTCACGCAACTGACTTTCGAGGCGACCATACTCTTCCTCACGCGATGCCAGCGCTGCCGCAAGCTCCTTGAGGTCGCTCTCCTGCTGGGCCACGGTCTCGGCCAGACCGCGCCTGTGCGCACGCAACTCTGCATTCTCGCGCGCTACACGTCCTGCGTCCGCTCGCTCCAGCGCGGCCTTGTCGCGCATCGCCAGCGCATCCATCTCCCGTTGCCGGGACTGGAGCGCGGCCTCGGCTCGAACATGATCGAAGCTGGCGCGAATTTCGTTCACGCTGGACGGGATCGTTGCCTCGAACTCACGCCGGGCGAGCCGCTTGGCGCGACGCCAGATCACCGGCGCAACGAGAAGCGCGGGCAGCATCGCGGCGAAAAAGCCGAGGAGAAAGGTCAGGCCGGTGGCGATCATGGGGTCCTTCGCGTGAAACTGCCGAAAGAACCTATAACGCAGAAGTCGCCATTGGTGCCGCCTCCGGGCAATTTTTCGACGGCGTTTGCCGTGCCGGTATGCTCTTCAGGCAACGCCGTTAGAGCGCCATGCGCCTGTCCGGACGCACAGAGGACGCGCTAACAGTTTGATTGAGCTTCGGAATCATCAAAAACCGGATTCCACTTTTTGGTCCGATGCTCTGCGCATCGGTCAGAATGGGTTCCAGGTCGGCATCGGCGTCAGCTTCAGATAACCCAGATTGACCCCGAGCCGCGCGCCGACGCCGGTCTTGACCGGCACCAGCACGATATTGTCGCGCGTCAGCACCGTCATGCCGAGTCCGCCGATCAGATAGGCGCTGCCGGACACTCCGCCGAAACGGCCATACACCGCTTCGACCGACGGCAGGTCGTAGACGAGCATCATCGTGCGCGCGCCGTCACCGCCGACGTCGAAGCCGAGCGAGGGTCCTTGCCAGAAGATGCGGTGCTGGCCGGCATTCTTGGTGAAAAGCGTGCCCTCACCAAACCGCAGCCCCCCGAAGAAGGCGCCCGCCGCTTCCTCGCCGAGGATATAGCCGTTCGGCAGCCCGTAACTTTGGAATGCCCGCTCGACGACCTGAGCCAGGCTTCCCGATGTCGTGCCGAAGAATTGATGCCCGGTCTGGATGACCTCGTCCATGTTGTAGCCGGCCGGATTGGCCTGAGCCATGGCGGGGGCTGGCGCAGCGAGGCCCGATGCCAGCATCGCGGCCGTGGCGAAAACGAAATTGCGGACCGTCCGGATAATACCGTTCATGACCGGCTCCTTTCGAGAAAGCGGGTGTGCCGGCGACGTGCGCCGGGCCCGCATGGCGCCCATCGCGGGCGACTTCCCCGGCATTTGAACAAAACATGCTTTTCAATTGCCTAACGCCGAAGCGTCACGAACACATTTCTCTTCGCCGATTGGCCCACCGCCATCGGTTGACGGGAGTCTCGGTTGAAATCATGCTTCGTATCGAAATGGGACGGGTGATTCGCTGTGATCGCGTCCCCCTGTCTCGATCGAAACGGACCTTTTATGACGACCCTTCCAGAACTCTCCGCGGCTGATCTCGCCGCACTTCTGTCCAGCAAGCTTTGTCACGATATCATCTCGCCGGTCTTCGGGATCCAGAGCGGATTGGAATTGCTGGACGATATGCCCGGCGACCGGGAGTCGATGGAGTTGGTTCGGCACTCGCTCAAATCGGCGGTGGCCAAGCTGCAGTTCGCGCGCATCGCCTTCGGGTCTGCGGGTTCGCCGACTGCGACCATCGATCTCAACGAAGCCAAGACGGCGGCGTTGGGGTATATGGACCATGAAAAGGCCAATCTCGTCTGGGACGGCGAGGGCGGCTACGCGGTGAAGAACTTCGCCAAGATCGTCCTCAATCTCGTGGTTATGGCCAGCGCCTCGATCAGTCGCGGCGGCGAGGTTCGAGTGGAGATCGAAGCGATCGATCCGCCCCGAGCCAGTGTCCGCGCGACCGGAGAACGGATTCGGATCCAGCCGCGCCTGCTCGCGCTGCTCAATGGCGATGCCGCCCAGGAAGCCGTGGATGCCCAGGCGATACAGCCCTACTACACGCTCTTTCTGGCCAAGGAGGCGGGGCTGGCGGTCGTCCATGAAATGAACGATGCCTCGGTGGTGTTTCGGGTATCCTAAAGCTGAACGATCAGCTTCATGCATTTTTATCCTTGTTTCTGAACGGAACCGAAAACCCGCTGGGCGTACTACTACGCCACGGTCGACCCCGACACATCGTTCAGGGCGAACCAAGCGGAGTTGTCAGGCTATGCAAACCTGTCTCATTGTCGACGACGCGCCGGTCATTCGGAAGATTGCTTCCCGCATCCTTCTACAGTTCGGTCTCGCCGTCGAAAGCGTCCCCAACGCCCCGGAAGCGCGGGAATGGATCAAGCAGAATGGGCTGCCGGACATCGCCATCATCGCGGCGTGTCCCAGTGACAGCGCCGGCCCCGAACTGGTTGACGAGATGCGCCGAATGGCGAAGGGCACGAGCCTCGTCATCCTTGCCTCGATCGTCGATGCCAATCTGGGGTTGATGACCCGTCTCAAGCGTGCCGGGGCGACGGACTTTATCTACAAGCCGTTTGAACGCGAAGCGCTTCGGTCCTGGATAGAGCCCTATCTCGAGTCGTCAGCGGCGGCGTGATGCCGGCTTGCGCTCTAAAGCTGAAGTTCTAACGCTATTGGCCCGCCGCGGGAGTTCGGGGCGGGCCTTCTGGCTTTGACTGGAATTCGTTGCGCTCAGGCCGCGCGTGCCTCTTCCGGCTCCCGCAGCACATAGCCGCGACCCCAGACCGTCTCGATGTAGTTCTTGCCTTCGGTGGCCGTGGAGAGCTTCTTGCGCAGCTTGCAGATGAAGACGTCGATGATCTTCAGCTCTGGCTCGTCCATGCCGCCATAGAGATGATTGAGGAACATCTCCTTGGTCAGGGTGGTGCCCTTGCGCAGCGAAAGAAGCTCCAGCATGGCATATTCCTTGCCGGTCAGATGCACGCGCTGGCCGCCGACCTCCACGGTCTTGGCATCGAGATTGACGGTGAGATCGCCGGTGTTGATCACCGACTGGGCATGTCCCTTCGACCGCCGGACGATCGCGTGGATCCGTGCGACCAGTTCGTCCTTGTGGAACGGCTTGGTCATATAGTCGTCAGCGCCGAAGCCGAGGCCGCGGACCTTGTCCTCGATACCCGCCATGCCGGACAGGATAAGGATCGGCGTCTTCACCTTGGACAGGCGCAGAGTGCGCAGCACTTCGTAGCCGGACATGTCGGGAAGATTGAGGTCGAGCAAGATCAGGTCGTAGTCGTAGAGCTTCCCAAGATCGACGCCTTCTTCACCCAGGTCGGTGGTGTAGACATTGAAGCTTTCCGATTTCAGCATGAGCTCGATGCTCTGTGCCACGGCGCTGTCGTCTTCGATCAAAAGAACGCGCATCAGAAATTCCTCTCAGCCAGCCGTGCCGAACTTGGATATTCGGTAAGCTCTCGTTGTCTAAATTCGGCCAAAAAATGGCAGGCAATGGTTAACAAATACTCTTGATCCTTCATGGATCTGACCGCAACGCATCTGCGGGATGGCTCAAGGCACGATGCTTCCGTGGAACCCAAATTGTGCGTTCCCCGATCGGGGTTCGGCGAAATGGGTCAATCTGGTTTACCCGACCTTAAATCCTCACCCCTATGATTAACGGTGCGCGTAAACAGACAGTTAAGACGCATAGCCCCCGAGGCTTGCCCGAAACCCGTCAAGCGCGTTGTTCAAGAGTGTTCCGCCAGACGGAGCCTCCAGCTAGGGATTTGAGTATGAAGCGTGACAACCTGGTGCGACTGGCGCGTTTCAAACTCTCGGAAAAGCGTCGCCAACTCGAGCAGCTGGAGCTGATGATGGGTGAGTTCACCCGGATGGCGGCTGAACTCGATAATCAGATCGTCAACGAGGAAAAAAAGGCTGGAATCAGTGACGTCCAGCACTTCGCCTATCCCACCTTCGCCAAGGCGGCCCGAGCCCGTCGCGACAATTTGACCAATTCGGTCAAGGATCTGAAGGTCCAGACGAACGCCGCCCGGCTGGCGCTGGAGGAGGCCGAGGCCGAACTGTTGCACGCCGAAAAGCTGGAACAGCGCGATGGGGGCCGGGAAGAGCACGACGAACGGCGAGAGGCCTTCGGCTAGATCGTGAGGGTACAGGATCGATTCGATCCAATTTCAAGAAATTGATTGATCGTCGTCAATCCGCTCCGGATTCGGACGGCTCATCGGTTCCCGCTTTGGCGGTTTTCCGTCCCGTCATCGTATCGGAGAGGGCGTAGGTCGCATGAACGACCCGGCCGGAAAAGTTCGGCCCGCAAGCCTACTTTTTTTCATCAGCTGTTTCCCATCCCCACAACCCGGCAGCCGACACGCCCGTCTGGACCGTAAGCCTGCTCAGACAGAACGGGTTACCTCCGACCCAGGCAGGATTTGAAACGTAGCACGACCGGTTGACGCGCTCTTGGGAGCCGTGCCGCGCTCGTTCCACCTGACCGGATGCGGCCGACAGCCGCCGCGGCTTTGAAATCAATTCATTCTTATGAATATATGACCGTACCGGCCATCGTTCTGGCCATCCTAAACCGTGGGAACTGAGCCAATGATCAGCCGTCGCGCATTCAATCGAGCCCTGCTCGCGGGGCTCGCCGTGCCGCTGGCACCCGCCATTGTGGGAAGCGCATTGGCGTCGACCGACGCCGGAACGCTGACGACTGTCAGCGACGGCAATCTGGTCCTGCCGCTCAACTTCGTTCTGCCCGATATTCCCAAGGCCGAACTCGAGGCTTTGGAGGGAGCGGCTTTCATCCAGTCCGGTGAATTGACGCCGCCCTGCAACCTGACCCTCGTCCGTCTGCCAGATCGCCTCGTCCTTTTCGACGCGGGGTCAGGGCCGAATTTCATGCCGTCGGCGGGCCGCTTGATCGAGAGCCTGGAGGCCGCGGAGATCGACCCCGCCGAGATCACCGACGTCGTGTTCACACATGCCCATCCCGACCATATCTGGGGGGTCGTCGATGATTTCGACGAAGTGGTCTTCCCGGAGGCGACGTTTCACATCTCCGGTGCGGAATGGGACTTCTGGCGTTCGGAGGAAACCCTTGTCGCCGCGCCGGACGATCGCAAGACCTTCGTCGTCGGGGCTCGCAGCCGCTTTGACGCGATCGAGGAGCGAACCGAGCGCTTCCAGGCCGGTACGGAGATCATCCCCGGAATCGAGGCGATGGGGACGCCCGGGCATACGCCGGGCCACACGGCCTTCGTGATTCACGCCCTCGATGAGCCGGCGATGGTCGTCGGTGATGCCATCTCCAACGACCCGGTCTCCTTCGCTCGCCCGGAGTGGCATTGGGGCGCGGATCAAGACCGGGAGGAGGGGGCGTTGACGCGCCGCATGCTGCTCGACCGGCTGGCGGCGGAGAAACTCAGGTTCGTCGGCTTTCACCTGCCCGACGGCGGGATCGGGCGTGTGGAGGTCGAGGGTGCAGCCTACCGCTTCGTTCCTGCAGGCTGATTCACTTCCCCGGACCCCGTTCGATGCGAAAGAAGGCGTAACGAACCGAACCTTCCAGGATATAGGCCAAGCCCAGCCGCGCTCCGATCGCGATCGAGATCAGCACGATCGGCGCCGAAATCGACAGAAGCGAGGCGGCCGAAATGCCCTGTCCGATCGTACAGCCGAGCGAAAACACGCCGCCCACTCCCATCAGTGCAGCCCCCGCCAAGTGACGCGACAGTTCGCGTGCGTCGTCGCAGGCTTCCCAGCGGACGTCGCGGCGTTGCACGGCGGCGGCCGCGGCGCCGACGACGACGCCGAGAACGAGGCCGACACCGTAATCGGGCAGGCTACCTGTGACGGCGATGATCTGCAGGATGAGGTCCCCCGGCGGCACCACGAAGGACGCGCTTTCGATCTGAACGGGATCAAAGGACCGGGCCGCGATCCATGAGGTCGCCGCCCAGCCGAATGCGACGACCGCGCCGATCCCCACGCCGGCGATGATCTTGCCGTGATCATGGCGAAACGCCGACGACCTGAAAATCCATGACCCCAGTAGCGTGACTACCAGGACAGCGACTGTGAACGACAGGTCACGGCCGGCGATCGCGCTCACGAACGAGCCGAGCGACTGGTCGGGCGACCCCAGCGCGGACAGATCGTAAGCTTGGGAGTCGACGAGGGCGACGCGGCCGACGGCGACAACGCCCCGCTGCGCCGCGAGGGCCGAGAGCCCCAGAATGACGACCACGATGAGGCCGCGCAGCGACCCTCCGCCAAGCCTTACAAGGGCGCCGAAGCCGCAGGTGCCGACCAGCGCCATGCCGAAGCCAAAGGCGACACCGCCCAAGATCGCGCCGGTCCAGCCGAAGGAGGGGGAAAGATAAAAGCTTTGCTGAGGTTCGAAGAGACCGGCAAGGCTGAGAGCCTGACTCAGCACGATGGCGACCATGATCGCCAACCCCCAGGCTCTTAAACCGTTGTCGTCGCCGGCATACCAGCGCCGTTCCAGCGCCGACATCGTGCAGAAATGATAGCGTCGCGCGACGTAGCCCATCGCCGTTCCGGCAATCAGGCCGGCCAGCGGCAGCGCGAGGCCGCTTTCCATGAGCATGTTGGTGCCTCCCAATGCGCATCTCGGTGCGCTTCCGCCTCGAAGGCTAGGCGTGACATCGACCAGACGCAACTGGCTGATCCGCAAACCTTATTCTCGAGCCGTCGGCTACAGCGACTTCCTGCGGACCGGGGCGCAGAACAGATCGTACAGCGTTCCGATCAGCGACGTCACTTCCTCATTGGCGAGGCTGTAGTAAATCGTGCGGCCTTCGCGGCGGGTCACCACCAGCCGGTCCAGACGAAGCCTGGCCAACTGCTGAGAGACAGCCGCCTGCGGCATCGACAAGATCGCTTCAATGTCGCCGACGGAGCGTTCGCCTTCCGAGAGCAGGCACAGGATCATCAGCCGCGTTTCGTGCGACATCGCTTTCAGCAGGTCGCTCGCTTTCTTCGCCTGCTCGAAAAACGCGTCGGACTCCTCCACCGAAGTCGTTTGGTCGAATTTGGGTACGGCCCAAAGAGTCACGCTGCTCAATTTGGTTGCCCGTCCTGGCTCGTCAATCGGCTGCAGCCGTATCGGCTGCGGGCAGTTTCGACAGCATATCGTCTAACAGCCCCCAGAAGAACTCGTTTCCCGGATACCCTATCATGCGCTCGATCTCTACCCCCTTATCGAGCAGGATGAAAGTTGGCGTGAGCCGTTCCGGCCGAATTCCCTCCAGATCCACGGGCCAGTCCTCTGTGATATCGACGCGGCGCAGCGGCGCACGCCGACCCTCGTCGGTCTTGGCATAGGCGGGAGCGATCTCTTCATTGAAGCGCTTGCACCAGACGCAGCCGGGCTGTTCGAGCATCAGCAACTCGGCGGCAGACGACGCGGAGCGATTGGCGAGAAGGGATGCCCCGGCAACCGCCATGACAACAACCAGCCGTAGAAGCTGCGAGAAGGGGCGGACATTTACAACGGATGAAAACATATGCATTCTTCTATGAATTAGATTCCATTAAGGCGCAGACGATCGCTTTCGGAAGCCCAAACATAAGATCGTCCTCGGAAACTCCAAATGCTCGATGTCGGATTCGGTGCAGCCCTTCTGGCGGGGCTTCTATCCTTTATCTCACCATGCGTGCTGCCGATCGTTCCCCCGTATCTTGCGTATCTGGCGGGGCTCAGCTTCGATCAGGTGCGTGAGCGCGGCTCCGAACCCGCTGTGGCTCGGCAGATCATGCTGGCTTCGACCGCCTTCGTCGCGGGCTTTACGACCGTCTTCGTCGTTCTCGGTGCGACCGCAAGCATCATCGGCCAGGCTGTTGCGCAGTGGTTCGATGTCTTGTCGATCATCGCCGGGGTGATCATCATCGTGATGGGGCTGCATTTCCTCGGCGTGTTGCGCCTGGGATTGTTGTATCGTGAAGCGCGGGTGCAAGTAGCCAGGAAACCGGCCGGGCCGGTCGGCGCCTATGTCATGGGGCTCGCCTTCGCGTTCGGATGGACACCTTGCGTCGGACCGGTTCTGGCGGCAATCCTGTTTGTCGCTGGTTCGCAGGAGACGGCCCTGCGCGGCGCGGCGCTGCTGGCGACATACTCGCTCGGGATCGGAGTGCCGTTTCTGATCGCGGCGGCTTTCGCCACGCGCTTTCTGGATTTCGTCGGGCGTTTCCGTCGCCACATGGCCACTGTCGAGAAAGTGATGGGCGGCCTGTTGGTGTTCACGGGGATCCTGTTCGCGACCGGGCAAATGTCGACGATATCCTATTGGCTTTTGGAAACCTTTCCGGGCTTCGCGACGATCGGTTGATCGACGGGTTCGCAAACAGAGGAGAACTGCATGCTCAGGCAATTCATCATCGCCAGCGCCTTCATCGGCGTTCTCGCTGGCAGCGCCTACGCTGTGGAAATCGGCGACGACGGTCTGCACAAGGAGGACTGGTTCTCCCTCACCTTCAAGGATGTGGCGGAAGACATCCAGGCTGCCAAGGACGAGGACAAACGCCTCGTTCTGGTTTTCGAGCAGCGCGGCTGCATCTACTGCAAGAAGATGCACGAGGAGCTGCTGACCGACCCTGAGGTGCGGGATTACATCCAGGCCAATTTCAAGGTCATCCAGTACAATCTGTTCGGTGACGAGGAAGTGACCGACATCGACGGCGAAACGCTGACGGAAAAGAGCGCGGGCCGGCGTTGGGCCGTCGTGTTCACCCCAACTATTCTCTTTATGCCGGAAGAAGTGCCAGAAGAGGGAACGGCAGGCGAGGCCGCAGTGGCAACGATGCCGGGCCTGTTCGGTAAGCAAACCTTTCTTCACATGTTCGAGTGGGTCAAGACCAAGGGCTACGACGGCGATGAGCACTTTCAGAAGTATCATGCGCGCAGGCTCGAAGAGAAAGGTCTGATCGATGCTCAGCCGGCCAATTAATTGCTGCAGCGCAGCAAGTTCGATTGAGCGACCGCAAAATATTCAAAAAAAACAATTCTTGCATTTTTCGCACTGGATCGCCTAAGCTGAGTTCCAGAATCGCAGCAGATCGGCCGGAAAAGGCCGGCAATCGGAGGAAGTCTTGTTCATGACGCGTTCTCTCGCGCTAAGTTTCGCCTTGATCGTCACGACCGCGCCGCTGGCCAGCGCCGCCGAAACGGCGCCCGCTGAGGTGGCCTTTACAGATATGGCGGTCACAGAATCTTTGACCGATCAACCCGGCGACCCGGAAAAGGGGCGCGAGGTTTTCGCGGATCGTAGTCTTGGCAATTGCCTCGCCTGCCACGCGAACAAGGATCTTTCGGGCCAGCTTTTCCATGGAACTGTCGGGCCGGTGATGGATGGTGTGGCGACGCGCTGGGAGCCGGGGCAGCTACGGGCGATCGTCGCCAATGCGAAACAAGTGTTTGGTGAGCAGACCGTCATGCCGGGCTTCTATACGCTCGATGTGGGGGTGGACGTCGCCGAAGAACATCAGGGCAAGACGATCCTGTCGGCGCAAGAGGTCGAGGACGTCGTGGCCTATCTGGGTACGCTGAACGGCGAATAGTGAAAGGTTGATAAAATGAATGTCACGAGACGACAAATGTTCGCGCTGTCCGCCGGCGCGGCGGCGGCCGGCGTGGTTGCGTTTGCACCCGGGCGGGCCTTCGCAACTCCCGAGGAGACGGAAAAGGCCCTGTCGACCCTGACGGGCGGTACCGAGCCGCAGACCGGCAAGATTTCGCTGACCGCCCCTGAGATTGCCGAGAACGGCAACACGGTGCCGATCTCGGTCGAGGTCGAGAGCCCTATGACAGAGGGCGAGTACGTGGAATCCGTCACGATTTTCGCCGACGGAAATCCCAACCCGGAAGTGGCGACCTTCCTGTTCACGCCGATGAGTGGCTCGGCCGTGGCGACGACGCGCATTCGGCTTGCCAAGACGCAGAACGTGATCGCGGTGGCGAAGCTGAGCGATGGCACGACCTACTCCGATCGCAAGGAAGTCAAGGTGACGATTGGTGGTTGCGGCGGCTGATCGCCGGATAAGACCAGCTCACCGAATCAGAAATCGATCGATGCGCGGCCGGGCCAAGACCTAGGGAGCCGCGGGCATCGGAGGAGACGAAAAGATGGCATCCAAGCCCAGAGTGAAAGTCCCCAAAAGCGCCAAGGCCGGCGAGGTCGTGACGATCAAGACGCTGATCAGTCATGATATGGAATCCGGTCAGCGCAAGGACAAAGAAGGCAACGTGATCCCGCGCCAGATCATCAACAAGTTCACCGCCGAGTTCAATGGAGCGAAGGTCTTCGAGACCAACCTTGAGCCTGCGGTTTCGGCGAACCCCTATTTCGAGTTCACCTCCAAGGTGCCGGAAAGCGGAACGTTCAAGTTCACCTGGGTCGACGACAATGGCGAGACCTACACGGACGAGCAGAAGATCGAGGTCAAATAAGGACCGGGCCGGCTCTGTGAAGCCGGCCGGCCATCCATCGATCACTGCAATCGGGAGGAAAACCGCGTGAAAAAAACTGCCATCGCCCTGATGGGTATTGTCTCTTTCGGTAGTCTCGCATTGGTCTCTGGCGCTGCCGCCGAGCCGGTCGACGAGAAATTAAGTATCGACGGTAAGGAAATGATCACGGTGGCGCCGGCGCCGACCGAGCCAGAAGGGCATCCCTTCAAAGAAGTGAAATCCGGCTGGCTCTACCGTGAGGCGGAAACGCGTCAGGTCGAATCGGACAGTTTCGAGAATCCCGGCATGTTGAATGTCGAGCGGGGCCAGGAAATCTGGAACACCGTCGAGGGAGCGGCCGGGAAGTCCTGCGCCTCGTGTCATGATGACGCCGCGGAGTCGATGAAGGGCGTTGGCGCGAATTACCCGAAGTGGAACGAGAAAGAGCAGAAGCCGTTCAATGTCGAACTGCAAATCAATGCCTGCCGGACCGAGCGGATGGAGGCAGAGCCCTATAAGTTCGACGTTCAGGACCAGAAGGACCTGACTGCCTTCATCAAGCATCAGTCGCTCGGCGAACCGACGAAGGTCGATCTCGCCGAGGGTGAGATGATGGACTGGTGGCAGAAGGGCAAGGACCGCTATTATCTGCGTACCGGCCAACTCAATCTGGCCTGCGCGTCCTGTCACGAAGATAATTCTGGCCAGTACATTCGGGCCGATCATCTCAGTCAGGGGCAGACCAACGGCTTTCCGACCTATCGGCTGAAACAGTCGAATCTGGTTTCGATCCAAAACCGCTTCCGTGGCTGCATTCGCGATACACGGGCCGAGGAGCCAAAGGCGTTCTCCGATGAGCTGATGGCTTTGGAAGTTTATACCGCATGGCGCGGTAGCGGCTTGTCGGTCGAAACGCCTGCGGTGCGGCAGTAAAACAAGTCAGCGAGGGTGTCCGTAGGCGTCCTCGCGTCTTCTTTTCCAAAACGAGTTGACGAATCCGGATCGCCAGTGCTGTCCGGAACGAGGACAAGCTATGTTTTCAAGACGCGAGTTTTTGACCGCGACGGTGGCCTTGGCGGCCCTGACCGGCTCAGGATTGTCCGGTCGCTGGTCCCGTGCGGCCGCGCAGCAGCTGATGAGCGAAGACGACCTGCTCGGGGCCCCCGATTTCGGCAATCTCACGATCCTTCATATCACCGACATTCATGCTCAGTTGAAGCCGGTCTTCTTTCGCGAGCCAGCCGTCAACATCGGCGTCGGCGAGGCCGTGGGGCAGCCGCCGCATGTCTCCGGCGCGGATTTCCTCAAGCTCTACAACATCGAACCGGGCACGCCCGATGCCTATGCGCTGACGTCAGAAGACTTCGCGGCACTGGCCGGGCAATACGGCAAGATGGGCGGGCTCGATCGCACCGCAACGATCGTCAAGCGCGCCCGCGCCGAGCGAGGCGACGACAATGTCCTCCTGCTGGACGGCGGCGATACCTGGCAGGGCAGCTATACGGCGAACAAGACCTCCGGCGCGGACATGATCACCGCCATGAACGCGCTGAAGCCCGACGCAATGACTGGGCACTGGGAGTTCACCTACGGGACCGACCGGGTGAAAGACGCCATTGAGGGGTTGCCGTTCGCGTTCCTTGGCTCGAATATTTTCGACAATGAATGGGACGAGCCAGCCTTCGAGGCATGGAAGATGTTCGAGCGGGGCGGGTCGAAAATCGCCGTCATCGGACAGGCCTTCCCCTATACGCCGATCGCCAATCCGTCCTGGCTGATTCCCGGCTGGTCGTTCGGCATCCGCGACGAGGAGATCGTCAAGCACGTGGCGGCGGCGAGGGCGGCAGGCGCCGATCTGATCGTGCTGTTGTCGCATAATGGCTTCGACGTCGACCGCAAGCTGGCCTCACGCGTCGAGGGCATCGACATCATTTTAACGGGTCATACCCATGACGCGCTGCCGGAGCCCTTCATGGTCGGCAAGACCATGCTGATCGCCTCGGGCTCGAACGGCAAGTTCCTCAGCCGCCTGGATCTCGACATTTCGGATGGGCGCTTGAAGGATTTCCGCTACCGCCTGATCCCGGTCTTTTCCGATGTCATCACGCCGGATCTCGAGATGGCCTCGGTCATCGATTCGGTGCGGGAACCCTACGAGGCGGAACTGAAACGCGTCGTCGGCAGGACCGAGAGCTTGCTTTACCGTCGCGGCAATTTCAATGGCACATGGGACGATCTGATCTGCGAGGCGTTGCTCGAAGAGCGGGATGCGGAAATCGCCCTGTCGCCGGGCTTCCGGTGGGGCACCTCCCTCCCGGCCGGAAGCGACATCACCATGGAAGACGTCCACAACGTCTGTGCCATGACCTATCCCGCGGTCTACCGGAACAAGATGACCGGCGAGACGCTGAAGGCCATCCTCGAGGATGTGGCGGACAACCTCTTCAACAGCGATCCGTATTACCAGCAGGGCGGCGACATGGTGCGCGTCGGCGGTATGGGATTTGGGATTGACCCGACCAAGGAGATCGGCTCGCGCATTTCCGACATGACGATCCTCAAGACCGAAACGTCGATCGAGGCGAGCCGGGAATATGTCGTCGCCGGATGGGCCTCGGTCAACGAAGGGACCGAGGGGCCGCCAATCTGGGACGTCGTCGAAGGTTATCTGGCGAAGAACCCGACGGTGTCGCTCGAACAAAACCGCAGCGTTCAACTGAAAGGTTGAACTCGCTTCTCGACAGCCAAGATCCGCGCTGATATATTCTGATTATTGAATATATCGATATTCGGAGGAAACTAATGATCGACGGCCCCGACAAGGCGGGAGACGGGGCCTCCCGTCGAAGCTTTCTGAAGCGAAGCCTGGCGCTAGGAGGCGCCGCGGCGCTTGCGGGTATCGGAGGCCGGCAAGCCTCTGCCGCGGCGGGCGGCGATCCGGCGATTACCGAGGTTCAGGACTGGAACCGTTATCTCGGCGATGGCGTCGACGCGCGGCCTTACGGAATGCCGTCGCCGCATGAGTCGGAAGTCGTCCGGCGCGACGTCTCGTGGCTGACGGCGGACTCGACGAGTTCGGTCAACTTCACGCCGCTGCATGAACTCGACGGTATCATTACGCCGAATGGCCTGTGCTTCGAGCGCCATCACGCGGGTATCGCCGAGATTGCGCCGAATGAGCATCGGTTGATGATCAACGGGCTGGTTGATCGCCCGCTGGTCTTCACGATGGAAGATCTGAAGCGCTTTCCGCGTGAGAACAGGATCTACTTCCTCGAATGTGCCGCCAATACCGGCATGGAATGGCGTGGCTCGCAGCTGAATGGCTGTCAGTTTACCCACGGCATGGTGCATTGCGTCATGTATACGGGGACGCCGCTCCGCTACCTCCTGGAGGAAGCCGGGGTAAAGAGCGCCGGTTCGTGGCTTCTCGCCGAAGGTGCCGACGCTTCGGCGATGACACGTTCGATCCCGATGGAGAAGGCGCTCGACGATTGCCTCGTCGCCTGGAAGATGAACGGCGAGGCGTTGCGTCCCGAGCAGGGCTACCCGGTTCGTCTCGTCGTGCCCGGCTGGGAAGGCAACATGTGGGTCAAGTGGCTGCGCCGGCTCGAGGTCGGAGATGCCCCCTGGCAGCAGCGTGAGGAGACTTCGAAATATACCGATCTTCTGGCCAATGGCGAAGCGCGCCGCTTTACCTGGGCGATGGACGTGAAGTCCGTCATTACCAATCCCAGCCCGCAGGCGCCCATCACGCATGGCCGGGGACGTACCGTCGTGACGGGCCTCGCCTGGTCGGGCAATGGCCGCATCAAGCGTGTCGATGTGTCGCTCGACGGTGGCCGGAATTGGATCGAAGCGCGGATCGACGGGCCGAGCCTGCCGATGGCCGTGCACCGGTTCTATCTCGATTTCGACTGGGACGGATCGGAACTCTTCCTGCAATCGCGCGCGATCGACGAGAAGGGCATCGTGCAGCCGACCAAGGACGATTTGCGCGCGGCGCGCGGTGAAAACTCGATCTATCACAATAACGGTATCCAGACCTGGTGGCTGCAAACCGACGGAGCGCTCGAAAATGTCGAAGTTTCCTAAGCTCCTGCTCGCGACTGGCGCCATCGTCGGTTTCTTGGCGTCACCGGCCTTGGGGGCGGGCGATGCCGATGCCGGAAAGAAGGTCTTCAACAAGTGCCGCGCTTGTCATGCGGTCGGAGAGGGCGCCGCCAACAAGATCGGCCCGCAGTTGAACGAGCTTTTCGGGCGGGCCGCGGGCGGTCTTGCCGATTACAAATATTCTCCTGCCATGATGAAGGCCGGCGAAGACGGTGTTGTCTGGGGTGAAGCGACCCTTTTGGACTTTCTCGCGGATCCGAAAGGCTTCGTGAGCGGTACCAAGATGGGTTTTGCCGGCCTCAAGAAGGAAGACGACCGCGACAACGTGATCGCCTATCTGGCGACGTTCTCCAGCGAGAGTGCGGCGGCTGCGGACGCCAAGCAGCCCGGCGATGGCGAAGCTGTCGCCGAGGCGGAGGTGGCGACGCCTGAGCCGGCCCAGCCGGAGACAAAGTCGGCCGAGAACGAGGCGGGCGGGACTGCGGTGGCGGCGTCTGTCGCGGCCGAGCCGTCCGGCGGACCGCTCAGCCTCGGCCGACCGGCAACCGAAGAGGAGGTCGCGGCTTGGGATATCGATGTCAGGCCCGATGGAAAAG
>DRFF01000175.1 GCA_011050685.1 Aurantimonas coralicida
CTGTCGATGAAGGGCCACAGCGCCACCGCCGTGCCGACCGCCGCCATCGCCCCGGTCGCGATGTAAAGGAAATCGCGGCGGGTCGCTCCGGCCGCTTCGGCCGGAGATCCGGAGCCGCTCATGTCTGCTGACATCGCAATGCCTCTTTTTTGCGCGCACGACGGACTGTCGCCACTTCCAGCCACAGTCCGCCGCCGGGTCAGTTCTTGGTGTCTTCGCCGCCTTCTTCATGCGGATTTTCATCCGGCATGTGTTCCATCAGCTCCTTGATCCGGGACGGAACGTCAGCCTCGGAGAACGTCTTTTGCTCGTCCGTGTCATGGACGAAGGCGATGAGATCGGCCAACTCCTGCCCCTCGAGTTCGATGGGATCGCCGAGTTCCTCGCGCTGGAGAGCCACCATCGCCTCCGCCCCCCGCCACATTTTGGCGGCGAAGTCGAACGGATTCATCGGACTCGGCATCGTCGCGGCGTCGAGCGGCGGCGCGTCCTCCCCGCCCACACCGTTGATCGAATGGCAGACGACGCAGCCCTTGCTGGCGAACAGCTGCTTGCCGCGGGCAGCGTCCATCTTCGGCACCACGACGCCGGGGCTCATCATATTCTGGTTCATCATTCCCGAGCCCTGGCTGTCACTGGCGGCATAGGCCTGGCGAGCGATCGGCGTAGTGAGCGCGAGCGCACCGGCCAACAGTGTTATCGTCAAGTTTTTCATGAACTTCTCCTTCGGTTTTCTTCTTTCGGTTGGCGAGGCTTCGGTGATCACGACAGGATATCCTCAAACGTTTTGCCCTAATCGGAATCGGCCGGACGGGATCGGAGCATTTTCCGATGGCTCATCGCGCCACCTTCCCAGATCGGCGGCTCGGGAGGCGCGGCACGAAGCCGGGCACGCGCCGTGCATATTCCGCGTAAACCGGCCCGAACTGGGTCAACGTTTCCCGCTCCTCCTGTCGGGCCAGATGGATATACATCCAGACGAGAACCGGAAACATCGCGAGCGTCAGCAAGGTCGGCCACTGGAAGAGGAAGCCGAGCATGATCAGGATGAAACCGACATATTGCGGATGACGGACGCGGGCATATGGACCCGTGGTCGCGAGTCCGTGTTGCTGCTGCGCCCTGTAAAGGACGCGCCATGCTGAGGAGATAACAACGAAACCGCCGCCGATCAGGACGAAGCTCAGAAGGTGGAACGGTCCGAAATGTGGGTTCGCCTGCCAGCCGAGCAGCATTTCAGGAAGATGGCCGGCATCATGGGTGAGCCAATCGATGCCGGGGTAATTGGTCTGCAGCCAGCCGGAAAGGAAATAGATCGTCAGCGGAAAGCCGTACATCTCGGTAAACAGCGCGACCAGGAACGCGCTGAAAGCGCCGAACGATCGCCAGTCCCGTCTGGTTTTCGGCTTGAAGAAGCTGAAGGCGAACAGGATGAAGATCGCCGAGTTGACGACGACCAGGAACCAGAGGCCGTAAGAGGCTGTCTCTACCATCAAAGCCTTCCCTCATCCGACGATCCGCCGTGATCCTGACTCCCGTCATGGCCAGGGTGCATCCACCAATGCATCATCACACAGATCGCCAACAGGCCGCCGAGCAGCCAGTAGTCTCCAGGAATGTGAGCACGATGCTCGTAGAGCAGCATGAAGCCGGCCGCTCCGAGAAAGACGAGCAGAGCAATCCCGGCCCGCGATGTCCAAAAACCGGGATGTTCTGAATCGCGATGAAGCATGCGACAATTCCTTCGGCCCGCGCGAAGAATCGCGAAGCGCCTAAAACCACAAGGCACACTTTCCAACGCCATTATGGTGGCGTCGCCACGAAGGAAGAGGCCGGACAGCACGATGCATTCGGGCTGCCTGCTCTTGTGCCAATCGCCGCGGCAGATGCTCGACTGCGGGGTGAGCGATTATCCTTTAGGCCCTGCACCAAAGCGTGTTTCCGGCCGCTCGGATATACAGACGCACGACCCCGCCCGGCGTTACAGCTGTCGCGTCTCTCATAAGGGGCTCGTTTATTGTCCATATCCAATGGACCATTCGGACGACAGGCCGCCGCCCCGCGCAGTCATATTGCCGCGCCGGAGCCGCCTCGAAAAAATCGATCGGAACGTACGGCAAGGATGGATCCGCGGTGGAGTCAGCGTGAACGCCAGCTCAAGCAAACAGCAACGGACATTCACGAGCGCATTTGTTGCGCAGGATGATGTAGATCAGATGCAGCGTCCCGAGGCCCGCCAGAAGGCAGAAGAACGAGATATAGGCATAGCGCAGCAACCAGATGTCCAGGACCACGACCGTGATGATGGTGAGCCCGAAATAGCGCATGTGCAGGTAGCGTGACATAAGCGGCGGCGCGATGATCAGGAACAGGTAAATCACATAGGTAACCCAGCGCGGCATCATGTAGTCGAGCAGCATGGTCCCCTCGTAGGCCAGCGAATCGCGGTTGACGGTGACGCTGATCCAGTCGGGGTAGATGGCGTGCGGAATGTAGAGCGCCAACCCGAAGGCGACGCCGATCACGGTGAATGCAAGGAACAGACGCTTGCGCGGGCTCTCCGGCGGTTCCAATACGTAGACCGAAAACGGGATCCAGATCGGCCACATGAACCAGGTAAAGAAGATGAACCCCATCGCGCCCCAAAGCACGGTGAAGGAATCGCCGGTGTTCACCC
>DRFF01000176.1 GCA_011050685.1 Aurantimonas coralicida
CACGCTTCCCGAGGGCACCGAGATGGTGATGCCGGGCGACAATGTGACGATGGACGTGACGCTGATCGTGCCGATCGCGATGGAAGAGAAGCTGCGCTTCGCCATCCGTGAAGGCGGCCGCACCGTCGGTGCCGGCATCGTCGCCTCGATCGTCGAATAAGATACGCGACAAGCGGGCGCGTCGGGCTATGCCGCTGCCCTCGTGATACAGTGGACGGGCTCCATCGCGGAGCCCGTTTGCGTTTGAGGCCGATATACCGCGAGACGCGGTGGATCCGCCGCGGTCGGCGTACGGGCGCAGTGTTCTTCAGCCGAACTGCGCAACGCGCGCCTCGGATCGGGCGGGCGCGTCTGGTGCGCGTGGCGCTATCTGCGCTAAAGACCGGCCTGAACGTTGCGAGGGGATCGCGAATTGCGAGTGTGGACTGTCAGCGAGGAGAAGGCCGGCACGCTGACCCAGTGCCTCGGGGTCGCCGGCCATCTGACGTCTGATCCGAAAATCCATACGGTCGGGCGGCTGCCAAAATGGCGGCGCGGTCTGTTTTCTCCCTATCGCGACGTCCGCGAAGCCGAACCCGAGATTATCATTTCTTGCGGCTGGTTCGCCGAGCGCCACGTGGCGCGGATCAGAGAGCGTTTTGGCGGACGGCCATTCGCGGTGCATCTGCAGCCGCCGGCGCAGCCGTCGCGGGGGGTCTACGATCTTGCCTTCATCTCCCGCCATGACTGGAAGAGCGATAGGCTGGACGGCACCGAGTATCGCAGCATGATCGGCGTGCCCCATCGGATCAAGCGGCCCTGGCTGGACGAGCGACGACAGGCGGCGCGCGGGCGCTGGCTGGATCCCAGCGACGACAGGCCGATCGTCGTGATGCTCCTGGGTGGGCCGAATGGTGCCTACGACTATGACGCGCCGACGATCGACCGACTGGTCGCGACCGCCCGGAAACTGGCCGTGGAAGGCCGCCTGGTGCTCGTCTCTACGTCCCGCCGCAGCGAACCGATGCTGCTGGAAGCGCTGATCGGGGTCGCCGAAACGGGCGTCCATGTCTGGGACCGGACTGGGGAAAATCCCTACCACGACTATCTCGCGGCCGCCGACGCCTTTCTGATCGGCAAGGATACAGTGACGATGCACTGCGAGGCGCTGACCTCGGGGCGCCCGGTCTACAGCCTCGATCTGGCTCCGATCGGGGGCGAGCGGCTCGAGAAGTTTGAGTGGTTTCACGAGGATTTGCAGGAGACGCTGCGGCTGACCCGGCCTTTCGCGGGCGATCTATCCCCCTATGACTATTCTTTCACCGATCAGGCTGAAGAGATTGCCCGGACGATCCGAGCGCATTACGAGACGGCGCGTCGATGACGGCTGAACACGTGACCACCGGCCCTGTAACGCCCCGGCTCGTTACGATCCGCGACGCGCACCGTGCGCACATGGACCGTCTTGGGCTGCTTCATCGCCCTTGGGTGCTGCTCGGCGGAGCTCCCGAGCCGGCGATGCCCGATGCGCTCAAAGCGAGCCATGCCCGTGTCGACATCAACAATTCCGGCCTCGCCGCGAAGCGGTTCGGCTGGGGGCCGGCGGCTCTCACCGTGCGCAGACCGGTGGAGTCCTGGGACGTCTTTCCCGACTTGGAAACGCGGGCCATGCTGTGGTTCAGCCCGCGGCCCAAATGGCGGCAGCACTGGAGGCTGATGCGCCAGCGCAAGGCAAAGATCGGTGCGCTGGTCTCGCTTCATCCCGATGATCGCGAGGCGATCAACCTGGCGCTGATCGGGCCGGAGATGACGGGCATTGGCGATCTGGGCAAGCCCTCCACGGGAATCGCGGCCTTGTGCTACGGCCTCTTTCTGGGTGTGCCGGAGATCGTCCTGTCAGGTTTTTCCTTCGTGCGCACCGGACATTCCTATGACACGCTGGCGCGGCCGCGCTGGCAGATCGCCGAGGACCGCTATGCGCTCGAAAAGTTGAGGAGCGACCCGCGCGTCGCGACGAGCGAGCCCGAACTTGCGGCGGATATCGGGCTTCGCCTCTGGACTCCCTGACGCCATTGCGTCTCGTCCGGAAAAAAGGGTCGGCTCACGGTCGCTCGGGCGCACTTGTCACTCCGATGCCATGCGACATTGGCCTTTGCCCATCGCCGGTGTATGACGCCATCGTTCCGCAATTCAGCAAGGTGGCCTCGTGACGCAACCGACAGTACAGGTCTTCATCGGTTTCGATTCCAAGGAAGTGATCGCCTATCACGTCCTTTGCCAGAGCATTCTCGAGCGCTCATCGGTTCCGGTAGTGTTTTCGCCGCTCTATCTGCCGAATCTGGAAGGCATCTTCAAACGCGAGCGCAATGCCCTCCAGTCGACGGAATTTTCCTTCTCCCGCTTTCTGGTGCCCTATCTCAGTGGCTTCCAGGGATGGAGCCTGTTCGTGGACTGCGACATGCTCATGCGGGCCGATATCGCGGAGCTCTGGGCGCTGCGTGACGATCGCTACGCCGTCATGTGCGTCAAGCATGACTACCAGCCCAAGGTAGAAACCAAATTTCTCGGCCAGACGCAGACCAAATACGAAAAGAAGAACTGGTCGAGCGTCATGCTGTTCAATAACGCCAGGTGCCGTGCCTTGACTCCGGATTTCGTCAACACCGCGACCGGCCTGCAGCTGCACCAGTTCAAGTGGCTCGACGGCGACGAGACTATCGGCGAATTGCCGGCAGCCTGGAACTGGCTGGTCAACGAATACGACCATCGCGCCGACGCCAAGAATGTCCATTTCACTGACGGCGGACCGTATTTCGACGAATACAAGGACGACGACTATGCTGAGGAGTGGTTCGCGGCGCGCGAACGCACCCTGCATGTCGTGCAGCGCGGCGACTGAGAAAGAACGCGGCTCCCCGCGGTCGCGCCGGCCGGATCGCGAAATCCCCGGAATCTCAAAAAGAGGAAGCGGATGGCGGACACCACCTCCTGGATCGGCGATCGTGACGGCTGGGCAACGTTTTTCGCCGGCTTCGAACGCATCGTTCTCGTCGCCAACAGCGACGCCGTCGACATCGCGGCGCTGCGACAGCGTTTTGGCGATGACGCGCTCTACATGTTCTTCAACAAGGTGTTCAAGGTTCTGTCCGAACCGTTCGCGGGCTCCTGCCTGCTCGTGGCCAGGAGCAGTCCGGCTGGTGCCAACATCGTCTATCGAAACGAGGTGGAAAGCGTCCTTGGTCTGTTGCGCTCGCCGAAATTTCGCGGCGTCCTGAATCTGCGGGCGGCGCCGGCCGAGACGTTCAGCCGGGCCGAGGAGTTCGGCGGCGCCAGGGCGGGCTTTCTCGATCTCGCCCACTATTTCGATGACTTCTATCCCTCGAGCCATGTGCCGACCAGCGGTTTTGCGCTGGCCGTGTGGCTGGTGGAGAATTGCCCGACCTCGCGGATCGTGCTGGCCGGCTTCACCGCGCAACGCTCGGTGCAATGGAAGCTGTTTCACGATCACGACTGGACCTTCGAGCAGATCGTACAAAGATTGTTGCTGCGATCGAACAAGATCGAGAGAATCGGGGCGCCGGAGACAAGCGGGCTGGAGGCGATTGCCCGCAGGTTCCCCGACACGGCCTCGGAAGAGTTGTCGCTTGTCGCGTCGCAGGTCCTGGCCGAACGGCTCGAAGGCTCGAATATGGCAATCGACCGGCTGTTTTCCTTGACCCGCCTGCAGGGGCGGGTCGATGGCTTGCTGCGATCGCTGAAGCCGAAAACGCGCAAGCAGAAGCTCGCGGCGAAGGCTTCTGGCGAGATGAAAAGCCGTCCCTGAGCTGGCGATACTGCTCAGCCTGTTCGGGCCGCGGGGACCCCTGCCAGTAGCGGAAGGCCGGTCGCCCGGCTGAGGCCCGGCTCCGTCGTCACGACCTCGGGATGACGCGCCGCCACAACCGCCAGCGCCGCCCTGTCTTCCTCCAGATGCCGCCGCACTCGTGCCGAGCGGTCATAGGCGTAGCCGTCGCTCTGCAGAGAGATGCCCGCCACGATGATCTGCGGGATGCCGACGGCGAGGGCATAGGCGATGAGTGCGATTCCGTTGGAGGGACGGATTTCGACGCCGCTGCCGCCGAACAGGCTGCCCAGGGTCCCGATGATGAAGGCGTCGCGTTCACGGTGGGTGAGGGCGCATTCCCTCGCGCCCAAGACCGGCAGGTTGCGGCGGATGAGGGTCAGCAGGCTGTGGCGTTTGCATAGCCGCAGGACGGCATTGAGGTCCAACTCGGCGATCTGCGCGTTGGTCGTCTTGGCCAGGAGAAAGGTCAGGTCCCCGGATGGCAACCCGTGCTGGCGTGCGGAATGTCCGGCATATTTGACGTGGATGTGGGCTGTCCGTGGCGGGAAGAGCTGCGGGACATGGGGGTCGGGCGCGGAGCCGAGGACGAACCAGGGGCGGTCGAGCAGACCGCGCCCTCGCAGCCATGCCGCATGACGCGCCGCCAGGGCCGGAAAATCGCCGGCGATCACCTGTTCCTCGGCGGGATCGAAAGGCCGCCGCACCGCCTCGGTCATGACTGCTACTCCGGGGCAGTGTGTCGGCTTGCCTGCATCGCGGACGCGGGACGACAGCCTTGACAGTCGATCCTCAATGGCCGCCCGCCATCATGGCGCGGACCCGGTCGAGATCGGCGGGGGTGTCGACGGGAATGCCCTCGTCATTCGGCACCTGGACCATCATCACGCCGTAGCCATGTTCGACAAAACGCAGCATCTCGACCCCCTCTGCCTGCTCCAGCGGACCGGGCCGCAGCGAGGCGAAGCGCTCCAGCCCTTCGCGCCGGAAGGCATAGAGGCCGAGCTGACGCAGATGGCGGACGGCGCCGCCCTTCGGATAGGGGATCGGCAGGCGCGAATAGGCCATGGCGAGACCGGCGGTGGTGGTGACGACCTTCACGACATTGGTGTCGATCGCGTCGGACGGTGAGGCAATCTCATTGTAGCCGTTGGACGCCTGGACGTTGGGATCGTCGCAGGCGGCGATGCTGCGGGCCACCCGCGCGATGGCCTGCGGGTCGATCATCGGCTCGTCTCCCTGCACGTTGACAATAATGTCGGCGTCGAGGCGCGCCGCGCATTCGGCCACACGGTCGGTGCCCGAGGCATGATCGCCGCGCGTCATCATCACCGGCAGGTCGAGCACTTCGCAGACCTTGCGGATGCGGTCGTCGTCGGTGGCGATGGTGGCGGCGTCGATGCCCTCGGCCTCGATCGTGCGCTGGTAGACGTGCCACAGCATCGGCTTGCCATTGATGTCAGCGATCGGCTTGCCCGGAAAGCGGGAGGCGCCGAAGCGGCAGGGTATGACGGCGACGATACGCGATGCCATGGGCAGAATCCTCAGCTGAGCAGGAATGAGGTGAGATCGTCCGGCGTGGCAGCCACAAAGAGGCAGTCCGCTGGCCTTGCACCATAGCCCCAGTCGACATGCACGTAGTCGACGTGGGACCGGCGCGCCGCTTCTGCATCGGAGTCCATATCGCCAACGAAGACCGTGTTCGCCGGATCGACATTGCAGCGGGCCATGGCGAAGAGGAGATGGTCGGGCGACGGCTTGCCGCGCAGCCCGTCACGCGGGGTCATGACCACCGTGAAGCTGACAGCGAGGCGATCGAGGACGAGCTCGGTGCGCGCCGAATCCTTCGACGTCACGATCCCGAGCCTGCGACCGCTCTCGGCGAGCGTCGATAGCATCGGCACAACGCCGTCGAAGAGGGGCGTCTCGTGAAGCGACTGGCTGGAGGCACGGCGGAACACCCGTTCGACGGTGCAGGCCGCATGGGCGAGACCGAGCCGGGCCATGATGTCGGGGAAGGGGCGACCGATCTCGGCGAAATAGGCTTCGAAGGAGACGCTGACACCGAGTTCGTCGCGCACGCTGGCCCACGCATTTTCCATGTTGCGGCGCGAATCGAGGATCACGCCGTCTACATCGAACAGGATCAAAGCCTTATGCCGCATCGCCGATGTCATGGGTGGCCGGCTCCGGTCTCGTTGTCGCTCGGCCGATTTGGCGGCAGCGACAGCCTCCATCTGTCGGCGGCGGATGTACCGATCGGTCAGGAAAGTGTCCAATGGAAACTGCGACGGCATCCCGACACGGGTGATTTAGGGCTGCTGGCGACAGTGTGTCTCCAAGGGGGCTCCCATCGCCGTCATCGGCCCCCGCAGCCGATCCTCCAAGGGCCGCGGCGAAAAATGATCTTGCAGTTCGCTCCGTGAGGCGATATCTCCGCGCAACCGAAGGGGTATAGCTCAGTTGGTAGAGCGGCGGTCTCCAAAACCGCAGGCCGTGGGTTCGAGTCCCTCTGCCCCTGCCATTCGCCGGAAATGAGATTCTGTCGAGCCGGCCCTTGTGAATCGCGGCAAGGGCGGGTAGAGGAACGGCGATCGACATGTGGCGCGTGAGGCTGGCGACCAGCCTTCACGCGCATTAGCTGTGAGCGGTGTATGGCCAAAACCAATCCTTTCACATTTCTCCAGCAGGTTCGATCCGAGACCGCGAAGGTCACTTGGCCGACCCGCCGTGAGACGATCATTTCGACGATCATGGTGTTCGTGATGGTCGCATTCGCCGCGACCTTCTTTTTCGTCGCGGATCAAGTGCTCGGCTATGTCGTGGGCCTGATCATGAATGCCGGCGTTTGACGCCGACGCCGCAGGAGACATCGTAAATTTCATGACCGCCCGCTGGTACATCGTCCACGCCTATTCCAATTTCGAGAAGAAGGTGGCCGAATCGATCGAGGAGCAGGCCCGCCAGAAAGGGCTCTCCGACAAGTTCGAAAAGATCCTCGTGCCGACCGAGAAGGTGGTCGAGGTGCGTCGTGGTCGCAAGGTCGATGCCGAGCGGAAGTTTTTCCCCGGTTACGTCCTCGTCAAGGCCGAGTTGACCGATCAGGTCTTCTCGATGATCAAGAACACGCCGAAGGTCACGGGCTTTCTCGGACCGGACAATCGGCCGGTCCCGATTACCGACAAGGAAGCCGAGCAAATCCTGATGCAGGTGCAGGACGGGGTGGATCGGCCGAAGCCGACGATCTCGTTCGATATCGGCGAGCAGGTTCGGGTCTCCGACGGTCCCTTCGCCTCGTTCAACGGCGTCGTGCAGGAAGTCGATCAGGAGCGGGCGAGGCTCAAGGTCGAGGTCTCGATCTTCGGTCGTGCAACGCCGGTCGATCTCGAATTCGGTCAGGTCGAAAAGGTCTGACCAGAACGGGCTTTTGGTCCGAATCATCGTGCGGAAGGCAATCCGGCTCTAGCCGGTCGGAGATGCCGCACCGCGCGAACTGCAGGTAGCCGGGGGCTGAGTCGCTGATTGACCGGTCGTTCGGCTCGAACAAATGAAGGCAGGAGCAAATGGCTAAGAAAATACAGGGCCAGCTGAAGCTGCAGGTTCCGGCCGGATCGGCGACGCCGTCGCCCCCGATCGGTCCGGCGCTCGGTCAGCGTGGCATCAACATAATGGAATTCTGCAAGTCGTTCAACGCGCAGACCCAGGACCAGGAGAAGGGCTCTCCGATCCCGGTGGTGATCACCTATTACCAGGACAAATCCTTCACCTTCGCGATGAAGACTTCGCCGGTGAGCTACTTCCTCAAGAAGGCGGCGAATCTCAAGAGCGGCTCCAAGGAGCCGGGCAAGAGCGTCGCCGGTTCGGTGACCCGCGAGCAGGTTCGCGATATCGCCGAGAAGAAGTTCAAGGATTTGAACGCGAACGACGTGGAAGCGGCCATGGCTATGGTCGAGGGCTCTGCCCGTTCCATGGGCCTCGAAGTGGTGGGTTGAGACGATGGCAAAAGCTGGAAAGCGCATCCGTAACGCCCGCGACGGCATCGACCGCATCAAGCTCTACGGTCTCGACGAGGCCGTCGAGTTGCTGAAGGGCCGTGCGAGCGCCAAATTCGACGAGACGATCGAAGTCGCGATGAATCTCGGCGTCGACCCGCGTCATGCGGACCAGATGGTTCGCGGCGTCGTCAATCTGCCGAACGGCACCGGACGCACGGTCCGCGTCGCAGTGTTTGCGCGGGGCGACAAGGCCGAGGAGGCGAAAGCTGCGGGGGCCGACATTGTCGGAGCCGAGGACCTCGTCGAGCAGGTTCAGGGCGGCACGATCGATTTCGATCGCGCCATCGCCACGCCGGATATGATGGCTCTCGTGGGTCGGCTGGGCAAGGTTCTGGGACCGCGCGGCCTAATGCCGAACCCGCGGGTCGGCACGGTGACGCCGGACGTCGCCGCTGCTGTGAAGGCATCCAAGGGCGGGGCCGTCGAGTTCCGCGTCGAAAAGGCCGGAATCGTTCATGCTGGTGTCGGCAAGGCGAGCTTCGATGGCAAGGCGATCGCGGAGAATATCCGTGCCTTTGCCGATGCTGTCCAGAAGGCCAAACCCTCGGGCGCCAAGGGCATCTATGTCCAGCGCGTCGCGATCACCTCGACGATGGGGCCTGGCGTCAAGATCGATCCGTCGACTCTGAGTGCGGCGTAGGTCCGACCCTTAACACCGGTGAGCGGCGCACCTATATGCGCCGATCACCTATACCAAGGTTCCGGGGCTCGCCCCGGTGCGTGGGGGCCTTTCGGGGCTCCCTGAATGCCTGTCCGAGATTGTGGGCGACCGGTTGCTTCGGCATCCGGTCTTAATCGTCAGAAAGCCCGCATGAGACGGGGAAGTTCCGAATTCTCCGGGATCAGCCCGGGTTCTTGGTTCGAACCTCTGAATGCCTTGTGTCGCCCATGGGTTCCGCGGAATCCGCGAAGGGTCTGGCCGAGGGGACAGGATCTCCGAGCGTCGTCCGGATGATCCGGGCGGCAAAAGGCAACCGGCCGCGGCTTCTTCGGAAGCCGAGGCTAAATGGAGAGAGGCAGTGGACAAAGCGGAAAAACGCGAATTTGTCTCGACGCTCAACGAGACCTTCAAGGACTCGGGAACGGTCGTCGTGGCCCACTATGCCGGTCTTACGGTCGCGCAGATGAACGATTATCGTTCGAAAATGCGCGATGCGGGGGGCACCGTCAAAGTCGCGAAGAACCGCCTCGCCAAGATCGCTCTTCAAGGCACGGACGCCGAAGGCATCTCGACGTTGTTCGAGGGCCAGACCCTGATCGCCTATTCAGGCGACCCGGTCGCGGCGGCAAAGGTCACCAACGATTTCGCCAAGGGGAACGACAAGCTCGTCATCCTGGGCGGGACGATGGGCAAGACCACACTCGATGCGAATGGTGTGAAGGCCTTGGCCTCCATGCCGTCGTTGGACGAACTCCGGGCCAAGCTGGTCGGCATGATCAATACGCCGGCCACTCGGATCGCTGGGGTTCTCCAGGCACCCGCGGGACAACTCGCGCGTGTTTTCGGGGCCTATGCCAAGAAGGACGAGGCGGCGTGAAGACGGTTCCTCGCTGCTCAAACCAAAGTTCGAATCCAAAGGAATACAAACATGGCTGATCTCGCCAAGATCGTTGAAGACCTGTCGAGCCTGACCGTCCTCGAGGCGGCTGAACTCTCGAAGATGCTGGAAGAAAAATGGGGCGTTTCCGCTGCGGCTCCTGTGGCGGTCGCCGCTGCTGGCGGCGGTGCTCCGGCCGAAGCGGCTGAAGAGCAGACCGAGTTCAACGTGATCCTCGTCGCCGCCGGCGCACAGAAGATCAACGTCATCAAGGAAGTCCGCGCGATCACGGGCCTTGGCCTGAAGGAAGCCAAGGACCTCGTCGACAACGCGCCGAAGCCGGTCAAGGAAGCGGTCGACAAGGCCGAGTCCGAGAAGCTCAAGGAGCAGCTCGAGAAGGCTGGCGCCACGGTCGAAGTCAAGTAATCGCGGGTTTCCCGCGCTTGCGCACCAAAATCCGGCGGGCGGGACGGCATTTTGCCGTTCCGCCTTCCGTGCTCGCGCCATGGCGAGCCGGGCGGACGGCGGTCCGATCCCGAACGAGGCAGGAACTGGAGTGACGTGACGCGCGCGTGTTCAGACGGCTCATAGAACCGTTTGGAGACGCGGGCCTTTCGCCCGGCAGATCTGTCAGCCGCACCGGCCCTTTGGCCCGCGGTACCTCTCGACGGAGAGGGAAGAGAATTCAAGCCCTTTGGTCAAGGGCGTTGTCACGAGAAGGAGCGACGATGTCTCAAACGACGACGTTTAGCGGTCGCAGGCGGGTACGCAAATTCTTCGGGTCGATCCCCGAAGTCGCCGAGATGCCAAACCTGATCGAGGTCCAGAAGGCCTCCTACGATCAATTTCTGATGGTCGACGAGCCGCAAGGCGGGCGTCTCGACGAGGGGCTGCAAGCCGTCTTCAAGTCGGTTTTCCCGATTTCTGACTTCTCGGGCCAGGCGATGCTGGAATTCGTGAAATACGAATTTGAGGCGCCGAAATTCGACGTTGAGGAGTGCCGTCAGCGCGATCTGACCTACGCTGCGCCGCTCAAGGTGACGTTGCGCCTCATCGTGTTCGATATTGACGACGACACCGGCTCCAAGTCGGTCAAGGACATCAAGGAGCAGGACGTCTACATGGGCGATATGCCGCTCATGACGTCCAACGGCACCTTCGTCGTGAACGGCACCGAGCGCGTCATCGTCTCGCAGATGCACCGTTCGCCGGGTGTGTTCTTCGATCACGACAAGGGCAAGAGCCACTCGTCGGGCAAGCTGCTGTTCGCCGCCCGCGTCATTCCCTATCGTGGCTCATGGCTCGACATTGAGTTTGACGCCAAGGACGTCGTGCATGCGCGCATCGACCGCCGCCGCAAGATTCCGGCGACGAGCCTGCTGATGGCGCTCGGCATGGATGGCGAGGAGATCCTGTCGACCTTCTACGACACCGTGAAGTTCGAGAAGGACAAGAAGGGCTGGCGCGTGCCATTCTCGGTGGAGCGCGTGCGCGGCCAGGGCGCCGTCGTCGACCTCATCGACGCCGACAGCGGCGAGGTTCTCGTCGAGGCCGGCAAGAAAGTTACCGCTCGCCAGGCTCGCCAGATGCAGGAGAAGGGCGTCAAGGCCCTGCGCGCGACCGAGGAGGATCTTGCCGGATCCTACATCGCCGAGGATATCGTCAATCCTGAGACGGGCGAAGTGTATCTCGAGGCCGGTGACGAGCTCGAGATTACCGTCGATGCCAAGACCGGCGAGCGCAAGGGCAATCTGATCGACCTGATCGCGGCCGGTTACGACGAGATCACCGTTCTCGACATCGATCACGTCAATGTCGGCGGCTATATCCGCAATACGCTGGCGGTCGATAAGAACGAAGGTCGTCAAGACGCGCTGTTCGACATCTACCGGGTGATGCGTCCCGGCGAGCCGCCGACGATCGAGACCGCCGAAGCGATGTTCAACTCGTTGTTCTTTGACGGCGAGCGCTATGACCTGTCGGCCGTCGGCCGCGTCAAGATGAACATGCGTCTCGACGTCGACGCCGAGGACACCGTGCGCGTGCTGCGCAAGGAAGACATTCTCGCGGTGGTCAGAACCCTCGTCGACCTTCGGGACGGCAAGGGCGAGATCGATGACATCGACAATCTCGGCAACCGCCGGGTGCGTTCGGTCGGCGAGTTGATGGAGAACCAGTATCGCGTCGGCTTGCTGCGCATGGAACGCGCGATCAAGGAGCGCATGAGCTCCGTCGAGATCGACACGGTGATGCCGCAGGATCTGATCAACGCCAAGCCCGCCGCCGCCGCCGTGCGCGAGTTCTTCGGTTCGTCGCAGCTGTCGCAGTTTATGGATCAGACCAACCCGCTGTCGGAGATCACCCACAAGCGCCGCCTCTCGGCGCTTGGACCCGGCGGCCTGACGCGCGAGCGCGCCGGCTTCGAGGTGCGCGACGTGCATCCGACGCATTACGGCCGGATCTGCCCGATCGAGACGCCGGAAGGCCCGAATATCGGCCTGATCAACTCGCTCGCCACGTTCGCGCGGGTGAACAAATACGGCTTCATCGAGAGCCCGTACCGTAAGGTTATCGACGGCATCGTCACCCATGATGTCGTTTATCTGTCGGCGATGGAGGAATCCAAGCATCACGTCGCACAGGCGAACGCCGTCCTGACCGACGACAGCCGGTTCCAGAACGAGTTCGTGGTCTGCCGTCATTCGGGCGACGTCTTCATGACGCCGCGCGACAATGTCGATCTGATGGACGTATCGCCGAAGCAGCTGGTTTCGGTCGCCGCGGCGCTGATTCCGTTCCTTGAGAACGATGACGCCAACCGCGCTCTGATGGGCTCGAACATGCAGCGTCAGGCGGTGCCGCTGGTTCGCGCCGAGGCGCCGTTCGTCGGCACCGGCATGGAATCGATCGTCGCCCGCGATTCGGGCGCCGCGATCGGTGCGCGCCGCACCGGCGTGGTCGACCAGGTCGACGCGACGCGTATCGTCATCCGCGCGACGGAGGATCTGGAGGCCGGCAAGTCCGGTGTCGACATCTACCGTCTGATGAAGTTCCAGCGCTCGAACCAGAACACCTGCATCAACCAGCGTCCGCTGGTGGCGGTGGGTGACCCGGTCGAAAAGGGCGACATCATCGCTGATGGTCCGTCGACAGATCTCGGCGATCTGGCGCTCGGGCGGAACGTGCTCGTCGCGTTCATGCCGTGGAACGGCTACAACTACGAGGATTCGATCCTCCTGTCGGAGCGCATCGTCGCCGACGACGTCTTCACCTCGATCCATATCGAGGAGTTCGAGGTCATGGCGCGCGACACCAAGCTCGGACCCGAAGAGATCACCCGCGACATTCCGAACGTGTCGGAAGAAGCGCTGAAGAATCTCGACGAGGCCGGCATCGTCTATATCGGTGCCGAGGTGCAGCCGGGCGACATTCTGGTCGGCAAGATCACGCCGAAGGGCGAAAGCCCGATGACGCCGGAGGAAAAGCTCCTGCGCGCCATCTTCGGCGAAAAGGCCTCCGACGTCCGCGATACGTCGAACCGTATGCCTCCGGGCGCCTATGGCACGGTCGTCGAGGTTCGGGTGTTCAATCGTCACGGCGTCGAGAAGGACGAACGCGCCATGGCGATCGAGCGCGAGGAGATCGAGCGACTCGCCAAGGATCGCGATGATGAACAGGCGATTCTCGACCGCAACGTCTATGGCCGCCTGATCGAGATGCTGGGCGGAAAGTCCGCCATCGCGGGGCCGAAGGGCTTCAAGAAGGGCGCAACCATCTCCGCCGACGCGATGAACGAGTATCCCCGCTCGCAGTGGTGGATGTTCGCCGTCGAGGAGGAGAAGCTGCAGGCCGAACTGGAGGATCTGCGCAACGTCTATGACGAAGCGAAAACCACCCTCGAGCAGCGCTTCATGGACAAGGTCGAGAAGGTGCAGCGCGGTGACGAGCTGCCCCCCGGCGTCATGAAGCAGGTCAAGGTCTTCGTCGCGGTCAAGCGCAAGATCCAGCCGGGTGACAAGATGGCCGGACGGCACGGCAACAAGGGTGTGGTGTCGCGCATCTTGCCGGTCGAGGACATGCCGTTCAACGAGGACGGCACGCATGTCGACATCGTGCTCAACCCGCTGGGCGTGCCGTCACGCATGAATGTCGGGCAGATCCTCGAGACGCATCTTGGCTGGGCCTGTTCGGGCATGGGCAAGAAGATCGGCGAGATGCTCGAGGTCTATAACCAGTCCCGTGACGTCTCGCCGCTGCGCGATGAGATCGCCGGACTGCTAGGCGACAACGACCGCAACGAGAAGGTCAAGGACTACGACGACGCCAGTGTCGTCATCTTGGCCAAGCAGATGACCCGCGGCGTATCGATCGCGACGCCGGTCTTCGATGGCGCGGTCGAGCACGACATCGTCGAAATGCTGGAAAAGGCGGGGCTCGACGGTTCGGGCCAGGTCACGCTCTATGACGGACGCACCGGCGAGGCCTTCGATCGGCAGGTGACGGTCGGCTACATCTACATGCTGAAGCTGCACCATCTGGTGGACGACAAGATCCACGCCCGTTCGATCGGTCCGTACTCGCTCGTGACCCAGCAGCCATTGGGCGGCAAGGCCCAGTTTGGCGGCCAGCGCTTCGGCGAGATGGAGGTCTGGGCGCTCGAGGCTTATGGCGCTGCCTACACGCTGCAGGAGATGCTGACGGTGAAGTCGGACGATGTCGCGGGCCGCACCAAGGTCTACGAGTCGATCGTGCGCGGTGACGACGCCTTCGAGTCCGGCATTCCCGAGAGCTTCAACGTGCTCGTCAAGGAAATGCGCTCGCTCGGTCTCGACGTCGATCTGGCGAACTCGGCGGTCGAGTTGCCGGCACCCGCCGAGGGTCTGCCTGACGCGGCCGAATAGACGTCGCGGGAAAATCGACCGCACCCGTTGCGGTCCGGGTCGGCGCCGACATGGCGCCGAGCCTCGACGATTGAACGATTTCAGCGGCCGGTATATCCGCCGCGACTCGGGGTTTCGCCCCACGAAGGAGAAAGCGCATGAACCAAGAGGTCATGAACATCTTCAATCCGCAGGTGGCTGCGCAGACGTTCGATTCGATCCGTATCTCGCTCGCCTCGCCGGAGAAGATCCTTTCCTGGTCGTTCGGCGAGATCAAGAAGCCGGAGACGATCAACTACCGCACGTTCAAGCCGGAGCGGGACGGTCTGTTCTGCGCGCGCATCTTCGGTCCGATCAAGGATTACGAGTGCTTGTGCGGCAAGTACAAGCGGATGAAGTACAAGGGCATCATCTGCGAGAAATGCGGCGTCGAGGTGACTCTTTCGCGCGTGCGGCGCGAGCGCATGGGTCATATCGAACTCGCCGCGCCGGTCGCCCACATCTGGTTCCTGAAGTCGCTGCCGTCGCGCATCGGCACGCTGCTCGACATGACGCTCAAGGATATCGAGCGGGTTCTGTATTTCGAGAACTACATCGTCACCGAGCCGGGCCTGACCTCTCTGAAGGAGCATCAGCTCCTGTCGGAAGAGGAATATATGATCGCCGTCGAGGAGTTCGGGGAGGATTCCTTCACCGCGCTGATCGGCGCTGAGGCGATCCAGGATCTTCTCGCGGGCATGGATCTGGAGAAGATCGCCGGCGATTTGCGTGCTGAGCTCGCGCAGACCACCTCCGAGCTCAAGACCAAGAAGCTGATGAAGCGGCTGAAGATCGTCGAGAACTTCCTCGATTCCGGCAACAAGCCGGAGTGGATGATCATGAGCGTCGTTCCGGTGATCCCGCCGGACCTGCGCCCGCTCGTCCCGCTCGACGGCGGTCGTTTCGCGACGTCGGATCTCAACGACCTGTATCGCCGCGTCATCAACCGGAACAACCGCCTCAAGCGGCTGATCGAACTGCGTGCGCCGGGCATCATCATCCGCAACGAGAAGCGGATGCTGCAGGAAGCCGTCGATGCACTGTTCGACAACGGCCGTCGCGGCCGCGTGATCACCGGCGCCAACAAGCGTCCGTTGAAGTCGCTGTCCGACATGCTCAAGGGCAAGCAGGGCCGGTTCCGCCAGAACCTGCTTGGCAAGCGCGTCGACTATTCCGGCCGTTCGGTCATCGTCACAGGTCCGGAGCTGAAGCTGCACCAGTGCGGCCTGCCGAAGAAGATGGCGCTGGAGCTGTTCAAGCCGTTCATCTACGCGCGCCTCGACGCCAAAGGTTTCTCCTCCACCGTCAAGCAGGCGAAGAAACTGGTCGAGAAGGAGCGCCCGGAAGTCTGGGATATCCTTGATGAGGTCATCCGCGAACATCCGGTGCTCTTGAACCGCGCTCCGACCCTGCACCGTCTCGGAATCCAGGCCTTCGAGCCGGTGCTGATCGAGGGCAAGGCGATCCAGCTGCATCCGCTCGTCTGTACGGCCTTCAACGCCGATTTCGACGGCGATCAGATGGCCGTGCACGTTCCGTTGTCGATCGAGGCGCAGCTGGAAGCGCGCGTTCTCATGATGTCGACCAACAACATCCTGCATCCGGCGAACGGCGCGCCTATCATCGTGCCGTCGCAGGACATGGTGCTCGGACTCTACTACCTCTCGATCATGAACGAGAACGAGCCGGGGCAGGGGATGGCCTTCTCCGACATCGGCGAACTCGAGCACGCCATCGCCAACCGTTCGGTGACCCTGCACAGCAAGGTCAAGGGCCGCTTCAAGACGGTGGACGCGGACGGCAAGCCGGTCTCGAATATCTACGAGACGACGCCGGGCCGTATGCTCATCGGCGAACTGCTGCCGAAGAACGCCGCGATTCCGTTCGACATCTGCAACGAGCTGATGACCAAGAAGACCATCTCCAAGATGATCGACCAGGTCTATCGTCACTGCGGTCAGAAGGAGACGGTGATCTTCTGCGACCAGATCATGCAGCTCGGGTTCCGTCATGCCTGTACGGCTGGCATCTCGTTCGGCAAGGACGACATGCTGATCCCGGACACCAAGCCGAGGATGATCGGCGAGACCCAGGCGCTGGCGAAGGAATACGAGCAGCAGTACAATGACGGCCTGATCACCCAGGGCGAAAAGTACAACAAGGTCGTCGACGCCTGGGCGAAGTGCACGGACAAGATCGCCGACGAGATGATGGCGCGCATCAAGGCGATCGAGTTCGACGACAACGGTCGGCAGAAGCCGATGAACTCGATCTACATGATGTCGCACTCCGGCGCCCGCGGGTCTCCGACCCAGATGCGTCAGCTGGCGGCAATGCGCGGCCTGATGACCAAGCCGTCCGGCGAGATCATCGAGACGCCGATCATCTCGAACTTCAAGGAAGGCCTGACCGTGCTCGAGTACTTCAACTCGACCCACGGTGCTCGCAAGGGCTTGGCCGACACGGCGCTGAAGACGGCCAATTCGGGTTATCTCACCCGTCGTCTCGTCGACGTGGCGCAGGACTGCATCATCACGCAGGTCGATTGCGGCACGAAGAACGGTCTGACCATGCAGCCGATCGTCGACGCCGGTCAGGTCGTCGCGTCGATCGGCCAGCGGGTCCTCGGCCGGACCGCGCTGGAAGATATCCTGCATCCGCTGACCGGCGAGGTGATCGTCAAGGGCGGTGTGACGATCGAGGAGGCCGACGTCGAGGTGATCGAGAACGCCAGCATCCAGTCGATCAACATTCGCTCGGCGCTGACCTGCGAGATTCGCACCGGCATCTGCGCCACGTGTTACGGGCGCGATCTAGCCCGTGGCACGCCCGTCAACATGGGTGAGGCCGTCGGCGTCATTGCCGCGCAGTCGATCGGCGAGCCGGGCACCCAGCTCACCATGCGTACCTTCCACATGGGCGGGACCGCGCAGGTGGTCGACTCCTCGTTCCTGGAAGCCTCCTACGAGGGCACGGTGGCGATCCGCAACCGTAACGTCGTGCGGAATTCCGATGGCCGACTGGTGGCGATGGGTCGCAACATGGCGATCCTCATCCTCGATCAGGCGGGCAAGGAGCGGGCGTCGCACCGCGTCACCTACGGTAGCCGCATCTTCGTCGACGACGGCGATACGGTCCGGCGCGGCCAGCGTATCGCCGAATGGGATCCGTACACCCGTCCGGTGTTGACCGAGCTCGAGGGCACGGTCGACTTCGAGGACATGGTGGAAGGCATCTCGGTGTCCGAGCAGGCCGACGAGTCGACCGGCATCACCAAGCGGGCGGTCATCGACTGGCGGGCGAGCCCGCGCGGTCAGGACCTGAAGCCGGCGATCGTGGTGCGTGGCAAGGATGGCGAGATTCTCAAACTGGCGCGTGGCTCCGACGCCCGCTACTTCCAGTCGGTCGACGCGATCCTGTCGGTCGAGCCGGGCGCCACGGTGAAGGCCGGCGACGTCCTCTCGCGTATTCCGATGGAAAGCGCGAAGACCAAGGACATCACCGGTGGTCTGCCGCGCGTCGCCGAACTGTTCGAGGCTCGCAAGCCGAAGGACAACGCCGTGATCGCGGAAATCGACGGCACGGTGAAATTCGGGCGCGACTACAAAAACAAGCGCCGGATCATCATCGAGCCGCACGAGGACGGCGGCGAGCCGATGGAGTACCTGATCCCGAAGGGCAAGCCGTTCCATCTTCAGGAAGGCGACGTCATCGAGAAGGGCGACTACATCCTCGACGGCAACCCTGCGCCGCACGACATCCTGGCGATCCGCGGCGTGGAGGCGCTGGCGTCCTACCTCGTCAACGAGATCCAGGAGGTCTACCGGCTGCAGGGCGTGTTGATCAACGACAAGCACATCGAGGTCATCGTCCGGCAGATGCTGCAGAAGGTCGAGATCGTCGAGTCCGGCGATTCCGGCTACATTCCGGGCGACAATGTCGACCGGATCGAGCTGGCGGAACTCAACGAGCGTCTGGAAGAAGAGGGCAAGAAGCCGGCATCCGGCAATCCGGTCCTCCTCGGTATCACCAAGGCCTCGCTGCAGACGCCGTCCTTCATCTCGGCCGCCTCCTTCCAGGAGACGACGCGAGTGCTGACCGAGGCGGCGGTCGCCGGCAAGACCGATACGCTGCAGGGCCTGAAGGAGAACGTCATCGTCGGCCGCCTGATCCCGGCGGGTACCGGTGGCATGATGACCCAGGTGCGCCGCATCGCTACCTCGCGCGACGACCTCATCATCGAGGATCGCCGCAAGGCCGCCAACAAGGCCGAGACCGATCGCATGCTGACCTCGATCACGGACGCGGCGGAGTAGCCTCGCCCGTTTGGTGGAAGCAGGAATGGAAAGGCCGCCCTCGGGCGGCCTTTCGCCGTCAAGGACCGCTGTCGCGGATGCAGAAAACGCCGTGCGCGCCGATTGCGGCACGGCGCCGACGGAGGATTGAGACCGCCATCGGGCGAGGCTCGCGAACTCCTTCGGATCCGGGGTTGACGGGTCCGGGGAGAATCGTTAAGTACCCCCCAACAGAGCCGATGTGAGGCCGAATCTTCCCAAGGACGCCACGTCCGGGATCAAGCGCTTCAAACAAGGCTTCGTTCAACGAGACGTCACATCGCTGAATGCAAGACCGTCTATGCGGTCCTCTGCTTCGTTCCGGGCAGTCCACTCACAAGTGGATCGATTGCCCGGTTTCGCGCATGGAGAGTTGCTCTTCGCTTTTGCGTGGCGCGACGTTTCGTGTCGAACCTGAGTTTTGGAAGAAGAGGGAAGGTTGGAATGCCGACCATCAACCAATTGGTCCGGAAGCCGCGCGTTCGCCCAGTCGAGCGCAATACGGTTCCGGCGCTCGAGGCCAACCCGCAAAAGCGCGGCGTGTGCACCCGTGTCTACACGACCACGCCGAAGAAGCCGAACTCGGCGCTTCGTAAGGTTGCCAAGGTTCGCCTCGTCAACGGTTACGAAGTCATCGGCTACATTCCGGGTGAAGGCCATAACCTTCAGGAGCACTCCGTGGTGATGATCCGCGGTGGGCGCGTGAAGGATCTACCGGGTGTTCGCTACCACATCATCCGCGGCGTGCTCGACACGCAGGGCGTCAAGAACCGGAAGCAGCGTCGTTCGAAATACGGCGCCAAGCGTCCGAAGTAAGCCCCAACGCTGATCAGTTGAAGAGACGATAGTATGTCCCGCCGCCACAGAGCCGAAAAGCGTGAAATCAATCCGGACCCGAAGTTCGGTGATCTCATCGTGTCAAAGTTCATGAACGCCGTCATGTATGACGGTAAGAAGTCGGTCGCCGAGCGCATCGTCTACGGCGCGTTCGACACCGTCCACGAGAAGACCCGCCAGGACGCGGTCGTGATCTTCCACCAGGCGCTCGAGAACATCTCGCCGCATGTGGAAGTTCGCTCCCGCCGTGTCGGTGGTGCGACCTATCAGGTTCCGGTCGACGTTCGTCCCGAGCGCCGTCAGGCGCTGGCCATCCGTTGGCTGATCACCGCCGCACGTGGCCGCAACGAGACGACCATGGTCGACCGCCTGTCGGGCGAGCTCATGGATGCGGCCAACAACCGTGGTACGGCTGTGAAGAAGCGCGAAGACACGCACCGCATGGCGGAAGCGAACCGCGCCTTCTCGCACTACCGCTGGTAATTCAAGTTTCTGCCCGAAAGGCGACGCCCGATGGCACGCGACTATAAGATCGAAGACTACCGCAATTTCGGCATCATGGCCCACATCGATGCCGGGAAAACGACGACGACCGAGCGGATTCTCTACTACACCGGTAAGTCCCACAAGATCGGCGAAGTGCACGATGGCGCTGCGACGATGGACTGGATGGCGCAGGAGCAGGAGCGCGGCATCACCATTACGTCCGCCGCGACGACGACGTTCTGGGAAGGCCGCGACGGCAAGAAGCGCCGCTTCAACATCATCGACACGCCGGGTCACGTTGATTTCACCATTGAGGTCGAACGCAGCTTGCGCGTCCTCGATGGCGCGATTGCGCTTCTCGACGCCAATGCCGGTGTCGAGCCGCAGACCGAGACGGTCTGGCGTCAGGCGGACAAGTATCAGGTTCCGCGCATGATCTTCGTCAACAAGATGGACAAGACGGGCGCCGACTTCTTTCGCTGTGTGGAGATGATCAAGTCGCGTCTCGGTGCGCGTCCGATCGTCGTCCAGCTGCCGATTGGTGCCGAGACCGAGCTCAAGGGTGTCATCGATCTTATCGAGATGAAGGCGCTGGTCTGGCGCGACGAGAATCTCGGCGCCCAGTGGGACGTTCTCGATATCCCGGCCGACATGCTTGCCCAGGCTGAAGAGTACCGCGAGGCGATGATCGAGGCCGCTGTCGAGCTCGATGAAGGCGCCATGGAGCGTTACCTCGAAGGCGAAGTGCCGAGCAACGATGAGATTCGCAAGCTGATCCGCAAGGGCACCTGCGACGTCTGGTTCACGCCGGTTCTCTGCGGCTCGGCCTTCAAGAACAAGGGCGTTCAGCCGCTTCTCGACGCCGTTGTCGACTTCCTGCCGTCGCCGGTCGAAGTGAAGCCGATCAAGGGTATCGACCCGAAGACCGAAGCCGAGATCGTGCGCAAGTCGTCCGACGACGAGCCGCTGTCCATGCTGGCCTTCAAGATCATGAACGATCCGTTTGTCGGTTCGCTCACCTTCGCTCGCATCTACTCCGGCGTTCTGACCAAGGGCACCTCGCTCCAGAACACCGTCAAGGAGAAGAAGGAGCGCATCGGCCGCATGCTGCAGATGCATTCCAACTCCCGCGAAGACATCGAAGAGGCCTATGCTGGCGACATCGTCGCACTGGCCGGCCTCAAGGACACGACGACCGGAGACACGCTTTGTGATCCGCTGAAGCCGGTCATCCTGGAGCGGATGGAGTTCCCCGATCCGGTCATCGAGATCGCGATCGAGCCGAAGACCAAGGCCGACCAGGAAAAGATGGGCCTCGCGCTCAACCGGCTGGCCGCCGAGGATCCGTCCTTTCGGGTCAAGACGGATGAGGAATCCGGCCAGACGATCATCGCCGGCATGGGCGAGCTTCACCTCGACATTCTCGTCGATCGCATGAAGCGGGAATTCAAGGTCGAGGCGAATATTGGCGCGCCGCAGGTGGCGTATCGCGAGACGATCACCCGCAAGGCCGAAGTCGACTACACCCACAAGAAGCAGACCGGCGGTACGGGCCAGTTCGCTCGCGTCAAGATGACCTTCGAGCCTGCCGAGATCGGCGAGGGCTTCAGCTTCGAGTCGAAGATCGTCGGCGGTGCGGTTCCGAAGGAATACATTCCGGGCGTTCAAAAGGGCATCGTGTCGGTGCTGACGTCGGGGCCGCTTGCGGGCTTCCCGATGGTAGACATTAAGGCGCAGCTGCTGGACGGCGCGTTCCACGATGTCGACTCCTCGGTGCTGGCCTTTGAAATCGCGGCGCGGGCTGGTTTCCGCGAAGCGATCCAGAAGGCGGGGCCGCGGCTTCTCGAGCCGGTCATGAAGGTCGAGGTGGTGACGCCGGAAGACTACGTCGGTGACGTCATCGGCGATTTGAATTCGCGTCGCGGGCAGATCCAAGGCACTGAGCCGCGCGGTATCGCGCAGGTCGTCAACGCCATGGTGCCGCTGGCCAACATGTTCGGTTACGTCAACCAGCTGCGCTCGATGTCCCAGGGCCGTGCCCAGTACACGATGCAGTTCGATCATTACGAGCAGGTGCCGAACCAGGTCGCGGACGAAATTCAGAAAAAGTACGCCTGACCGCGTTTCCCATCGAAACGGCATTCGGCTCGCTGAGCCAAGACTAGACAACGGAGTGGCAAGATGGCCAAGAGCAAATTCGAGCGCAACAAGCCGCATGTGAACATCGGGACGATTGGTCACGTTGATCACGGCAAGACGTCGTTGACGGCGGCGATCACGAAGTATTTCGGCGAGTACCGTGCGTATGACCAGATCGACGCGGCGCCGGAGGAGAAGGCGCGCGGGATCACGATCTCGACGGCGCATGTGGAGTACGAGACGGAAGCGCGGCATTACGCGCATGTCGACTGCCCTGGCCATGCCGACTACGTGAAGAACATGATCACCGGCGCTGCGCAGATGGACGGCGCGATCCTGGTGGTGTCGGCAGCTGACGGCCCGATGCCGCAGACCCGCGAGCACATTCTTCTGGCGCGCCAGGTTGGCGTTCCGGCGGTTGTGGTGTTCCTGAACAAGGTCGACCAGGTCGACGACGAGGAGCTTCTGGAGCTGGTCGAGCTCGAAGTTCGCGAGCTTCTGTCGTCCTACGAGTTCCCGGGCGACGACATCCCGATCGTGAAGGGTTCGGCGCTGGCGGCTCTGGAAGATTCCGACAAGACCATCGGCGAGGACGCGGTGCGGGCGCTGATGGCGGAAGTGGATCGCTACATTCCGACGCCGGCGCGTCCGATCGACCAGCCGTTCCTGATGCCGATCGAGGACGTGTTCTCGATCTCGGGTCGCGGCACGGTGGTGACGGGGCGTGTCGAGCGCGGCATCGTGAAGGTTGGCGAGGAAGTCGAGATCGTCGGCATCCGCGACACCAAGAAGACGACGGTGACGGGCGTGGAGATGTTCCGCAAGCTTCTGGACCAGGGCCAGGCGGGCGACAACATCGGCGCGCTGATCCGCG
>DRFF01000177.1 GCA_011050685.1 Aurantimonas coralicida
GCATCGACTGGGGCGACGTCGACCTCGTCGTCCATGTCGGCGCGCCGAAGGGCGCGTCCCGCCTTGCCCAGCGGATCGGCCGGTCGAACCACCGCATGGACGAGCCCTCCAAGGCGATCCTGGTGCCGGCCAACCGCTTCGAGGTGATGGAATGCCAGGCGGCACTCGACGCCAATTATCTCGGCGCGCAGGACACCCCACCACTGAGGGACGGCGCGCTCGACGTGCTCGCCCAGCACGTCCTCGGCATGGCCGTCGCCGAGCCGTTCCGCGCCGATGACCTCTATGGCGAGGTGACGACGGCCGCTCCCTATCGCGATCTCGACCGCGAGACGTTCGACCGGATCGTCGATTTCGTCGCCACCGGCGGCTACGCGCTCAAGGTCTACGAGCGCTACGCCAAGATCAAGCTGACCGAGGACGGCACCTGGCGCATCACCCATCCGCGCATCGCCCAGCAATATCGGATGAACGCCGGCACCATCATCGAGGCGCCGATGCTGGCCGTCCGGCTGATCCGGCGCAAGACGCGCAGCGCGATCGGCCGCGGCGGCCCGGTGCTCGGCAAGATCGAGGAAGGCTTCGTCGAGAGTCTGGCGATGGGCGACACCTTTTCCTTCTCCGGCATGGTGCTGCGCTTCGAGGGCCTTCGCGAGAATGAGTGCTATGTCTCGAAGACCGTCGCCGAGGACGCCCGGATCCCGGCCTACGCCGGAGCGAAATTCCCCCTGACCACCTATCTGGCCGAACAGGTGCGCGCCATGCTCGCCGACCCGGCCCGCTGGGGCGCACTTCCCGAACAGGTAGCGCAATGGCTGGAGATCCAGCAGCGCAAGTCGGTCATCCCCGGAGCAAACGATCTGTTGATCGAGACTTTCCCGAACGGCCAGCGCTTTTTCATGGTGCTCTATCCCTTCGAAGGTCGCCTCGCTCACCAGACCCTTGGCATGTTGCTCACCCGCCGGCTGGAGCGGGCACGCGCCAAGCCGCTCGGCTTCGTCGCCACCGACTACGCGGTCTCGATTTGGGCCAAGGGGGACATCGGCGCGATGATCGCCGACGGAAAGCTGTCGCTGGACGACCTCCTCGACGAGGACATGCTCGGCGACGATCTGGAAGCCTGGATGGCCGATTCCTGGCTGCTCAAGCGCACGTTCCGGCAATGCGCGGTGATCTCGGGGCTGATCGAAAAGCGCCATCCCGGCCAGGAAAAGACAGGACGGCAGATGACCGTCTCGGCCGATCTCATCTACGACGTGCTGCGGGCGCACGAGCCCGACCACATCCTGATGCGGGCGACCTGGGACGATGCGGCGACCGGGCTTCTCGACGTCCGGCGCGTCTCAGACCTTCTCGCCCGGATCAAGCACCACATCGTCCACAAGGATCTCGACCAGGTCTCGCCGCTGGCTGTGCCGATCATGCTGGAGATCGGCCGCGAAAGCGTCATGGGCGAGGCGCGCGACGAGGTCTTCGCCGAGGCGATGGAGGCGGAGTTGGTGCGCGCGGCGCTGGGGTGAGTATTCGGTCAACTCAGATCGATCGAAGGAAGATCGCGAGCTCCGTGGACAATCCGAACAATCTCGACCTTGTCGCTGTCGACTTGGAAAAGCACGAGGAACGGCGGAATCGACAGGACGCGAACGCCCTCCGCGATATCTGGCCGTGCAACCCCCATTTCGGGAAAACGTGCCAAGCCGAGAATGCGTTCACCGATGCGGTCGATCTGACGATCTGCGGCAAGCGGGCTGTCCAAGGCGATATGGAGCCAGATTTCGATCAAGTCCGCTTCGGCGCGCGGCCTGCGGACGATCCAACGTTCAGCCATCCTTACCAGGCCGGCGGCGAACGAGGATATCTCGCCCCTTCGCCTTGATCGCGGCTAGATCGAGAGGCTCGGGCTGGCCGCTGGCAAGCCCTTCCTGCCATTTGCGCCGCAGCCGCGTGGCATCGGCGGTCTGCGCGTGGCGCTTGTCCTGCCAGTCGCGTAGCGCTTCGTGCATGATCTCGTCGGTGGAGGCGTAATCGCCGCTGGCGACGGCCGTTCGCAACGCCTCGGCCTCCTCGGCTGGCACGACAATCGAGAACTCCTTCACATCGGCCATCGCGGCGGCTCCCGTTTGGTCGATCCTAACGGCAGAAGACGGGACCTGCCAAGCAGGCTTCCCATCGCTTATCTGAACATCAGCACCGGCCGAAGGCAGGCACGGACGATCTCGCTGGTCGTCGAGCCGATCAGGAAGTTGCGGATGCGCGAGTGGCCATAGGCGCCCATGACGATCAGATCGACGTCGTCGCGCTTCACATGGGCGGCGATCACCTCGTCGGGCTCGCCCTTTTCCAGCGTCGCGGTCACGTCGTAGCCCGCCTTGCGCAGGCGTTCCGCCGCGCGGTCCAGCCGCTCGTCCGCCGTTTTCGACGACACCATGACGAGTTCGCAGGCCGCGCCCTTCAAGAGCGGGCTGGCGACGAGATGGCCGATCGCCTTCGTCGCGCTCGGGCCGCCATCGAAGGCGACGATGAACCGGCGGATCGGCCGGAAGGCACGGGCGGCGACGAGAACCGGCTTTGTCGAGGCGCGCAGCACCCGCTCAAGATTGGAGCCGAGATGCAGCTTGGCGAAATCCGCCGCCTCGCCACGCTTGCCGATGACGACGAGATCGGCGTCCTTTTCGAACTCGAGCAGCGTGTCGACGACATCGCCGGAGCGCAGCCGCTCCTCGACCGCCGAGACGCCCTTTTCGTTCAGGCGCGCGCCGGCCTCGGCCAGCACCAGACGGCCGCGTTTGCGCGCCAGCTTGCCCTTCTGCTCGTCGAAGTCGGCGAGTTCCTTGAGCAGCGTCTCGCGCTCGCCGAGATCGAGATTGCCGGACAGGTCGGCGGGCGCCGAGGGAGTATCCCGGCGGCCGATGATATGCATCAGTTCGACCGGGGCGCCGAGCCGGTCGGCAGCCCAGGCAGCGTTGTCGCAGACACTCTGGGTGTATTGCGAGCCGTCGACCAGCGCGAGAATCTTGCTCATACCGTCCTCCTCAGTGCCCTGGTAACTCGTCCAGCGCGCCCGGCTTATCATGCACGCCGAGACGATCAACCAGCGTGCTGCTCGCCTCGTTCATGCCGAGCACCTCGACATCCGTGCCTCCGCGACGGAACTTGATCACCGCCCGGTCGAGCGCGCCGACCCCGGACAGGTCCCAGATATGGGCGCGGCCGACGTCGATGGTGACCTTGTCGATGGCTTCCTTGAAGTCGAAGGCGGCGATGAAATCCTCGACCGAGGCGAAGAACACCTGCCCCTGGACGTGGTAGGTCCGGTGCGTCCGATCGTCCGACAGCTTCGAGGTCACGGCGAAGATCTGCGAGACCTTGGAGGCGAAGAAGATGCCCGACAGCATGACGCCGACAAGGACGCCGATGGCCAGATTGTGGGTCCACACGACAGTGATCACCGTGGCGAGCATCACCGCGCTGGAGCGGCGCGGATGGGTGCGCAGATTGACGAAAGAGTCCCAGCTGAACGTGCCGATCGAGACCATGATCATGATCGAGACCAGCGCCGCCATCGGGATCACCGCCACCCAATCGCCGAGCGCGACGATGAGGAACAAGAGCGTCACGCCCGCGAACAGGCAGGAGAGCCGGCCGCGACCGCCGGATTTCACGTTGATGACCGACTGGCCGATCATCGCGCAGCCGGCCATGCCGCCGAAGAAACCGGTAACCGTGTTGGCGATGCCCTGCCCGTAGCATTCGCGGTTCTTGTTAGAGCCGGTGTCGGTCAGGTCGTCGACCACGGAGGCGGTCATCAGCGATTCCAGCAGACCGACGATCGCGATCCCGGCCGAATAGGGCAGGATGATGCGCAGCGTCTCCAGCGTCAGCGGAACGTCGGGCATGAAGAAGTAGGGCAGCGTCGAGGGCAGTTCGCCCATGTCGCCGACGGTGCGCAGATCGAAGCCGAAGAACAGCGACACGGCGGTCAGCACCACGATGGTGACCAGCGGCGACCGCACGGCGGTGGTCAGCCGCGGCAGGAGATAGATGATCGCCAACCCCGCCGCGACCATGACGTAGGTCATCCACGGCACCCCGACCAACTCGGGAATCTGGGCGAGGAAGATCAGGATCGCCAGCGCGTTGACGAAACCGGTCATCACCGAGCGCGACACGAAGCGCATGGCGTCGCCGAGGCGCAACAAGCCAGCGACAAGCTGCAAAAGGCCGGCGAGGATCGTCGCGGCAAACAGATATTGCAGGCCGTGATCGGCGACCAGCGTCACCATCAGGACAGCCGTCGCGGCGGTCGCCGCCGAGATCATGCCAGGCCGGCCGCCGAAGATCGCGGTCAGCACGGCGATTGAAAAGGAGGCGTAGAGCCCGACCTTCGGATCGACCCCGGCGATGATCGAAAAGGCGATGGCCTCGGGGATCAAAGCCAGCGCCACGACGAGACCGGAGAGGAGATCGCCACGGACATTGCCGAACCAGTCGGCATAAAGATTGCGAGTCGAGAACATCGGCTCCGAAGACATCTGGACGCCAAATCGCCGCGGCGGACCGGGCGACGGTGCCGCGGAACGGTTCGGTCAAAGATACGTCTGGATTGGCCGGGGGATCGGCGCCCGGCATAGCCACCCGCGCGGAACGGGTCCTTATGTGCGGCGCACTCATCGCCGATTGCGGCGCTCAAATCAACCCGTGCCGTTGCGAGACTCTGTGTCGCCTTGCCTTTGCCCGAATGAATGGTTCGATAGGAACGAAACGCGAATCACCGAACGATGACGGATCACTGCGAATGAATGCGCTGGCGCGGCGGATGCGGCAAACCGAATGCGAGGGGCTCGAAACGACCCTTGCCGGCGCGGCGGTCGTCTGCGACCCGTCCGGCGTGCTTTACGCGCCGTCGGAGCGCCTGCTGATCGTCTCGGACCTGCATCTGGAAAAGGGCGCGGCCTTTGCTCGCCGGGGCAGTTTTCTGCCGCCCTACGACACCGCCGCCACTTTGGCGCTGCTCGGTTCAGCGCTCGCCCGCTACGACGCGCGACGGGTGATCTGTCTCGGCGATTCCTTCCATGACCGTCACGGCGCGGCCTTCATGCCGGCCACCTATCGCGAGACCCTCGCCCGCCTGATGGCCGGGCGCGAGTGGATCTGGATCACCGGCAATCACGATCCCGAGCCGCCGGCGCGGATCGGCGGCGAAACCCTTTCGGAGATCGCCGTCGGGCCGTGGCTCTTCCGGCACGAGCCGAGCCGGGACTATCGAAGCGGCGAAGTCTCCGGGCATCTGCATCCGGTCGCCCGCGTCGCCGGCGCGGGGCGCTCGACACGCGGCGCGTGCTTTGCCAGCGACGGCAACCGAATGATCCTGCCATCCTTCGGTGTCACCACCGGCGGGCTCAACGTGCTCGACCGCGCCTTCCACGGCCTGTTCGATCTTCAGTTCGCCAAGGCCTACGTAATCGGTCTGGCGCGCATCTACCCGATCGGCTTCCGCGCGCTCTGCCACGGATAGCAGGCCCGTATATGCCTCAATAGGTCGCGGCGAACGCAACGATCTGGCACAGAACCACGACGCCCGTGAGCACCAGCCGTAGCCGGCCGAACCAGGCGGGCAGTTCGCGCCGCCGCGCCACTAAAATATCCCACGCACCTTGCAGCGCGAACGCCGCTGCGAAACCGGCAAAGATCCAAGGACTCGGCACGAACAGCAAGATCCAACCGGCCAGCGACGGCAGCACGGAGAGGATCAGCACACGGCGCCGGTGGGCGCGCGACACCATTCCGATTCCCCAGCGAATACCGCCGAGAAAGGCGAGGATCGTCGCCGAATAGCCGGAAAACGCCAGGACGAGCATCGGATAAGCGATGAACGACCGGCCGGCATAGGCGAAGATCACCGCCATCAGCACAAAGGGAACCAGTCCGAGAATGCCGAGCGTCCACGCCGTCTTGTGGGAACCATAGACCGACGCGGTGGAAGCGGAGAGGGTTTCGGTGACCTGTCGCGCCGACTGATCGGGCGTTTGAAAATCTGTGTTCGTCATTGACGAGTAAACTAATCCCGCTTGAAAACGATCCGTCCGAACCATCCGGTGAAGATCGCCAGCGCCACCGCGAACAGCCCATAGAGAAAGCCGTAGCGGGTGGCGAAATCGTCGATCAGGCTCTCGAGACCCGTCTTGACCACGACCAGCGCTTCCGAATCGCCGCGAATGAACACCCCGCTGCGGAACAGATAGGCGCGCACCGTATGCCGGCCGACCGGAAGATCGGCGGGGAGCCGCAGATCGGCGCGAAACAGCGTCGGACTGACGAATTCGACACTGCCGAAGCTCTGGTTGTAGAGGCCGGACTCCATGCGGATCCGGCGCAGCGCGCTCGCATATTGATCCCGGTTGACCACAGGGTCGCCCTCGCCGTCGACAGCGGATTCGCCGATGATCACCTGGCCGACCGGTTCGGTGGCCATCGCGGCGCCCACGGTCTCGGGATCGCGGATGTTCAGCCGCAAATCGTCGATCCCAAGGGAAAGGCTGACGCGCAGGCTCTCGCGCGTGATATCGGACAGCGGACGGGTCGATGCGAGCGCATAGGATTCAGGCGAGGCGTTGAAGGTTTCCGACCCCCGGTTGATCCATATTCCGAGAGTACGCTCCTTCTTGCGCACCACGACCGGCCGGCGCGGACCGACGAGTGCGACGACGATATCGTAGCGTTGTTGCCGCAAGAGACGGGCGTCGGCGTTGTCGAGCGCCCCGAAGACCACGAGCCGCGCACCGGTAAAATTCGACGTGATGGCGATCTCGTTGGTCGACAGGCCGATTTCGAAACTTTCCACCTGTTGCGCTCTAGCCGGGACAAGCAGCGCGACAACCGCCGCCAGCGCGGCCGCAATGCAGCCGGACGATGGGCTGAGGCGGTGCGTGCGAGTGCGTTGACGGCCGGTCATCCTCACTCTCCAGTGGGCGAGCTGATGGAATAAAATTCGGTTGGCGTAATCACCAGTTCGAAGCCGAGTCGCAGACCGACGGCCAGGACGAGCAGGGCAAGCAGGGCTCGCAGCTGGTCGCCGCGCAGCCGCCGCCCCGCCGCGGCGCCGAATTGCGCCCCGACTACGCCGCCGAGCATGAGGAGGAAAGCCAGCACGATGTCGATGGTGAAATTCGTCGCCGCCTGGAGAACCGTGGTGACCGCGGCCGTGAAAATGATCTGGAACAGCGACGTCCCGATCACGACGTTGGTCGGGACCCGCAAGAGGTAGATCAGCGCCGGCACCATGATGAAGCCGCCGCCCACACCCATGATCGCGGCGAGGATGCCGATCAGGAAGCCGAGGCCCAGCACCGGGATCACCGAGACATAGAGTTTCGAGCGCTGGAACCGCATCTTCAGCGGCAGTCCGTGCACCCAATTGTGCTTGCCCGAGCGACGAAATTCGCCGCTGCCGCCGCCCGACACCCGTCGCATCGACTGGATGCTCTCGACCAGCATGAGCCCGCCGACACCGCCGAGGAAGATGACATAGAGAAGCGAGACGACCAGATCGAGCTGGCCGATTCGGCGCAGCAGGGTAAACAACGCCACGCCGGCCACCGAGCCGAGGGCGCCGCCGACGAGAAGCACGCCGCCGAGCTTCAGGTCGATCGTCCCGCGCTTGTAATGGGCGAGCGCGCCGGAAAACGACGATGCGATGACCTGATTGGCGCCCGTCGCCACGGCGACCGCGGGCGGCACGTTGTAGAAGATCAGGAGCGGCGTGATCAGAAAGCCGCCGCCGACCCCGAACATGCCGGAGAGAAAGCCGACGGCCGCCCCCATCCCGATGAGGACCAGGACATTGACCGAAATTTCCGCGATCGGAAGGTAAAGGTTCACGGCGGGTCGGCTCTTTGCTCGAAGGAGCCAGAAAGACAAACGGGCCCAACCGTCTTGGCCCGAACCCCCGCGCCTGTCAAACGCCGATGTGTGTCAAGGTCAATGGCGCGGCCGTTGACCCTGTGGGCGTTAGCCGTCCTTGCGCGCCAGAAGAGCGCGGATTAACGCCTCGTTGATGTCGCCGCTGGGCTGTAACCCCGCTTCCTTCTGGAACGACTTGATTGCCTCGGTCGTCTGCGCGCCGGCGATCCCATCGGGAGCCCCGGGTTCATAACCGAGTTTGATCAAGATCGCCTGAATGTTGCGGACGGCCCGGGTCATGTCGATCGAAGACGTTTGGATCGGGTCGTTTTCCTTGTCGGTCCACTCTTTCGGCATCTCGACCGTGTTGACCGTTTCGTCGCGCGGCTTCGGCTTGAAGGCCGCGACCTTCGCTTCGGCCAGTTTGCTCTGCTCCGGCGTCAAGGATTTCTTGATTTCGTCCCGCTTTCGCCCGGCGTCTTCGTCGCCCGCCGCCGCGACGATGGAGAACCATTTGAACGATTCAATGAAATCCACTTCCACGCCAGCGCCACGCGCGTAGAGAATGCCGAGATTGTACTGGCTATCGGTCATTCCGAACTCGGCGGCGTTCTCGAACCAGCGTGCCGCCAGTTTCGGGTCGGACTTGCCGTCGACGCCGGTCGCGTAGAGAACGGCGAGGTTGTGCATGGCGCGCACATTGCCTTGGTTTGCCGCCTTCACATACCAGTCGCGCGCCAAAGAAGTGTCGCGAGTGACGCCGTTGCCCTTTTCGAAGAGCGTGCCGAGACTGTATTGCGCCGGCGCAAAATCGCGTTCGGCCGACGCCATGAACCACCTCGCCGCGGCTTTGGCGTCCGGTTCGGCCTTGCGCCCCTCCATCAAGCGCAACCCGACTTCGAACAACGCTTTCGGGTCGCCATCGCGGGCCGCGCTGGCGAGTGCCTCATTACCAATGGTTTCCGGCATGGACGGGATCGCGGCGCCCGCGGCCGGCGCCGTGCCGGCCTGTGCCTCCAGGGAGCGGCTCACCAGCGAATCCTGCATGGCATCGCCGGCTGCGGGCGCGCGGGCTTCGCCCGCCCCTGCCGGCCCGGCCGGTTCGCTGTTCTCGGCCTGCGATGCGGGCAAAGTAGCGGTCGGCAGGACGAGCCCGTCCGGCATCGTCGACGGCGTCGCAACCCCGGAAGCCTGCTTCGCTCGCGCATCGTCGCTCGACATATCCGCCGTGGGGGCGACGGAAGCGGCGGGCTTCCCGGTCGGTGAGGACGGCTTGCCCGCGATAATGGATGGTCCGGATTCGTCATCGGAGTCCGGAATCGACGTCAGCGCTTGCCCGAGCGGCAAGGCCATGAGCGCCAGGAGCACCGCGCCAATCGCCAAAAGGATCGGCTTGCGGCGACGCGAAATCATGTCGGTGAGGCTGACCTTGCCGGCCGCGGTGTGCGGCTCCGGGCCATCGAGGCTTTCGGCCTCGGCCGCCGCCGCCATGGCCGCGCGGCGGGCGGCGGCGATGAAGTCCGCCTTGCCGTCTGGACCGCCATCCTTCGAACGACCCGCCTGTTGCGCCCGAACCCGCTCGAGCAGCGCCGTGATGTCGGGCGTGCCCGATCCGATCGCCAGTGGCCGGTTAGCTTCCGGTGTATCGAAAATGTCGGCGGCATCCAGAGACGGCGCTTCCATGGCGCTATGGGACGTGGCCTGCTCGCGGGTTTCGACATCGGCGTCGAACAGCATCAGTTCGGGATCGTCCCCGCGCCGGGGGGGCCGCGCGGCGGGGTCGGCAGTGCCGCTCGCGATCGCGGATTTGCGCCCCTTGAGGGTACGCGCGAGGACCGCCCGCAGACCTGAAGCCTCGGCGGCCATGGCGGAGGTCGCGGCCGCGTCGGTCGGGCCGGCCGGCGGATTTCCGAAGACCACCGGTTCGTCCCGGCGTGCGCGCCCCTTGCCGGTGATCTCGCTCTCGATCTGATCAATGCGCTCGACGAGCTTCAGCAGGGTGGAATGCACGGTGCGGAAGAAATCTTCCGATTGCGCGCCGCTGTCTCGCGACAAGGCTTCCAGCGCACGCAGATCGTCGGAAAGACGGGCGACGTGCTCGCTCTGTCGAAGATCGCCGCTTTCGATCATCTGACGAACCGCCTCGTCGGCGGCCGCGCGTGCCGAGATGATGATATCCTCGCGGTGTTCATCGAGCCGGCGCTCGATGTCGGCGAGACGCTGGTCAAGTTCGGGATCGGCGATCGCCGCCGGCATGCCGTTCTCGCCGATCTGCTGCGACAGCCGTGCGATCTGAGTTTCGAGGGCCTTGACCATCTCCTCATCGACCCGCGGCGCGGAGACCTCTTCCAGTCGCTCGGCGAGAGACTGCAGGCGGGTTTCCAACGCCAGGGTCTTGACGGGGTCGCCGTCGCCCGCGCTGACGAGAGTTTCCAGCTGCAGAGAAAACCGCTCGATCCGTTCGGCAAGTTCCTGCGCCGCGTTGTCGCTGGACAGCGCCTCGATCCGATCGGCGAGTTCGCCGATGCGATCCGACAGAACCGCCGAATCGCCGTCTTCGGCGAGTTCGTCGACCCGGGCGGTCAGGGATTGAAGACGGGCCTCGATGCGCTCGACCGGACTCATGTCGATCGTCGGCGTGCGGTTTGCGGCCGCCATGATCGCACGTGAGATCTCGTCGAGCCGTTCATCGAGCAGGGCGAAGTGATCCAGATCCAATTCGTCCTGCTGGCGCTTGGCCAATGTCTCGATGCCGACCGCCAGCGTATGGACCCGCTTTTCCAGCGGCCCGATGGCGAGGGTTTCCGGCAGTTTGGCGAGAGCGGCCTCGAGCTGCTCCATCCGCTCGCCCATCGCTTCGATCTTGCCTTCGATCTCGCGCGAGGCGAATCGGTCCTCGAGTGCGCCCCAGCGTTCCTCGACGGCGCGCATGGACTTTTCGGAGGCAAGCGTCTCGAGCTTCTCGCGCAGATTGTTCATCTCGGTCTTCAGGAGATCCGACAACCCGGCCCCCTCGCCTGCCGCCGGCGCCGCGAGATAACGATCCTCGAACTCGTCCCAGCGGCGCTCGACCGCCTTGACTTGCTCCTCGCTCGCGAGCGAGCCGAGGGATGTGCGCAAACGCTCCAACTCGTCCTTCAACTCGTGCCTGGCCTTGCTGTCATCTTCCGATTGTCCGGCAAGCTTGGTCTCGAACATGTCCCAACGGCGACTGACGGACTGGACGCTCTCCTCGCGCGCCGTGTCACCGACCAGACCGCGGATCGCTTCTAGTTCCTCACGCAGCGAGCGGACCGTTTCGTGATCCACGCCGCTGTCGACCATTCGGGTCAAGCCGTTGTCGACCTTGGATATCTCGGCATCGATTCGGTCGGCACTGGCCCGTTCGGCGATCATCTTGCGCAGATCGTCGAAGGCCGCGCGCATGTCGTCGAAACGCGGCTGCAGACTCTGTGTCATGTCGTCGCGGAGTTCCGCACGCAGCCGCTCAAGCTGTTGGGCAAGGTCCGCCATTGCCGCTGAACCCGCATCGTCGCCCTTGGATACGCCGTGCCCCTCGGCCGACGAGCGTTGCGGCGCTGGCCCAGCTTCAGGCTCCCCCGGCTCGCGCTCCAGCATCTTCTGCCGCATCACGATCTGGGACACTGCGTCCGAAAAGGTCGGACGGGCGGCTTTCGTGAGAGCGCCGGCCTCCGCCGGGCCGCGCACCGGTGTCTTGCCGCCCGGCCGCTCGCGCTCTTGCTTGGCTGCCGTGACGCGCGAGAGCCGCTGCTCAAGTTCCTCCAGGGTACGGCTGAGCGCATCGAGCGAGGAAGCCTCCTCCGGCTTCCGACCGTTTCCCTGTCTTGTGTGATCGGCCATCTCAGCTTTCCCGGTCGGCTGGAGCCCCGTGATCGGCTCTGTCTCGTCGGCACGTGCTCGCGCGGTAAGTTCGAAAAACTGACCCGAACATGGTAAATGATCGGTTAACGCAATTACGATCTCGTTAGTGATTAACCGCATAAGCCGGCCCGAAACTGGACGGGGAATTGACGCAGCGTCTTGTAACAGCCTCATTTAAAGCGATATTCGGTTCCGGTGCGGGTCCAGCGGCCCCGTTTGACCGCGCTGCGTCTTTGCGAAGTGCGTTCTGGAAATTTGCGCGAATACGGAAATCTGCTCATGCCAAACTTGAAGCCAGTCGAAACGGCGGACGAAGAGTCTTCCGTCGACATCGATTTTCTGCTGGGCCGAAGCCAAGAGGCCGCCTCGCAAAAGTCAGTGTTCAAAATCGGCGATCTTTCGAAGGAATTCGGCGTCACCCTGAGAACACTGCGGTTCTACGAGGATCGCGGCCTGCTCTCCCCGGAGCGCCGTGGCACCACCCGGCTTTACAGCCGCCGGGACCGGACCCGGCTCCGTCTCATCCTGCTGGCCAAGACATTGGGCTTCTCGCTCACTGAGGCGAAGCAGCTCATCGAGATCTACCACCAGCCCAACGGCAAGCGGAAGCAGATCGAGGTGGCGCTGGAGCGCTTCGAGGAGCAGCAGCAGATTCTCTACGAACAGCGGGATGAAATCGAGGATTCGATCCGTGCGATGACCGTATCGATCGACCATTTGCGCCAAAAACTGGGCGAATTGGACGCCTGATCCGTCCCGCGCGGCATTGGCCTGCATCGGATCATGATCGAAACTCTCCAGAGCCACAAACGGGCGCGACCGCCTTACGGCGCGCCCGCATAATCTCTAACACTGGTGTATGATAAGAGAGCCAGCCGGCGCGCCCGGCGGCGAAGACGTTAGTGCTCTTATTGACGTTTACGTAAAAGATATTCATACCGTCTCCGACCGACCGCGACGGAGGAATGACATGCCGACCTATCAGGCGCCCATCGAAGATACGCTGTTCGTCTTGAACGACCTGCTCGGCTTCGAACGCTACAGCAATCTTCCGGGATTCGCCGAGGCCTCGCCGGACATGGTCGAAGCGATTCTCGGCGAAGCCGGGCGCATTGCCGGAAAAGTGCTGCAACCGCTCAATCAGCAGGGCGACCGCGAGGGTTGCCGCCGCTCCGACGACGGTTCGGTGACGACGCCGGCGGGCTTCAAGCAAGCCTATGAGACTTGGCGCGAGGGCGGCTGGGGAAGCCTCGCCTTCGACCCGGCCTATGGCGGCCAGGGCCTGCCGCACACGCTGGCCACCGCCGTCGGCGAATACATGTCGGCCGCCAACATGGCCTTCGCCATGTATCCCGGCCTGACCGCCGGCGCCATCGCGGCCATTTCTTCCCACGGCACCGACGAACAGAAATCGACCTACTTGCCGAACATGATCGAGGGATCGTGGACCGGCACGATGAATTTGACCGAACCCCATTGCGGCACCGACCTCGGCCTGCTCCGCACCAAGGCAGTCCCGCAAGACGACGGCAGCTACGCCCTCACCGGCCAGAAAATCTTCATTTCCGCCGGCGAGCATGACCTCGCCGAGAACATCATCCACCTCGTTCTCGCCCGGATCGATGGTGCGCCCGACGGGGTCAAGGGCATCTCGCTGTTCATCGTGCCGAAGTTCGTTCTCGACACGGAGGGCAAGCCCGGTCCGCGCAACGGCGTCGTCTGTGGCTCCATCGAGGAGAAGATGGGCATCCACGGCAACGCCACCTGCGTGATGAACTACGACGCGGCGACGGGTTATCTCATCGGCGAGGCCCACAAGGGCCTTCGGGCGATGTTCACGATGATGAACGAGGCGCGGCTGGGCGTCGGCGTGCAGGGGTTGGCCCTGTCCGACGTCGCCTATCAGAACGCCGTCGCCTATGCCCGCGAACGCACGCAGGGACGGTCCCTGTCCGGCGTCAAGGCGCCCGACAAGAGCGCCGATCCGATCATCGTCCATCCGGACATCCGCCGCATGCTGATGACGATCCGCTCGATCAACGAGGCGGGCCGTGCGCTGGTGCTGTGGACGGCGCTGAAGGGCGACCTGTCGCATCGCTCCGCCGACGCGGCCGAGCGCGAGGCGGCCGACGACTGGATGGGCCTGATGACGCCGGTGATCAAGGGCGTCCTCACTGACAAGGGCTTCGACAATGCCGTCATGGCGCAGCAGGTCTATGGCGGTCATGGCTATATCGGCGAATGGGGCATGGAGCAGTTCGTCCGCGACGCCCGCATCGCCCAGATCTACGAAGGCGCCAACGGCATCCAGGCGCTCGACCTCGTCGGCCGCAAGCTCGGGCTGAATGGCGGCCGGGCGGTGCAGGCCTTCTTCGCCGAGGTCGGCCAGTTCTGCGAGGACAATCGCGGCGACGAGCGCATGGCGCCGATCACCAAGGCGCTGAAGAAGGGGTTAGGCGACTTGCAGCAGGCGACCATGTGGCTGATGCAGAACGCCATGGCCAAGCCCGACAATGCCGGCGCGGCCTCGACCGACTACATGCATCTCTTCGGCCTCGTGGCGCTTGGCTATATGTGGGGCCGCATGGCAAAGATCGCCGAGGAGAAGATCGCCGCCGGCGCCGACGGTCAGACCGCGTTTCTGGAGAAAAAACGCATCACCGCCCGGTTCTTCATGGAACGGCTGATGCCGGAGAGCACCACCCATCTCGCCCGCATCTCGTCCGGGGCTGATGCGATGATGGCGCTGGAGGCCGACGCGTTCTAACCTTCGGCGCGAGGAGACCGAGATGCCGACGAAGCGCCTGCCCTTGCCGAAGCGCCTCCCCTTGCCGAAGCGAATGTCCGTCGCGCTGACGCAGGAGGCCTATGATCGGCTGCGGTCCCTGAATTCGGGTTATGGCTTGTCGAACAATTATCTCCTGACGGTGCTCCTGTCGCGCCTCGACGATTATGCCGACCCGGACCGGCTCGCCCGGGTCTTCGACGATTTCATCTCAGACTATGGTGCGCCGTCGCCTGGCGGCATGAGTGCCCGCAAACCGGAGAAACCCGATGGCTGAAGCCTTCATCTACGATCACGTCCGCACACCTCGTGGCCGCGGCAAGAAGGACGGCGCGCTGCATGAGGTGCCGGCGGTGCGGCTCGGCGCGAAGGTTCTCGAGGCGGTGCGCGAGCGCAACGGCATCGATACCAAAACCGTCGACGACATCATCTTCGGCTGCGTCGATCCGGTCGGCGAGGCCGGCTCGGTGATCCCCAAGGCATCCGCCTTCGAGGCCGGTTACGACTTCGCCGCCCCCGGCATGCAGATTTCGCGCTTTTGCTCCTCCGGCCTCGACGCAGTCAATCTCGCCGCCGCTAAGGTCGTACAGGGCGCCGACGACATCGTCATCGCCGGCGGCGTCGAGTCGATGTCGCGGGTCGGCATGGGCATGTCCGGCGGCGCCTGGATCATGGACCCCTCGGTCGGCATTCCCTCCTACTTCATGCCGCAGGGGGTCTCGGCCGACCTCATCGCGACGAAATACGGCTTTTCGCGTGACGACGTCGACGCCTATGCGGTGGAAAGCCAGAAGCGCGCCGGCAAGGCCTGGGATGAAGGTCGCTTCGCCAAGTCCGTCATCCCCGTCAAGGACCAGAACGGCCTGACCATCCTCGACCGTGACGAACACATGCGCCCGTCCACCGACATGCAGTCGCTCGGCAGCCTCAACGCCTCCTTCGCCGTGCACGGCGAAATGGGCGGCTATGACGCGGTCGGCATTCAGGCGCACCCGGAACTCGAAGCGGTGAACCACGTCCATCACCCCGGCAACTCGTCGGGTATCGTCGACGGCGCGGCCGCGGTGCTGATCGGCTCCAAGGCCGGTGGAGAGGCGCTTGGCGTGAAGCCGCGGGCTCGGATCAGGGCGTTCGCCAATATCGGTTCCGACCCGGCGCTGATGCTGACCGGCCCGGTGGACGTGACGGAAAAGCTGCTCAAGCGCTCGGGCATGTCGCTGTCGGACATCGACCTTTTCGAGCTGAACGAAGCCTTCGCGGCGGTGGTGCTGCGCTACATGCAGGCTTTCGATATCGACCACGACATCATCAACGTGAATGGCGGCGCCATCGCCATGGGCCATCCGCTGGGGGCGACCGGGGCGATGGTGCTCGGCACCGTGCTCGACGAATTGGAACGTCAGGACAAGAATATCGCGCTGGTGACACTGTGCATCGGCGCCGGCATGGGCACGGCGACGATCATCGAGCGGGTGTGAGATGAAGAAGGGTTTCGAGAACAGCGCCCTTGTTCTCATCGACTTTCAACAAGCGTTTCTTGAGATGGAAGAGGCTGGCGCGAGGCGCAACAATCCAGAAGCTCTGACCAATGCGCGTCGGCTACTGACCCATTGTCGAGGCGAGCAAATCGCCATCTTCCACGTTCGGCACGCTTCGACCGAGACCGGCTCCTGCCTCAGGCGCGGTGAGAGCGGGTACGAGACGATCATCGGCATGGAAGAGAGCGGCGGGGAGCCGGTTCTATTGAAATCCGTGAACTCGGCTTTCATTGGGACCGATCTGGAACGGCGATTGCGAGAAGGCGGCAAACACACCCTGTTCATTGCAGGGATCACGACGAACCATTGCGTCGAGACCACCACAAGGATGGCCGGCAATCTCGGCTTCGATGCCAGGCTTGTCGAGGATGCCTGCTATACGTTCGACCGTATCGGCTTCCGGGGGCAACTAGAAACCGCGGAGGCGGTCCATACCATGAGCCTGTCGAATCTTGCGGGTGAGTTCGCGACCATCGAAACGACGGCGGAGGTCGTCGCTAAGCTGACTTCGAAATCGGCCCGGCGGACCAAGGCTGATGCTTGAGATAAGGCGCGAATCTCCTAGCCGTTCGTTCTCGAACGAACGCTCACGCGTAATGGTGGCGCATGACCTGCGTGCCGACGTCCGGGCCGATAGCGGGCAGCGCCTCGAAGGCCGGCTTGGCGAAGTAATAGCCCTGGAAGAGCTTCACACCCGCCGCTTTCAGGTTGACGAATTCGGCTTCGGTCTCGACGCCTTCGGCCAGAACCGTAATGTCGAGCTCACGCGCGACGAACAACATCGCCGCGATGATCGCCTGGCGGGCGCGCGAGGTGTCGATGCCGCGCACCAGCTTCATGTCGATCTTGATGAGGTCGGGCTGGAAGTCGGCGAGAAGCCCCAACCCGGCATAGCCGGCGCCGAAGTCGTCGAGCGCCGTGGTGAAACCCATCCGGCGGTATTCGGCGATGATGCTCTGGAGGTGGCCGATGTCGGACACCTTTTCGTCCTCGGTGAACTCGAACATGATCGAATCGAGCGGAAAGTCGGCTTTCCGGGCGGCCGTCAAGGTCGCGCGAAGGCAAGCTGCCGGCTCGTAGACGGCATTCGGCATGAAGTTGATCGAGAGCTTGGTGCCGCTGCCCGGCGTGAACAGTCGGCTGGCGAGTTCGATCGCCTTCACCCGGCAAGCCTGATCGAAACGGTAACGCTGCTCGGGCTCGACCTTGGACAGGATCGCGTAGGCGCCCTCGCCCGCGAGACCGCGAACCAGCGCCTCGTAGCCCCAGACCCGCTCGGTCACGACATCGTAGATCGGCTGGAATGCCATCGAGAAATCGAAATCGAGCGGACGGGACGTTTGGCACCCCTCGCATTTGGCGGTCATGGTTTCGGTTCCTCGCAATGGCCGGTCGTCTTAGATCCTTACCAAACAACGGTTTCACAATTCTGAAAACACGATCGCCTTGTCCGGCCCGACGCGGCTGGCAGACAAGAATTTCCTCAGCCGGCAATCGATGCCGGCAGACAAGACCGGGAGCGGACCAATGAGCTACGAGAACTTCACCGTCGAAACCGATGCCGACGGCATCGCGCTGATCATCTGGGACATGCCCGACCGGTCGATGAACGTCTTCACAGCGGCGGTGATGGACGAGATCGACCGCATCGTCGATCAGGTCGTCGCCAACGCGGCGATCACGGGCGCCATCATCACCTCGGGCAAGACTGGCTCATTCACCGGCGGTGCCGACCTCAAGATGCTGTCCGGCATGTTCGCAAGCTTCGAGGCGAAGAAGCGTGAGGACAAGGACGCGGCGATCCAGGAGCTGTTCGACGGCGTCGGGCGCATGTCCTGGCTCTGGCGCAAGCTGGAGACCTGCGGCAAGCCCTTCGTCGCGGCGATCAACGGCACCTGCATGGGCGGCGGCCTCGAACTCGCATTGGCCTGCCACGGCCGGATCGCGGCGGCCGGCGCCAAGATGGGCCTGCCGGAGGTCAAGGTCGGGATTTTTCCCGGCGCCGGCGGCACTCAGCGCGTGCCGCGCCTGACCGACACCCAATCAGCGTTGCAGATGCTGCTCAAGGGCTCCACGCTTTCGGCCGAGAAGGCCAAAGGCATGAAGCTGATCGACGCGGTGGTGGCGGCAGACGAACTCGTCGCCAAGGCCAAAGAGATGCTCAAGGCCGGATTGTCGCCGGTGCAGCCTTGGGACCAGAAGGGCTTCAAGCTGCCCTCCGGGCCGGTCTATTCGGCGCAAGGGGCACAGGTCTGGCCAGCGGTCGCCTCACTCTACCGCAAGGAGACCAACGATAATTATCCCGGCGCCCGCGCCATCGTGAAATGCGTCTATGAGGGCCTGCTTTTACCGATCGACGCGGCGCTGCGGGTCGAGCAGCGTTACTTCACCGAGGTCCTGCAGACGACCGAGGCGGCGATGATGATCCGCTCGCTGTTCGTCTCCATGCAGGAGCTGAACAAGGGCGCGCGCCGACCGGCGAACGTACCCGCGTCGCAGTTGAAGAAAATCGGCATCGTTGGCGCCGGCTTCATGGGCGCGGGCATCGCCTATGTCGCGGCGCAGGGCGGCCTCGACGTGGTGCTCATCGACCGCGACCAGGACGCCGCCGACAAGGGCAAGGCGCATTCGAAGACGCTGATGGACAAGCTCGTCGGTCAGGGCCGCGCCACCAAGGAACAGGCCGAGGCGATCCTGTCGAAGATCACCGCTACCTCCGACTATGACACGTTGAAAGACGCCGATCTCGTCGTCGAGGCGGTGTTCGAGGATCGCGACGTCAAGGCCGAGGTGACTCGCAAGGTCGCCGCCGTCCTGCCGAAAACCGCGATCTACGCCTCCAATACCTCGACGATCCCGATCACAGGTCTTGCCGAAGCCTTCGACGATCCAGAGCGCTTCATCGGCATCCACTTCTTCTCGCCGGTCGACCGGATGATGCTGACCGAGGTGATCCTCGGCGAAAAGACCGGCGACAAGGCGCTGGCTGTCGCGCTCGACTTCGTGCGGGCGATCAAGAAGACGCCGATCGTGGTCAACGACACCCGTGGCTTTTTCGCCAATCGTTGCGTGCTGCGTTACATGTCGGAAGCCTACGACATGCTGGTCGAGGGCATTCCGCCGGCGATGATCGAGAACGCGGCAAAGTTCGCCGGCATGCCGGTCGGGCCGCTCGCCCTCAACGACGAGACCGCCGTCGATCTGTCGCTTCGGATCATGAAGGCGACCATGCGCGACATGGGCGACGATTCCGTCGACCCGCGTCATTTCAAGCTGGTGGAGCAGATGAACAGCGATGGCCGACTGGGTCGCAAGGCCAGCAAGGGCTTTTACGATTATCCGGCCAAGCCCGCCAAGAAGTCGCTGTGGCCCGGCCTCAAGCAGATGTTCGAGCAGCAGCCGGCCGACGGCATCGACTTCGAGGAATTGCAGCAGCGCTTCCTCGCGACCATGGCTCTGGAGGCCGCCCGCACCATGGAGGAAGGCGTCGTCGTCGATCCGCGCGAGGCCGATGTTGGTTCGATCCTCGGTTTCGGCTACGCGCCCTACACCGGCGGCACGATCAGCTACATCGATGGCATGGGCGTCAAGGCCTTCGTCACGCAATGCGACAAGCTGGCGGACCGGCATGGCGAGCGCTTTCGGCCGACGCCGCTGTTGCGGGAGATGGCGGAGAAGGGCGAGAGCTTTTACGGTCGCTTTCCGCCGAAGCCGCCCCAGGCGAAGGCTGCCTGAGGCCAGCGCCAGGCCGGGACGATGATCGCGCATCTGCGGCGATCTGGCGCTGCCTCGTGGCCCAACCGAACCGGCTGTCGAGCTGAAAAACGCAAAAAGAGTCGGCTTGCCGGCGAATTTGAGTCGCTCAGACCCCTGATTGGCCATAATTCGCGGGTTTAACCTTCGCCTAGGGATATCGCGCATGGCAGGCCAAACGGGCCTGTCGAGAGATTGCGACCTTGAACCGGTGCGGCGGATGAACGCCCGGCCCGAGAGGGGGGTCGGCAAGGAGACGTCTCAATGACGACAGGGGATGGATTGCAAAGCGGGGGACGCGCGAGCGAGGCTGAGCTGTTGAAACGGCTGGCTGAGCGCCGGACCGACTTTGAGCAGGCGCAGGCTGAAACGCGTGAAGGCGCAGGTTTCGCGCGCTTTTTCTCGCGCCGTAAGCCGGCCGTAACGCTGGCGGGAAACAAGCCGGACCGTTGGGAACCGCGTGATCCGGTAGGTGGTCTGCGGCGCCGACCGGTCGCCGCGTATCTGACGATGACAATCGTGTCGGCGGCGACTGTCGGCGCGGTCGCGCTGCTGGCCATGTCCTCGGGCGGCGATGCCGCCTCCAACGGCCCGGCTGCGATAACCGCTCGCGCTCCGGCGGCGGAAAGCGCGGCAACAGCTGCGGCCTCGGCCGCGCGCACGCCTGTCGAGGCCGCGATGGCGTCGTCCGCCAGCGACACGCGGGCGGCGGCGCTGGAGACCCCAGTTGAGTTGGCGGTCGAGCCGGTCGCGGTCCCCGCGGCCGAGACCGATGGGCGGCTTCGCCCCACCACCGAAGACCTCCCGACGAGTGCGGCCGAGGCTCCCGCGCCGTCGAGCGATGCGGTGGCGGTGGCGCTTGCCCTGCGTCTGCCTTCGGCCCCGAGCGAAGCCACCACCGGCATGTCGGCGGATCTTTTGACGACCGGAAGTATCACATCCCTCGTCGGCCAGCGTCCGATCGTCAGTGCGCCGGTCGGCGCGGATGGAACGCCCGATATGGCACGTTGGGCGATCCCGGAGACCGATCCTGTCAGCGAGCCGACGGCAGGCTATGACGCTGCAGAAATCGCCGCGTTGGAGACGACGGCTGAGGAACCCGCGGCGATCGAGGCGGCGGCGGCTGGCACGAACGCGGAGACCCCGACCGAGCCGGAGACCAAGTCGACGGCCAGCGTCAAGGTCGCGGTCAACCTGCGGGCCAAACCGGACAACGGCGCCAAGGTGATCGCCGTGCTGCCCAAGGGACGTACGGTCGAAGTCCACGGTTGCAAACTGTGGTGCGAGGTTTCCGCCGACGGCAAGCGCGGCTTCGTCTTCAAGAGCTTCGTCAGCCGCAAAGGCTAACCTTGCGAACCAAGATCGTGCTTCCCCATCCGGGACGCGTGTGAACGCCCCGGATGTCAGGTCAGCAAAGCGTGACGTTCACGGCGAGGCCGCCGAGGGCGGTCTCCTTGTATTTCTCGCTCATGTCGACGCCGGTCTGGCGCATGGTCTCGATGACGCTGTCGAGCGAGACGAAATGCGTGCCATCGCCCTTGAGGGCCAGCCGCGCGGCGTTGATTGCCTTGACCGCGCCCATGGTGTTGCGCTCGATGCAGGGAATCTGGACAAGCCCGCCGATCGGATCGCAGGTCAGCCCGAGATTGTGCTCCATGGCGATCTCGGCAGCGTTCTCGACCTGCCGGGGCGTTCCGCCGAGGACAGCGCAAAGCGCGCCCGCTGCCATCGAGCAGGCGACGCCCACCTCTCCCTGACAGCCCATTTCGGCCGCCGAGATCGAGGCGTTCTGTTTGTAGAGCGCCCCGATCGCCGCGGCGGTCGCCATGAAATCCACGACCCCCTCATCGGACGCGCCGTGAACGAAGCGTTCGTAATAGGCGAGCACCGCTGGAATGACACCAGCGGCACCATTGGTCGGCGCCGTGACGACCCGTCCGCCTGCGGCGTTCTCCTCGTTGACCGCCAAGGCGTAGAGATTGACCCAGTCGAGCGTCGTCAGCGGGTCTCGCAAGGCTCTTTCCGGGCGTTTCAGAAGTTCGCCATGAAGCTGCTTGGCGCGCCGCCGGACCTTGAGGCCGCCCGGCAGAATCCCTTCCATGCGGCAGCCGCGTTCGATCGACTCGAACATGGCGTCGCGGATGGCGAGAATACCATCGCGGACCTCGGACTTGGAGCGCCAGGTTTCCTCGTTGGCGAACACCAGTTCGGCGATCGACAGGCCTTTGGCTTCGCAGATTTCCAGAAGCCGGTCGGCGGAACCGAATTCATAGGGCGCCCGCGCGTTGGTCAGGACCGGCGCCTCACCGGCGGCGTCTTCGGCCGACATCACGAAACCGCCGCCGACGGAGTAGTAGTCGGCGGTATCGATCTCGGCCCCCGCCGCGTCGAAGGCTGCAAAACGCATGCCGTTAGAATGGTGGGGCAGCCGCTCACGCTTGAGCATCAGCAGTTCCTCGCCGTCCCGAAAGACGATGCGCTGCCCGCGATCGAGCTGCAACTCGCCCTTGTCGCGAATATAGACGTAGAGATCCTCCGCGTCGTCCGGATCGAGGGTGTCGGGCTTGAGCCCGGCAAGGCCGAGCATCACTGCCTTGTCGGTGCCGTGCCCCTTTCCGGTCAGCGCAAGCGAACCGTAGAGTTTGACGACGATCCGCGCCGCCGCGCCCTTCAGCCCGCGATCGTCAAGGCGATCGAGGTAGCGCCTGGCCGCCCACATCGGCCCGACCGTATGCGAGGACGACGGGCCGATGCCGATCTTGAAAAGCTCGAAAAAGCTGACGGACATGATGCCTCCCGACAAGTCGACCTCGGAGGGAGCCGAGCATCCCTGTGTGGGGATGGTCCTCTGCCACGCCGAGCATTGCGCCGCTTACACCATCAATGCGGGCGCCCCCGTCTGGTTTGCGACGAATCCGACGCGCGGGCGACTCCATCGACTGTCGGCAAGGAGGCAGGCTGGGGACGCCGACCAAGACGATCAGCCGAAAAACCCGCGCTTCTCGGCGGTTGGATCGGGATTGCGCCGCGAACTCTGCCCGACCGTGTCCGCCACGCGCGCGCCCCGGGTCCCGATGGGTTTGGCCGGCGGCTTGGTCGTGTCCTGAGCCGTCTGATGCTCCATCTCGGCGTTGATCTCCGCGCCGATGATAAAGATCAGCGAAGAGATCCAGACCCACATCATGAAGCCGATCACGGCGCCGAGGGAGCCGTACATCGCGTTGTAGTTGGCGAAGTTCTGGAGATACCAGGAAAAACCGATCGATGCTGCCACCCAGACGACGGCCGCCAGCACGGCGCCGAACAGCACCCAACTCCAGCGGGCGCGATTGCGGCTCGGTCCATAGCGATAGATCAGGGCGATCGCCACCACGATCAGAAGGAAAACCACCGGCCAGCGCATCGCGGCGATCAGGGTTTCGGTGAAACCGCGCAACCCAAACAACGCCATCACCACCGGAACCACGCCGACCATGGTGATCAGAACGATGCCGATGAAGATCGCGCCGAGGGTGAAGCAGAGCGCGATGAGATTGAGCTTAATGAAACTACGTCTTTCGCTCTCGCCATAGGCGACGTTCATCGCCTCGAACAGCGTCTTGATGCCGTTATTGGCGCTCCACAGCGCGAACAGGGAACCGAAAATGAAGCCGATCGACAGGGAGGACGGTTTCTGATTGACCAGATTGTCGAGTTGCGCCTGAAGAAGTTCGGTGCCGGCCTGTGGCAGAAAACGGCCGGCAAAGGCGATATGCTCGCTGATCGTCGCCGGATCGTTGACGTAGCCGTAAAGCGAGACGAACACCGCGAAGGCCGGAAATAGCGCCAGGAGCAGATAGAAGGTTGCCCCCGCCGCGATCAGCATCACCCGATCCTCCCAGAACGAGTGATAGATCCTGAGGAGGATATCCTTCCAGCCCTTCCAGGGAATCGAGAATGGCCCGGCGGCCTCGCGGCCCCGGCCAGGTTCACTGGCCCGGCGGCGCATCTCGTCGCTGGCGTGTGCCATGAATTTGCCGTCCATCCGCCGATCCATCCTCCTGTTCGACCCCGCGCCCTCTCGCCGCAACGGATTGAACCGGTCGGTCATAGAGAAAACCTGTCTCAGGAATAGCATAATCTCGATGTGGTTCCGGCCGAACCTTTCGTCGCACGAATTCTTTGCGCTTGGGGATAGCCGCGCTATTTCCCGTGAAATTTGACGTTGCGATATGGACAAGGTCCGCTCGGCACTCTATGAGCGTTCAAGGTATATATTCCTTTGCCGCTGTCGCCACGAGTCCCGCACGATGTTTTCGCATGACCGGATCTGGGCCGCCATCGACGCCCTCGCCGCCCGCAACCAGCTATCGGCCTCCGGGCTGGCGCGGCGCGCGGGCCTCGATCCCACCACTTTCAACAAGTCGAAGCGAAATGCCGGGGACGGACGACCGCGCTGGCCATCGACGGAATCCCTTTCCAAGGTCATCCAGTCGACGGGCACGAGCCTGGAGGAATTTACGGCGCTGGTTCGCGGCAGTGGGGACGAACTGTCGCCGACGCGCGGAACCGCCAGCGTGCCATTGCTCGGCTTCGCCCAGGCCGGCACCGGTGGCTATTTCGACGATGCCGGCTTTCCTGTCGGTCAGGGCTGGGACGAAATTTCGCTACCGACGACCGGTGACGAAGCCGTCTATGCGCTGGAAGTGTCCGGCCATTCGATGATGCCGCTTTATCGCGACGGCGACGTCGTCATCGTCTCGCCGAGTTCGTCGGTCCGCCGCGGCGATCGGGTCGTCGTGCGAACCCGCGACGGCGAGGTGATGGCGAAGATCCTGCAACGCCGAACCAGCCGCAGCATTGAACTCGGCTCGGTCAATCCCGACTATCCAGACCTCCATTTCGCGGTCGACCAGATCGAATGGATGGCACGGATACTCTGGGCCAGCCAATGAGGCGGTCCGTGTTGCTAAAACCTGCGGGCCGGCCGACGGATGCCCGCTGTCCGGCATGATTCGCGCGCTGCTTATCGCCACGGCACTGGTCGCACTGGTCGTGCTCCTTATCCGGCTCTCTCCGCTCGGCGAGCGCGGAGCCGCAGTGCCCGGTGCACCGCAGCAGATTCCACCCGGCGAGAGCGCTTCCATCGAGAACCAGCCAGGGTCCGCGGATCGTCCAGCCCAAGCTGATTCAGGAACGCCCTCCGTTATCGCGCCCGACCGCGATGTGACACCCGGCGGCATTACCCGCGGCCAACGCGCCGGCGATGCCTTCGACCGCCTGCCGCCGCGCCCGCCGCTGTCGACGCCGGCGGTCGAGGAGGACGAGGCGCCGAGGGACACGCGGCAGGTGCTGCTTCCTCGCCCGATCGCTGTCGACGCGGCCCATCTGAAAATCGGCGACGGCACCATCGTCCTTACGGGCATCGACCCGCTCCCACTCGGCGAGACATGCGAAGCGGACGCCGGCGCCTGGCCCTGCGGCATGCGGGCCCGAACGGCGCTGCGGGGGTATCTGCGCTCCCGCGCGGTCCGCTGCCAGGCACCGGAAGATTTCGGCCGGAAACCGGAGACGATCGAGAGCGCCTGTACCCTGCAAGGCAACGACGTCGGCGCGTGGATCGTGCGCAATGGCTGGGCGAAAGCGGTCACCGGCGGCCCCTATGAGGACGCCGAGAGCGAGGCCCGGCAGGAGCGCCGCGGCGTCTGGCGATAAGGACGGCTGCTGGCGGCGTCAGCAACTGCGGCGCCATTCCCTGCGCCGACCTGTTTCGCCCTCAGTCCTCGCCGAAATGCGGTTCGAGCCGATACCGCGCGTCACCGGGATCGGCTCGCGAGCGAATATCGTGCGGAGTCTTTTCCCATTGGTGTGGTGCGCTGACGAGTTGCCCGAGGGCGCGCAGCGCGGCGACTGCAATCAGCAGCCAATAGAGGTAGAGAAGCGGGTAATATTTGACCAGCACGCCCCGCTCCCTGGCATCGAGGGCACCGATCGACAGGGCGATGAACGCGGCATAGCCGCCGACCGCGTTGAACAGGTCGAGCGCGAAGACGAGCCCCTGATAAGCGCTCGACAGACCGTTGGTCGCAAAGCTCGCAAGCGACAGGATCGCGAGGGCGAGAAATACCGGATGGGCTAGGGCCGAGGCCAGCATCCCGACGAAGAGCAACTGGAAGACGACGAAGTTGCGCAGGCCGATTTGCCGCCGGAGTATGCCCGGCTGGCGCATATGGACCAGCCAGGTCTGCGCCCAACCCTTCGTCCAGCGGGTTCGCTGCCGGTGCCAAACCGCCCAGCGCTCGGGTGCGTCTTCCATCGTCGGAGACGATAGCGTCTCGACCCGGTATCCGGCGCGATAAAAGCGCATGCCGAGATCGGCGTCTTCCGTGACATTGTGGGAATCCCACCCCCCAATCTCGATCAGGCGGCTGCGGACGAAATGGTTCGACGTGCCCCCAAGCGGAACCGGAAAGCCATGTCCGGAAAGCCAGGGCAGAAGCCGGCGGAACAGTGCTGCATATTCCAGCGCGAAGATGCCCGCCAGCCAATTGTTCGCGCCGTTGCGCACGACAAGCGGCGCCTGAAGACAGACGAGATTGGCCGGCCCCTGACGAAACCGTCCAAAGGCCTCGCGCAATTGGCCCGGGTCCGGTTCGTCCTCGGCATCGTAGAGTACCAGGAACTCCCCCGCGGTGAGCGGCAGGGCGTAATTCAGCGCCTTCGGCTTCGTGCGGGGTTCGCAAGCCGGAATCACGACCACCTCGAATTGCGGATGACCGGCGATGGCGCGTTCGACCGCGCGGATCGTCGCCGCGTCGTCGCCCTCGCAGATCAGCTTGATCTCGATCCGGCTGACCGGCCAGTCGAGTTTGCTCAAGGCCCGCACCAGACGGTCGACCACTGCCGCTTCGTGATAGAGCGCGACAAGGACCGAATAGAGCGGCGGCGGCTCGTCCGATCGCGAAGACGCATGGGCGTCCGCGGACGGCGACTGCCGGCTGATCGCGGCGGCGAGCCGGATGGTGAGACAGGCGGCGAACAACACGCCCGCGAGGGGATGCAGGATCGCAACCGTGGTCCCGGGCGCCGTGAACAACGCCAGAAGCAACAGGCCGAATGCCAGGCATGAGCCCGATCGCCTGGCCTGCTTCCAGAACGGTGCGAGCCGACTGACGAGGCTGCTCGGCGGCAAGACTGAGGACGGCGGCATCGAGACGCTGACGTTCGCTCTGTCGCGCCATGGCCGATTTCACATCGGCCTCCGTGGTCACCCGCGCCCTGTCCTTCACCTCCGGCCAGCGCCACAGGAACTCCGCCGTCCGATCGAGACCTTCCAGCTTCGGCAGCAGGAACAGCTTCGTCCTCAGCTCATCGTCGCAGGTCTTGACGAGTCGCGGCAAGGCCACCGTCTTGCAACGCTCGGCGCCGATGATCCGGTTGCCCGGGGCGATCCCGTCGAACGGGACATCAAGCGCTTCGGCCATGGCGGCGGCGACAGTCTGCGCATCGGCGGCCCCGCCGGCGACGATTTCGGCCAGGAGATCGGTGCCGTTTCGCTTCGCCGCGGATCGCGCGGCCCGGATCGTCACGGTGTCGAGGCCGAGGGCGGCCAGCACGCTCTCGCACAGACCTTGTCGAGAGCGCCTTGCGGTTGCCACCGTTTTGGGCGACAGCGGGAAAAGGATTGGGGATCGCGCTCCGTCACCGAGCGACAGCGTCGGAAAGACGGCGGGTTTGGCGGCGTATGCCGACGGGAGTTGCAAAGGATCGTCGCGCAATCGGGCCACCCGCTCGAGTTCGCGGCGCACGTTTGCGAACTTCGGCAGTCACGGCGCCCTCTTTCATCTTGAGCGAGCGATTACGCAAGGGAAACAAACTTATGAGAGAAAATTTCTCGCTCCGGTTGCTTCTTGTTTTGGTTCTGGCGCTGGCGCCTGTCCTCGGCACCGGCCAGCTTCGCTCCGTGGCCGCCGAAATGGAGACGGTGTCGATCCCCAACTTCTTCGACCAGCGTCAGCGTATGACGAAACCGCAGCTGGACGGCCGCCAGCGAATCCGCTTCCTCACGACCACCGACTACCCGCCGTTCAATTTCCTCGATCCGCGGGGACGGCTCGCGGGATTCCACGTCGATCTCGTTCGCGCGATCTGCGAGGAGCTGGACGTGCTGTCGCGTTGTCAGATCGAGGCGATGGCTTTCAAGGACCTCGTGCCTGCGGTGAAGCGCGGCGACGGCGACGCCATCGTGGTCGGTCTCGCGATGACGCCCACAACCCGGCAGGAACTGGCCTTCACCGAGCCGTATTTCCGCTATCCCGCCCGCTTCGTGACCCGCAAGGACCGCCAGTTTCCGGAGCCGGTCGCCGAGGCAACAGCCGGCAGGAGCATCGGGGTGGAAGAAGGCAGCGCCCACGCGGCGATGCTGGGGGCGTTTTTTCCATCCGCCGCGCCACGCCCCTTCGCCACCCGCCGCGACGCGCTGGAAGCACTGAAGAACGGCGAGATCGACGCATTCTTCGGCGACGGCGTCGGCCTATCTTTCTGGCTCGAAAGCGATTCCGCGGCCGATTGCTGTGTGTTCTCGGGCGGCCCCTATCTGTCCGACCGCTTTCTCGGCGAGGGCCTCGCCATCGCCGTCGCGCCCAGCGATCGCGCACTGGCCCGATCGATCGACTACGCTATCGGCCGGATTGTTGAGAAGAAGCGCTTTTCGGAACTGCTTCTGCGTTATTTTCCAGTCAGCGCATTTTAGCCCTCCCCCGTCGTTTCATCTCGGCAGATCGAGGGAGCCGACGCGCGGCTCACCAGCCCGCGCGACGGCGCGCCCACGCCCTGATCCGGCGGCGAGATATCTCGTCGGTTTGATCCGCATCAAGATCAAGGTCCTTCGGCGCTGCTAGCGTGGCGGTCTACGAAGGAGGATCGGGAGACTGGGATGCGACAAAAATCAGGACTGGCATTTGCCACCGCTGTTGGAGTGGCCCTGCTCGCGCCGGCCCTCGCCGCCGCCCAGCCAGCCGAGGAGATCGCCCACGGATTGGCGCTGGTCGAGGACAATTGCGTTCGCTGCCACGGCATCGGCAAAGCCGACAAGAGTTCGCATCCCGACGCACCGGAATTTCGCACGCTGTCGAAGCGCTATCCCATCGAAGCGCTTGGCGAGGCATTCGTCGAAGGCATCGTCACCGGCCATCCGGACATGCCCGAATTCATGGCGACGCCGGTCCAGACCGCGGCGATCATCGCCTATATCGACAGCATTCAGGAATAGAGCCCGTACCCCTTCCGGCTCCATGAGAAAGTAACCGACCATGAATCTCAACAGCATCCACATGGAACTGGCCCGCGACCGCGAGAATCCCGAAGGCAATGCCCACAGAGGCTACGAATTCACGGCGGCGTTGACGCCGGACGGCCATCTCGACCCGGAGGCTTGGAAGACGGCGCCGGAGCGCTTTACCGTGACACGGTTTTGGGACGGCGAACGCACGGCGCTCGGCACGCTCACCTATCGCAAGGGCGAATGGGTCTTCGATTATGATTACGAGGCCGACGCCGACGACGAACCCGGCTACCGCTTCGCCCAGCACGTCTTTCGCGAGGGCGAATATGTCTCCATCGACGAGCCCGGGCTAGGCCTGCGCACCTTCAAGATCGTTTCGGTGCGTCCGGCCGTGTAGATACGTCACGAGCAGACGGGCGCCCGCGTCTCGCGTCACGCTCCGAAAGCGCCTTCCTACCGTCCCGGCCGCCCCTATCAGCCACCGGGCTGTCCGGACGTCTCACCGCGCGCCGCGTCCAGCATGGCAACAACTTCGTCGTCGCCGAGCTGGTGAAAGTCCCGGTAGTGAATGCCGATGGCATAAAAAGGCTCCGGGGTCGTCAGGCAGACGAGATCGTCGACGAGCGGCCGCAGCGCCGCCAGCGTCTCGCGCGGGGCCACCGGGACGGCCAGCACCAGATGGGCGGCGCCGCGGCGGCGCAAGCCGATCAGCGCTGCACGGACGGTGGCGCCGGTGGCGATGCCATCATCGACGAGGATCGCCGTCCGGCCGGCCGTCGGGACAGGCGCGCGCCCCGCCAGATAGGCGTCCCGCCGCCGGGCGATTTCCCGCAGTTCCTTGTCGGCGAGCTTGTGGAGGGTGGCATCATCGAGCCCCGCGAGCCGCATCACGTCGTCGTTGCGCACCACCTCGGCACCCTCGCCTTCGCCCTCGACGATTGCGGCGGCGGCGAGTTCGGGCTGCCACGGCACGCCGATCTTGCGCACGATCAGCAGATCAAGCGGGGCCGCAAGCTTTCGCGCGATCTCCAGCCCCACAGGTACACCACCGCGCGGTAGGGCCAACACCACAGGATCGGCGAGTTCCATCCCAGCCAGCCGATCGGCAAGCAGGCGACCGGCCGTAGCGCGATCTGGAAAAGGGACTGGCTCGTTCATTGCGGACCTCCCGTTGTCAGGCCTGCGCTCCGATCGGCGCGAAGCGCATGGACGCTCGAACTGTGTGCGATGCCCGGGCAACCAACGCTGCCTTGCGCGACATCAATCAATCGCGCAATCGCGCCCGTACCAAATAAAGCGACGGCCCCCTCCCTCGATTGAGCCAGATCAAGGATGCCCATTTCATGAGCGGATAAACGAGGGCCAAGCCGCAATCCGTTGACGCATCAGGCAGCGGCTGCCGACATTCGGGAGAAAAACGCGATGTTCAAGACGATACTGGTCTGCCTGGGGTCGAAGGATCGCGCCGAAGCGCTTCTGGACGTCGCACTCCCGCTGGCGGAGCGCCATGACGCGCATCTGGTCGGGCTGCATGTGGTTCCCAGCTTCTCGAACTACGCCGGCGGCATGACCCCAGCGGAGGTTCCGGTGGAATTCTTCGAGGAGAACCGCCGCTTGATGCAGGCGGAAGCCGAGGCGATCGAGCACATGTTCGCGGAGCGGACGCGCGCGTCCGCGATCAGGAGCGAGTGGCGTCGGGAGGAGGCTACCAGCCCGAACCAGCACCGTGTCTTCAACCGGCACGCCATGTGCGCCGACCTTGTCATCGCCGGGCAGGCCCGCGATGCCGAATGGGGCGGCGGCAATATCCTGGTCGATCTGGTCATGGGATCGGGGCGGCCGGTTCTGCTTGTCCCCTATGCCGGCCGGTTCGACCGCATCGGCGATCGGGTTATGCTGACCTGGAACGCCACCCGCGAGGCGGCACGAGCCGCCTTCGACGCCCTGCCGATCCTGAAAGACGCAAGCCATGTCCGCGTGCTGGCCATCGACCCCAGCGAGGATCGGTCGCATACTGGCTTGGCAGCGGCGGACGACCTTGCCGTTACCCTGGCGAGGCACGGGGTCAAGGCGGAGGCGGCAACCTCCTTCAGCGACACGATCTCGGTCGCCGACGACATTCTGTCGCGTCTCGCCGACGACGGCTCGGATCTTTTGGTGATGGGCTGCTTCGGCCATTCCAGGGTCCGGGAGATGCTGTTCGGTGGTGTGACGCGCCACGTCCTGCGCCATATGACGGTTCCCGTCCTGATGTCGCATTGACTGCGGCCGGAAAAACGGAAGAGTCCGAGTGATGACCGACGCCGAATTCGACGTTCTCGATCGCTACTGGCGGGCGGCGAACTATCTGTCGGTCGGCCAGATCTATCTGGTCGACAATCCGCTGCTGCGCGAGCCTCTTCGGCCCGAACACCTCAAACGTCGCCTGCTCGGCCATTGGGGCACCACGCCCGGCCTCAACTTCGTCTACGTCCACCTGAACCGGGTGATCCGGGAGCGGGACGTCTCCGTTCTCTACGTCTGCGGTCCCGGCCATGGCGGTCCGGGAATGGTCGCCAACACCTGGCTCGAAGGCAGCTATTCGCAGATCTATCCCGACATCTCCCAAGACGCCGAGGGCATGTGCAAGCTGTTCCGACAGTTCTCGTTTCCCGGCGGTATTCCCAGCCATGCCGCGCCGGAAACGCCGGGCTCGATCCACGAAGGCGGCGAACTCGGTTATGCCCTTGCCCATGCCTATGGCGCGGTCTTCGACAATCCCGACCTGATCGCCGCCTGCGTGATCGGCGACGGCGAGGCGGAGACCGGAGCGCTCGCCGCCTCCTGGCATTCGAACAAGTTCCTGAATCCGGCGAGCGACGGCGCCGTGCTGCCGATCCTGCATCTCAACGGCTACAAGATCGCCAATCCGACCGTGCTCGGCCGCATGGGCGACGACGAGCTTGCCTGCCTGTTCGAAGGTTATGGCCACGATCCCATCTTCGTCGAGGGTGATGATCCGGCCTTGATGCACCGCGAGATGGCCGCCGCCTTTGACCGGGCCTTTGCGCGTATCGCCGAGATCCAGGCCGAGGCACGATCCGGCAAGGCCACCGGGCGTCCCGACTGGCCGATGATCGTGCTCAGGTCACCGAAAGGCTGGACCGGGCCGAAGGAGGTCGACGGCAAGAAGGTCGAGGGTTTCTGGCGCGCCCACCAAGTGCCGGTGGCACAGGTTCGCGACAATCCGGAGCACCGGCGCATTCTGGAGGACTGGATGCGCTCCTACGAACCGGAGGAGCTTTTCGACGAGGCCGGCCGGTTGCGGCCGGAACTGGCCGATTTCGCGCCCCAGGGCGAGCGCCGGATGGGCGCCAATCCCGTCGCCAATGGTGGCCGGCTCAAGGTCGATCTCGACCGGCCCGACGTTCGCGACTTCGCCGTCGACGTGCCGCGGCCCGGCGGCGTCCAAGGCGAGGCGACGCGGGTGCTGGGCCAGTATCTGCGCGATCTCATGGTGCGCAATCGCGACGCGCGGAACTTTCGTCTGATCAGTCCGGACGAGGCCTCTTCGAACCGTCTCGACGCGGTGTTCGAGGTCACCGAGCGGGTCTGGATGGAGCGGATCGAACCCTATGACGTCCATCTCGCCCGCGAGGGCCGGGTCATGGAAATCCTCAGCGAGCATCTCTGCCAGGGTTGGCTGGAAGGCTACCTCCTCACCGGCCGGCACGGGCTGTTCGCCTGCTACGAGGCTTTCGTCCACATCGTCGATTCCATGTTCAACCAGCATGCCAAATGGCTGAAGGTCTCGCGCGAGATTGAATGGCGGGCGCCCATCGCGTCGCTGAACTATTTGCTCACCTCGCATGTCTGGCAGCAGGATCACAACGGCTTCAGCCATCAGGATCCAGGCTTCGTCGATCTCGTCGCCAACAAGAAGGCCGATGTCGTCCGACTGTATTTCCCGCCCGACGCCAACACGCTTCTATGCGTCGCCGACCACTGCCTCGGGACCTATGACCGCGTCAACGTCATCGTCGCCGGCAAGGCGCCGGCGCCGCAATGGCTGACCATGGAAGAAGCGAAGATCCATTGCGCCGCGGGGATTTCCGCCTGGCCGTTCGCCTCCAACGTCTCCGCGGGGCACCCCCCCGACATCGTCATGGCCGCGGCCGGCGACGTGCCGACCATCGAGGCGTTGGCGGCGGTGGATTTGCTTCGAACGGCCCTGCCGGCGCTGACGATCCGCTTCGTCAACGTCATCGATCTGATGGCGCTCGAACCGAAAGAGCGCCATCCGCACGGGCTGGCGGAAGCCACGTTCGACGCGCTGTTCACCCGCGACCGGCCGGTGATCTTCGCCTATCATGGCTATCCCTACCTGATCCATCGGCTCACCTATAAGCGCGCCAATCACGACAATATCCACGTTCACGGCTATCAGGAGGAAGGCACGACGACGACGCCATTCGACATGGTCGTGCTCAACCAGCTGGATCGCTTCCATCTGGCGATCGCCGCCATCGAGCGGCTGCCGGATCGCGGCGGAGCGGCGGGCGAGGAGACAATCGCTCATTGTCACGAGCGACTTGCGGCGCACCTCGCTTATATCGTCGAGAATGGCGAAGACATGCCGGAGATTCGCGACTGGTGCTGGCCGTCCACGACCACCGCCACGGGCTGAGCGGCGTCGAAGCGTTGTCGCGTTGGAGGGGGAGCGATGGCCGACGTGATCTTGAGCATTAACGCAGGCTCGTCGAGCGTGAAATTCGGACTTCACCGCGCGGGATCGACCGCTTGGCCGTCGATGATGGCGAGCGGGCAGATCAAGAACTCCGACGGCGGCATCCGGCTCGAAGCCCGCGACGCCGACGGCGGAACGGCGCTCAACGAGGCCGTCGCCGGAGCCGGTCCCGACGCCGCCTATGAACGCCTTCTCGCCTGGTCGGAGGATTTGGCGCGGCCGAACCGTCTCGCCGCCGTGGGCCATCGTGTCGTTCATGGCGGCAGTGCTTTTACGGGACCTGTCCGGCTGACCGCCGAGGCGATCGCCGCGATCGAGGATCTGACCCCGCTGGCTCCGCTGCACCAACCACTGGGGCTAAGGCCGGTGCACGCGGTCGCCGGTCTGCGGCCGGATCTTCGCCAGACCGCTTCCTTCGACACGGCGTTTCACAGCACGATCGCGCCGGACGCCGCCCGCTACGCGCTACCCCGCCGGCTTGAAACGGAGGGCATCCGCAAATACGGCTTTCACGGCCTGTCCTACGACTACATCGCCCATCGACTGGAACAGCGCTGGCCCGGCACCGCGGCGAAAAAGACGGTCGTCGCGCATCTGGGGGCCGGCGTCAGCTTGTGCGCCCTTGAGAACGGAAAGAGTGCCGACACCACGATGGGATTCTCGGTCCTCGACGGCGCCGTCATGGCCACCCGGTGCGGGTCGCTCGATCCGGGCGTCATCCTCTATCTGCTCAAGGCCAAGGGCTTTACGCCCGAGGCCATCGAACATCTGCTGTATTACAAATCGGGGCTGCTCGGCGTCTCGGAGCTGTCCGGGGATATCCGCGAGCTTCTCAAAGCCGACACGACGCAAGCCCGCGAGGCGGTGGCGCTTTTCGTCCGCAGTATCGCGCGGCAGGTGGCCGTGATGGCGACGAGTCTCGGGGGCCTCGACCGTCTGGTCTTCACCGGCGGGGTCGGCGAGAATCAGCCCGGCATCCGCGATGCCATATGCCATCATCTTGTCTGGCTCGGCCTTGCGGTCGATCCGGACCAGAACAGCGCCACCGCGGAGCGGATCAACGCGGTCCGCAGTCGCGTCGAAATCCTGATTGTTCCGACCGACGAAGAGGCCGTCATCGCCCGCGACGCGGCGATGTTGCTGGCCAGCTAAAACATCCGGGGAGAAACGCGCCACGCCCGAGGCACCGCCTCCCCCGAAGGATCGGACCATCTTCCAGGCGGTGCAATTTAGAGACCCACGTCCACTCGATGTATATCTGACCCATACCAACCTACATTACCTATAGATCTATTTCCCAATTAGAACGAATGAATACTGATTCAGTGTTTTCTACTATCACTATGTGGAATGGAAAAAAAATAAACAATCTTCTCAATAAGTATCCGGAACGGTATATTAAAGAGTAGACATTTCTTGGCTCTCTGCCTCCGTATTCACGATATTAATATAGATTTGCGCCATTCTCTAAAAGGAAATCTATGACCTGCCGGCCTGTGCAATTCGCATCTGACAGCGTTTGATCGAATATTCTTTCGTAGTTAATCCCGATATCTTTCAGATACTCGTCCATGTTTTGAAGCGGTTCCAAGGCGAGCGCTTCGGCGCACGTTATGCTCCTGGCCGTAGCCGGTGGATCGTCGGCGTCCTCTTCCGGGTCCTGCGGTATGTCGGCCTGACTCAGAACGACGCCTTTTGCTTCGCCGCGCCGCCTTTCTGGACCCAGCTTCGGCGCTATCGATTCAGCGACCCCCACCCGCCCCGCGCCCGCGGCCATGGTGTCTCGCAGTTCGTCCCCGAATGCGGTCGTGGTGAGGGCGACCGGAGCGATTGCCCCCAGCGCCGCGAAGGCAAAGGCCAGACGACGGACGCTAGCAATCCGGTTGTGTGTTGCTGTATGCGACCGGACCGCCGCCGGCGTCGGCGCGGAACGACGCTTTACGAATTTCGCGGCGATATCCACGCCATCGCTCACAAGCTTTCGTCTCAGAGAACCATAAGGGCCGAAGTCGATCGACATCTTTATTCCTCACTGTTCCCGCAGGACGCGGCGGAATTGATCCGACGGCGGCTTCAGGAGATATGACATCGCCAGATAGGGCGCTACTGCATCCACATCGAGCGTTGGTCAGTTCCATGGATTTCATTGGGACGTGGCGCACCCGACAGGAAGAAATTGGGCACTGGACGTTGGAGGTGGCGCTTTGATGCCGGCCTCATTGGAGCCGCTGATTTCTCCTGGTCGATCCGGGCGGCATCGCTGCGCAACCGCCAGCGCAAAGCTCGGCGAATGCCAGCAGGCGAAGGGGCTGTGCCGCGTCCTTTGTCGGCTGGTCGCGTCCGTCAACGTGGTGGAAATTGGGGTGTAACTGAAGCGGCTCCGTTTCAGGCGACTGCGGTGGAAATCCGTATGGTTTCTGGCTTGCTGCCTGTGGCCATGAGTTCGGCCATAGGC
>DRFF01000178.1 GCA_011050685.1 Aurantimonas coralicida
AGGTTGGACGGGTCGACCGTCACGCCATGCTGGACTTCAAGCCAAGCGGCAAGGTCCGGCATCGTGATGTCGGGCTTGGCCCTGACCTTGGCGATGAGCGAGCGCTGATGCGGTCCGAGCTTACCCGATCCCTCGGGGCGGCCCTCCCTGGCCGGCGCCACCGAGCCGGTGGCCCGATAACGTTTCTGAACCCGCACAGCTGTCGAGGGCGCGACTTCGAACCGCGCCGCCATCGTGCGACGTGAATGACCCGCCGCGACCCCGCGCACGATCCTCTCCCGTAAATCTGATGAAACAGCCTTTCCCATAGAGCACCTCCTGCTCACAGAGAATCAAACTGAACATCAAATGGGAATCCGTCGATCCAAATTATTCGCCGGATGCTCTAACGCCGTAGGGAAACCGAGAGAAGCTTGACGGTTTTTCACCCGCTCCCGTTATTGGGGTTGGGGAAGCGACGATCCGGGGCGGAATATCCCCTTCGAGCACGGTAGGTAGGAAAGCCACCATTCAGCTTCCGACCCATGCTGACCATTCAGCCGGCGATGGGGGTTTCCCCAAAGGGTACATGTAGTCCGGGCATCCTACGTCAGCCAATCCGCAGGCCACAGGACGATTTGCGGGACGAACGCCACCAGGATCATCACGACGATGTTGATGACGTAGAAGGGGATGGCGGCGACGGCGAGCCGTTCGAACGGCACCTTCGAGACATAGGCCGTGGCGAACAGGCAGGTGCCGACCGGCGGCGTCGCCAAGCCAATGGCGAGGCCGACGGCCATGAAGATAACGAAGTGCAGCGGGTCGATCCCGGCCTGCACCGCGGCCGGCAAGAGCACCGGGATGAGCATCAGCGCGGCGGCGACGATATCCATCAGCATGCCGACGACCAGAAAGATGACCCCCATCATCAGCAGGATCGCGCCAGGACTATCGGTCAGCGCGGTGATCGAGCCGGACACCTTGTTGGGCAAGAGATCGACGGTGAAGATGTAGGTGGCGCTGCTCGCCACCATGAGAATGAGCAGGACGGTGCCGGAGGTGCGCGCGGCGCGGATGACGATCGCCGGAACCTCGCGGATGTCGAGATCGCGGTGAACCAGCGCGCCGATGGCGAGCGTGTAGACGACAGCGATGCCGGCAGCCTCGGTCGACGTCACGATTCCCGAGAACATTCCGGTAAGGATGATCACCGGCGCGCCGAGCGAAGGAACCGCCCGCAGAAGGGCGCGGACCTGCTCACTCACCCCGTATCGCGTTTGCAGGCCGTAGCCGCGTCGCCGCGAGATATAGTAATTGTAGCAGGCCAGCGACGCAGCGAGCAGCACGCCTGGGCCAAGACCGCCAGCCAGCGCCTTGCCGACCGATTGCCCCGATGCGGCGGCGGCAACTGTTCGTCGTCCATTCAGCGGATCACTTGTAATCTCACTGTCGCACGCAGTCCGCCCTCCGTACGGTTTTCAAGCGTGATTCTTCCGCCGTGCGCGAGGATGATCGTTCGGGCGATGGAAAGGCCGAGGCCTACCCCACCGGTCTCAACGTTACGGCTGTCGTCGCCGCGTGTGAACGGGTGGAACATATCTTCCAGACGATCGGGCGGGATACCGGGGCCGCAGTCTTCGACGATAACGACGGCACTTTGCGGGTCGCGGCTTAGCGTGACCGTGGCGCCCGCCCCGTACCGCATGGCGTTATCGATCAGGTTGCCGATTGCGCGGCCAAGGGCGACCCGGCGGCCCATCATCTGGATCCCGGATGCGCCATTGTATTGCGCGCCACGATCCTCACACAGTTTTCCAAGCAGGTCGTCCAGATCAACGGGTTGCACGTTTTCGGCGTCACGCCCGTCCTTTGCGTAGACGACAAGTCCATCCGCCATCACCGTCATCTCGTCGAGCGTGCGCACCATCGCGTCGCGCTGTTCTTCGTCATCGACCATCTCGGCGCGGATGCGCAGGCTGGTCATCGGCGTTCGCAGGTCATGGCCGACGGCGGCCAGCATCCGCATACGCTCCGCGTCGAACTGCGAGATTTCGGCCTGCATCGCGTTGAAAGCCCGCGCCGCCTCGCGCATTTCGCGTGCACCTGCTTCGGGAACTCGCGCGCTGCGATCTCCGCGTCCGGCAGCCTGGGCCGCTTGGGACAATTGCCTGAGCGGTTTCGTCAGTCGGCTTGCGAAAACCGCCCCAACGCCAAGAACGCATAGCAGTGACAGGCCCAGAAAGGTCAGAAACGGTCGGCTGTTGACACTGACAAGGCCGGGGCGCTGTGGCCCGCCGTCTGTAATGACGTTGAGCCATCTGGCCTGCCCATCCCGGGTGGATAGCGGAATAGTGACGGCGAGGACGCGTTCTGCGCGAGGCTCGCCCCTGGGACCGCGCGTATCCGCAGACGGGGGACGATCGATAAGCGCCGCATTCACATCATCGCGGCCCAATGTTTCAGCAAGTCCCCGGGCAATGGATATGGATCGGCTGTCCGTCGAAGTTTCCCTCAGCAAAGGCCTGTCCTCAATACGCATGCGCGCAGAGCGGGAGGACGCTTCGCGCGCAATCACGTCCCGGATGTCGGCATCGACAGATTCCATGGCCGGTATGAGCGTCGCAATCCGCTCGATCCAGCGGTCGTCGATGACCTGCTGGTCGAATCGCTGTTTCTGGAGGCTGAGAACACCGAGCCCGATGAGGTTGGCCGCAAGGATTGCGACGGCCAGCAAGAGGACGAAACGCCCGGCCAGCGTATCGGGAAACAAGCGCCTGAAGCGGTCCATCATCCGGCGCTCGGCACGTCTGGCGTTACATCCGCGACCAACCGGTAACCGCCGCCCCATTCGGTCACGAGGATTTGTGGGTTTTTCGGATCGGTTTCGATCTTGCGGCGCAGGCGGCTGATCTGGTTGTCGATGGCGCGATCATAGGCCTTGGCCTCGCGTCCTGCGGTCAGGTCCAGCAAGGTTGCGCGGCTCAACACGGTGCGGGGCTGATCAAGGAAAATGCCCAGCAGGCGATTTTCAGCGGTGGTCAGATCAATGACCTTACCGTCCTCGCGGGACAGCTTCAAAGCATCGGGATCATGCACCCAACCGGCAAAGGCACGTCGTCCGCTCGGCGGTGCGGCGATTTCTGGCGGCGTGCGGCGCAGGATCGCGCGCACCCGCGCCAGCAACTCGCGTGGGTTGAACGGTTTGACGAGATAATCGTCGGCCCCCAGTTCCAGTCCGACGATGCGGTCCGTTTCGTCCGCCAGTGCGGTCAACAGCAAGACAGGCGGGCCATCATTCGCAACAAGCCAGCGGCACAGGCTCAACCCGTCCTCGCCCGGCATCATGATATCCAGCACCACCAGATGAATGCTGGCCTCTGCCAGCACTTCACGCGCTTCGGCGGCATGAGCGGCAAGGCGGGTGCGGAACCCTTGCTTGCGCAGGTATTGGCCAAGGGGTTCGCGAATGTCGCGAGCATCGTCGACGATCAAGATCTGGGGCGCGATGGGATCTGTCACGGTTTATCTCCTCGGATGCGATATCCGCCATTTGACGTGTAACTGCGCCCTTTACACCCAGGAAATCAAACGATTGGCGGGCTGTTTTCGACCGGAATTGTCGCAAGATGTATCAGGCCGCGCGCTTGCGACAGATGGCGACAAAGGGGTGCTGGCGCTGACAAACCTCTCGGCACAAGACCTCCTAGGTGGGGGTCACGCCGGCAATGATTGCCTCGGCAGAAACCCGAAAGGATACGACATGAAGAATTCCAAGATCATCCCCGGCAGCCTTGTCGCCGTTGCCACCCTCTTGTCCGGCCTGACGTTTGCCGCCGCGCAGACTGCGACCGAAACCGCACCCGTGCAGGTGGAAGAAAACGCGCAGACCGCGAAAATGACGCGGGCCGATTTCAGCATGGATCGCAGTGGACGCGGTGCAGGCCGCATGTTGGGCCAGATCATGCAACAAGCCGACGCCAATGGTGACGGCGCCCTAACGCAGCCCGAAATCGACACCTTCCGCGCGGGACTGGTCGAGGGTGCGGATTCGTCCGGCGAGGGCAACATCTCGCTCGATGAGTTCGAGGCGATCTATCTCGATTTGAGCCGCAACCGGATGGTCGATGCCTTCCAGAAGCTCGATGCGGATGGCGACGGCGTGGTGACGCAGGCCGAGATGGACAACCGCTTCGGCAATGTCGTCGAGCGGATGGACCGCAATGACGACGGCCAACTTGATCGCGAAGACCGGCATGGCCGGGATGGCAAGGGCCACGGACGCGATGGCGGCCGTCACGGTGATCGTCGCGGCTGACGAAAAGGCGGCGGAGGCACATCAGCCTCCGCCGCGCCAATATGGCATGAATGCAAACCGCAAAATGCGCGCAGCTCAGACCTGCGCTTGCGTCACTCTGGAAACGGCACATGGCATACCGAAGTGACAATGCACCCCTGCGCGACAACCCCACAGCCTACGGAGTTGTGTCGCGGGCCAATCACTGGATCATCGCCGCTGCCATGATCGGAATGCTCGTCTCTGGCCTGTTCATGGCATACGGACCAATGAGTCCCCAAGATCTGGCCCAGATCCGCGACTGGCACAAGGCAATTGGCGTTGTCGTTCTGGCTTACGGGTTGTGGCGGATCGGCTGGCGTGTTGCACGAGGGTTCCCCAAATCCGCATCGTCTATGCCACGGTGGCAGGAAACGGCATCAAACCTGGTGCATTGGGGTCTGCTCGGCACGGTTCTAGCGATGCCGCTTTCCGGGATCCTGACGTCTGTCTACAATGGTCGCGCCGTCAATTCATTCGGACTGGTCATTCCGGCGCAGGACAAGGTCGAATGGATCGCCACAGCCGCAGGAATGGTGCACCAATACGCAGCCTGGGCATTGGTGGGATTGCTCCTCCTGCATATCGTGGCGGCGCTCAAACACCATTTCATCGACCGCGACACCACGCTGCGCCGCATGATCCGTGGATCAGCATAAGCCCGACCGGATGCAGGACAGGTCCCGTCGCAAAACTGATTACGGTCAACAGCGTAGAGGTTATTCCAGATGCGCACACTTCTGATGCTGATTGTGGGCGCGACGATCCTCCCCGGGGGCGCTGCATCGCAGGCCGATCTGGCCCGAGCGTTCGACATCAAGCCAGCCAGCATGAGCAAGATGACAGTGCGATTGATCGAGGCGGGGCTCATCTCCCGCGAGGTGGGTCCGAAGGAAGCGCGCAACAATATCCCTCGGCTTAGCGCGCATGGATGAGGTCGTTTGTCCGAATTCCATGAGGTGTGGCGCGATGGCGATCTGGTGATCGAAGGCGCCATCGGCTCCGGTAACGCGAAAATCCTTGCCAATTTGAGTCGCTCTTTGCGCGACAGTCTTGGAGGTCACGCACCCGGCAGTGACGCTGGAAGCAAAAATGCGTCAGACGTAGAATTGGTTTCCGAAAACTGAAATCCGGATCGTTAACCTGAGAGGTAAGATCATGAAAAACAGGAATCTATTCGGCACGACAGCAGCCTGCGCCGTGATCGCGGCCCTTGCATTGAATTCCACGGCGATCTCGGGAAGCATGTCCGCGAATGCGCAAGAGGCGGCAGAAACAACCGCGGGACTTGTTGATACAGGATCGGCCGTGGCTGCCGCGAACTGGAGCAATGACGTGACCATCACGGTGGACGAGGTGGCGAAGACGTTTCGCTTTCAATCCAATGGCATCCCAAGCCACGGTTTCGCAGAGAAATATCTGATCCCCAACAATCCGAACGACCAGCCCTTCGCAGACAAACCCGCGAGTGCGTTCACGGTCGTCAACTCGGCCGAGTATTTCAAGCAAACCGAGGTCGACACCACCATCACGACACGCCCCACTTACGTCGAAGACGTCACCGACACTTCGCTGGGCCGTATTGGCGTTGCGCTGAGCGGCGCGCAGATTTTCAACGACTACGAAAACAGGGAGCGCTCGGTCGTAGCCCAAGACGACCAGGTCATCCATGACCACGTTCCGTTTCTGGACCAGTGCAACGGTCATACGCTGGCCAATGGCACCGACTATCACTACCACGGCGTTCCGGTTTGCATCACCGAAGGGCTGGACAGCGAAGATGCGCATTCCGTCATGATCGGCATCCTGGAAGACGGCTTTCCCGTCTATGGCAACCATGGCCAGGCAGGGGCCATCGTCACTAACGCGGATCTGGACGCCTGCAGTGGCCATGTCGATGCAACGCCAGAGTTCCTGGGAGGGATTTATCACTACCACCTGACGGCTGACGAAGCGCCATACATGATCGACTGTTACCACGGCGAGATCGAGACTTCCGGTCCCCGCGGCGCGAACGGTCCGGATTTTGCAGCGATCGCAGAGGCGCTCGGCGTGAGCGAAGAAGGATTGATGCAGGCACTTGGCAATTCAATGCCCCCTGATTTCGACGCTGCGGCACAGACCCTCGGGATCAGCGCTGACGATCTCCGGGCAGCGATGCCCGCGCCGCCGCAATAGGGCTCGCGCGCATGGAAAAGATCGCCTGTATCGTGATTGGCGGGGCTAGTTGGAGCGGTCCTCTCAGTCATTCATCAAGCATCGAGAGCTTCCGAAGCTCCGCTCATACCTGGACATGGCGATAAAGACAGCGACGACGCTGGCGCCTGAGGTCTCGCCGATGCATCGGCACCCCTTGCGACCCGTCTCGCCGAATACGCCCGTTCCCGGTATGACGCATCTCGTGTTCCCGGATGCGGATGCCTTAATATCCAAATCATCCCCCGGCCTTCGAATTCACCCGTGCGGCGATCAACCGCGAGGTGCAAGAAATTCAGGGTCAGGGCCAATATCCATGGCAACGGGGTCAAAATATTGAGGTCTATTCCGAGCGGTATCATCTTCCTTCGAGTTTCCTCCAGTCGGGCGAAAACACGGCGAGCGTGACGTTGAACGCGAATGATCACAGTGAATGTGCGGTCGATGGGTCGCCATTTCATCAACGGTGGCCGTTGCAAAAGCCGAGTAATGTACGGAATTGGAAGCAATTCCTCATGCTTCCCTGAGACCAGCCATGGAAGTGCTGTCTTTTACGATTTCCCCGCAGCGGCAGTCGCTCGATAGACTGCAGTGGCGTGCGACGACGGGATCGAAGGTCGGTCCATCACGGTCGCCGCTCCGGCCGTGTCGCATTGCATCCGGCATCCGCGTCGGACGATGCGCATCCCCGCTCGCCCACGAGACAGGGCAGGATCTGGTTCGACCCTGCTTCGCCGGCATGGTAGTGGTATTCACCGCGCGACTGGTGGCCGCCACATCGATCGAGCCCCGCAGGGGTGGATCCGTCAGCGAGCCGATGGGACAGGATCAGATGGCCGTCCATCGCGACGCCGATGGTCGCGGCGTCCGCGCCAGGTGTCATCCGGGCCGCCCCGGTGCAACCGGTCACGGCGTGATAATGATACCCCGCATGAAGATTGACGTGCCCGCCGCAATCGTCGAACGGCGCGATCGTGTGGGCATCGAGGATCGCGTCGATCGGGGCCGATCCGTCTAGACGAACACCATCGAGCGCGACACCGACACCGGCTGGTCCCGTCCGTTCGTCGGTCGGGTTTCCGAACATCGAGCGCAGAGGCACCGGCTCGATCGGGATCGTGTAGGTCATCGTCAGGCCATCCTCGACATAGTCCGGCAGACATTGGACGCAGAAATTGTTGTAGCGCGGATCGACGTCGGGCCGGGCGGCCGCAGCGCAAGCTTCGCGGCTTCGGGTCACCCGCACCGTTCCCGTATCGGGTTCGACGATTTGCCACTCATCGTCGCGATAGATGTCTGGCAAAAGCTTCATGAACGCACCATCCGCATCGATTGTGTGACCACGGTTGATCCAGATGCCGCTCTTGTCCGGGCCATCACTTGCCTTCGATGGACACCACGGCCCCGGAACGCGATCCTTTGGCAAAGGGCGCACCGTTATCGAGAAGCAGGTCGCCGCCGTGCCCGCCGAGAGGGTGCATTCCGAAAGGGCGGGCCCCGCCACTACGTCAGCGGCCTCGAAAAGAAGTTCAATCACGTGGAGGCGGTCGGTCCCGGCGTCGTTCGCCTTCGCGGCTGCCGACACGGCGATGCTGGCGACAAGAATAAGGCTGTGAAGCGTGCTTGTCATTGTTGGCTCCCTATCATCGCCGTCAACGGTTCTGCGGCGAATTGCGCTTTGCATCCGAGGGGACGCAGGCCGCCGGTTCTCCGCGAGGGCCAGCCTGGCATTTGCCGTTGGAGGGTTCTCCGTTCTGTCCGGTGAAAGTACAATTGGCCCCCTCACGTTTTCTCTCGCATGCCTCGATCGCTTCTGGAGGCGGGCCGGCCGGACGATCTCTGCCTGTGGCGTCGCGTTGAAAGGCGGGCAGCACTTCGGCGACGATGATCGATTCCGCCGGCACGAGACGATCGGTGCGCTTCCCCTCGACGATCGGCCCCTGTTCTTCGATCGGTTCGCGCGACCCGGTGGAGACCGTCTGGAGCAGGAAGGGCGCGCTCGTCTTGCCCGGTGCCATGGTTTCGACCTGTGCAGTGACGGGGGGCGTCCCGGCATCCGTCGGATGCGACGTCGAGACTGTCAGAGCGAGGGTCTGGGCAAAGACGACGAGACCAACCTGGGTAGCGATATCGGCGAAGCTCGGCATGATGTTCTCCTTTTGCGGTGACGCCGTTAGGGCGCAAGGAGACGATGCACGGGCACGATGCACGGGTTCGGGAGGCATCGTGCAGGAGCGATGCACCCGGAGCGGTCATTTTAGGACGACACGATGCCAAAGCTGTTTCAGGCGTCGTAAGCATAGCCAACGCCGTAGACTGAGCGGATCGGATCCCAGTCGGACACCTGGCCTATCTTGCGCCGGATATTGCGCATGTGGCTGTCGATGGTGCGGTCGATGACGTCGGCGTCGTCCAGAAAGGCGAGATCGAGAAGCTGCGCTCGGGAAAACACCCGACCGGGACGCTCCACCATCACCTGAAGGAGTTGGAACTCGCGGCGGGTGAGTTCGAGACCTTGCCCGTCGAGCGTCGCCTTCCAGCGATCGCCGTCGATGACGAGGCGGTCTTCTAGACGAGCAGGCTCATCCTTTCTGGCGTCGGTGGTTCGACGCAGAACCGCCTTGATCCGGGCGATCAGCTCACGCGGAGAGTAAGGCTTGCAGACATAGTCGTCGGCACCGAGTTCCAGACCCAGAAGTCTGTCGATCTCCTCGACCTTGGCCGTCGTCATGATGATCGGCACGTCACTGGATCGGCGAACCTTCCGGCATATCGTCAAGCCGTCCTCTCCCGGCAGCATTAGGTCTAGCACGGCGAGATCGAACCGGCCTGAAAGCAGCCACTCCGTCGCAAGGGCGCCATCGTGTAGAACTTCGACCGCCAAGCCGGCCTGAAGGACATAGTCTGTGACGATGGAAGCGAGCTCCACCTCGTCCTCGACGATCAGAATGCGGTGTCCGGTTTCATCCATTCTCGGTCCTCGTTGCCGTCGGGAGTTTGACCGTGATCTTCAGCCCACCCAGGTCAGAGCGCTCCGCATTGATCTTCCCGTGATGGGTTTCGACGATCGAACGGCAGATGGCTAGACCGAGACCCGAGCCGCCAAGCGTTCTTGCCCTGGACGCCTCGCCCCGAAAGAAGCGGTCGAATAGGCGCGGAAGAGCGTCGGGAGCCGGAGCAGGCGCTGAATCCTCCACGATCATTGAGGCAATTTCCTTTCGGCTCTCGCAGGCGACATGGATGCGTCCGGGAGCCTGCGTATAACGGCAGGCGTTTTCCAGGAGATTGTCCATGACCTGCCGGAGACGGCCAGGATCGCCATGTATCTGGACCGGGCTGGACAAAGCGGTTGTGATCGTCAGGCCACGCGCCTTGATCCTTGCCTCGCAGTCCTTGACGGCATCCCGCATCAATGCCGCAAGGTCTACGCGGACATGGTCCGTGTCACCGGGAACATGGCTCATGGACTGGTTCAGATCGCTGACCAGCCTCGACAGGCGCATGACGGTTGCATGGAGACGCGCGAGTGTATCGGGGGTCGGCTGACGAATGCCGTCCTGCATCGCCTCGATCTCCGCTCTCAGAATAGCGAGAGGCGTCTTCAGCTCATGCGAGGCATCCGTAATCCATTCGCGCTCGCGCACGCGAGACCATTGCAGGCTTTCGGCAAGCTTGTTGTGATCTCGCATGAGTTGTCCCACCTCGTCGGACCGCGTGATCGGGATGCGTGCTTCAAAATCCCCTGCAGCAAGACGGCTCACACTCTCGCCCAGCGCGCGGATCGGGCGCGACGCCTGCCTGGCCAGCAGCCAGGCGACGAGAGCCGAAAGCAGAACCGCCAACGCAAGTATCAATCCGAAGGTGCGCAGTTCCCGGGCCCCGAACAGCTCGCCCACAGGAGCGCCGATGCCCTGTGGTTCATAGAGGCGGAGATAACCGATCACGCGTCCGCCGGGCGCTGCCAGCGTGCGCGCGATCGACGTTTCTGTTCGATCGGTGCGTCCTGCGACGATCTCGTTCGACGCATCTTCGAGCACCAGCCGATCGCGCAGGCCCAGCGCATCGGGTCGGCGCGGTGGAGGTGGAGGTCGGTCGTTATACGCCAGCCCGAAGGGGGGGGGCGGAGGCATGCTAACCTCGGGCGAACTGCTCTTGACCAGATCGTCCCAGGTTTTTTCGTCCCGCAGGCTTGGCCACCCGCGGTCGGCGTCGTCGGCATTTTCGAGCAGGTCGTGGAGGAGATCCAAGCGCCCCATCTCGGCGTTCAGCAAATAGCTCGCGAAACCATCGCGCATATGGATGGTGACCGCACCCGCGATGATGAGAACCACGACCAGAAGCGCGGCGGTAATCGCCACGAAAAGCTTTGCGGTTAGGGTAAGACGTCGCCACATGATGCGCGGAACCATGCCGGATAATTGTGCAGGAAGAATGCACGGTGAAAACGGAAGGGGTAATGCCCGGAAAGGCCGGTCGTTCAAGCTCACCGGACAAGATGGTGATCGTCGAGATCGCGTCGACCGTTCATGGAAGAGACTTAATGGCCAGCTTGCGCCGAGCAGCGTGGCCCTTGGCATCGGATCCCCAGAGACCCGGCACACACGGTCTATCATGGGACGGCTTGAGCTAGATCGGGCGAATCGCGCGGCCCATGTTCTCGCGCGCCTGAGGAACCGTTCCGGAAAGCAGGCCGTGCCATCCGGCTTGCGGCCGCAGACGCCACGAAAATTCCATTCGACCTGCATGGTTCCTGCTTATTCGCTGCAAATCGGCTCCTCAAAGATGCGCGAGAAGCTCCCGACCGTGGCACCCCGCCACCCGAACGGGAGATCGACAATGCATCGCACGCCCCTCTCAGGATCGTCCGGGAAAACCGACACAAGTAAAATGAGTTTTTTCGGTCGATCGCCAGCTTCAAGGCAGCGCGTCGACCGTCGCTTCATTTGCTCGGTCGCGTTTGCCGCCCGGCTCGTGGCCAAGATCGGTTCGACGTTCGGTCGCGTCGAAACGATGACGCCATCAGTCGCCGTGACGCTGCTCTTGAACACGAACACGTTCGCGGCGAACGGGGCATGGGGAGGCAGCCTTCTTGTGCCGCAATCGATGCCCCAAGGAGCGATCAGCCTGCAGCAGCTGGGTTCACCTGGAATCTGAGTGCCAGGCCGACTGATAATTTGGGGCGGGGCAGATTTTTCTGCCGTGACAGAAGTCCGCCGGCCCACGTGCCCGCACCCCGTCTTCCAGAATGCGGCTCTCGAGCGATCAACGGAGTTTCGTATGAAACGTACCAGTCATCTCATCCTTACGCCTGGCGCCTTCTGCGTGATGCTGATCGGACCGTGCCTGGCCAATGCCGAAGAGACCCTTGTTCCCGTCGATCAACATGAACTGAACGCTTTGGTCGAAAACGGTCAGGGCGCGGAAGCGTTCGCCCGGGCATTCGAGGCCGGCGACGTGCTATCCGAATTCAGTTTCACCGCGGACCAGGGTGTCGGGGCGAATGTTGGTGAAAGCCGCCGTTTTACGCGCATCCCACGTGCCGATCTGAACGGACCGGGTGAATGGGCGACCCATTTTCCGTCTCGCGAAGGCGGCGCGAACGCGCTCAGCTGCTTGAGCTGTCACAACGCGCCCTACGCCAACGGTGGGGGCGGCGTTGCCGCGAACGTCGTTCTCGATCCGGGGCATTCGGGTGATCCGAAGCAATACCTCGAGCGCAATACGACGTCTCTTTTCGCGCTTTCGGTTCCGCAACGTTTGGCCGAGGAAATGTCGATCGAGCTTGAGCTTCAGCGCGACGACGCACAGGCCAGGGCCTGCAGTAACGGATCGGCCGTTTCGAGCCTTTCGGCCAAAGATGTTTTCTTCGGCACGCTCGTTGTCACACGGACGCGCGTCGATCCCTGCGTGCTCGATGTCGATACAACGGGAATCGCCGGAGTCGATGGGGATCTCGTGGTCAAACCGTTCGGCTGGAAGGGGAATCATGCCACCCTCCGGGCTTTTACGCGGGGAGCGGCACATAACGAACTGGGTCTGCAGGCGACGGAACTCGTAGGGATGCAGGATGGAGATTTCGATGGAGTGATTAACGAACTGAGCGTCGGCGACGTGACGGCGCTGACCGTCTACATGGCCGCTCTCGAACGCCCGGTCAGTCGCCTCGAACTGGCAGAACTCGGTTGGGCGACACTCTCTCGAGAAGAAACCGACGCGATTACAGCCGGCAAACAGCAGTTTGCCGAGATAGGGTGTACCAGCTGTCACACGCCGCGGATGGCGTTGAATGATCCCGTGTTTCGCGAGCCCAGCGGCGTAAAGGGATTCTCCGAAGATCTGTTGCCCGACGGATCGGTGCCCGCCGCTCGCGGCCTGACTGCGAGGACCGCCATCAGCTTCGACATGCGCTCCGATCAGCCCAACAACCGCGTGCGGCTGAAAGATGGCCGTCCCTATCATATGGGTGCCTTGCAGACCGATCCGTCCGGAGCCGCATTCGCCGAATGGTACAGCGACCTCAAACGTCACGATATGGGTCCTGGTCTCGCTGACCCCTCCGATCCGCTCGGCCTCGGCGCGACAATGTTCCTCACCCGCTCGCTAGCCGGCGTGGGCATGAGCGGCCCCTGGCTCCACGATGGGCGCGCCACCACCTTGAACGAAGCAATCCTGGCTCACGGCGGCGAGGCCAGGGCCATTCGCGACACCTATGCGACCTTGCCCGATCAGGATCGCTCCGACATCGTCGCGTTTTTGGAGAACCTGATCGTCTTCAAGGCGAACCCCACGCATTGATCTGGAGCAGCGCTACTACCTTTGTAAGGGAACATCTGGCTTTGAACCTGTGTGAAACTCGATCGTTGCGACAAGGATGAGCGCCTTGCGAACCATCCGATATCGGCGTGACCGGGCCGTTTTCTGTCGATCCGGTCTGAGGTGCTGTGGGTGAAAAAGCCGACATTCCCGAGTTCGCCGACGGCTTCCGCCAGCGACCCATTGGGCTGTTCATTGAGCTTACCACGAATTTCCGCTTCGAGCCCCAACCGGGCATTCTGGCGCCCCTAGGAGTCGCCAACAGCTATGCGTTTCAGCCTTCTTCGAACATTGGGATACTTCGCCGGCGGGCTCTGGACAGCCCGGGGCGGACGGAGGCGAATTGAAGCCAAGCAGCTGCGCAACCTGCGGCATCTCGTGAAAATGGCGCGACGCGACTCGCCCCTGTTCCGCCGGTGCTACGCCGATCTGGGACCATCGAGCGAGGTCGAACTGCGCGACTTGCCGGCGACCCGCAAACCCGATCTGATGCGGGAGTTCGACGACTGGCTGACGATACGTTCTCTTCCCCTCGACAGGGCCCGCGATCATCTTGGAGATATCCGCAAGATTGGCATGCCGATCGACGATGTTGCCATCTTCCGGACCTCCGGGACATCGGGGGAACCGGCGGTCATCGTATCGCCGTCATCGCTCCTGGAGTATTACTACGGGATATCGCTGGCGCGCTTCGATTGTTCCCAGTGGAAGCCGATCCGGGAAGTCCGCAAGGCCGGCGTGAGCGTGACCATCACCGGCGGCAACGGTCACTTTGCCGGCGCCGCGCTCAACAAATTGATGAGACATCTGGCGCCGAGGCTGGTAGGGCACACCGCATTCATCGAGGCCGAGCAGCCGATCGGGCGGATCGTGGAACAACTCAACGCGATCCCGAACCTCACGTCGATTCTGACTTACCCAAGCACCCTGGCCATTCTCGCCAAAGAAAAGGAAGACGGGCGGCTGCGGATCGAGCCCATGATTGTCAGAACGGGAGGCGAGACGCTCACGGATGATCTGTGCGCGCGGGTTCGCCAAGCGTTTCCCTCGCTGAAGCGCGACGTCATCGACGCCTATGGCTGCACCGAATGCCTGGTGCCGTCTATCAAGTGTAGCCACGGGCGGCACCATGTGAACGAAGACTGGGTCATCCTCGAAGCGGTCGACGAAGCGATGCGGCCAGTTCCCGATGGCACGCTGTCGGCAACCGTGCTGCTGACGGTGCTCGCCAACGACGTTCAACCCTTCATCCGATATGACCTCGGCGATCGTGTTCGTTTCTACGCGTCCCCCTGTCCCTGCGGGTCGCCGTTTCGCAGTTTTCAGGTGGAAGGACGCCAGGCGACGCTCGTTCGTGTGGGCGACGTGACGCTGTCGCCGCTCGTCTTCGATCTGGAGCACGAGCATGCCCGGCGCATCCAGCTGGTCCAGAACAGCGAGAGAGATTTCGAGGTGCGAATAGAACCGGCCGACGAGGCGGCGGTAGGGGTTGTCTTTCAAGAGGTCATCGAGTCGGTGAAACGCGTGTTTCGCGATAACGGCCTGGAGGACGTCACGGTGCGAGAAAGCCAGGCACCGCCCGAAAGCACCGCGAGCGGCAAGTTCCACGAAGTATTGCCTTTGCGACGCGCCGGCCCGCGAACATGACATGACTCCGGCACAGATCGGGAAAGGTTGCGATTGTCATCTGACACGACGGCTGAACGAACGGCCTCGGGGCGGAAACCGAGTCACTCCAAGAGGGCGATGTCTTGCCAAGAATCGCGAATTGTATCAAGGCTTGGACGATTGCTGCAAACGGTTCGAAGTCCGTTGCGAGACGTCGATTGGTCGTGATCCCAGAGGTGGCTCGGGAAAATTGGACAGCGTGCTGAGTGGATTGTCTGCCTGAAGGCGGCCAGGATGGCCGAGATCAGGAGAGACGATGAGCAAGAGACCCAGGCGGAACCACAGCCCTGCCTTCAAGGCCAAGGTCGCGCTCGC
>DRFF01000179.1 GCA_011050685.1 Aurantimonas coralicida
GAAAATAATTACGCAGACGAGCCATTATCGCCAATAATCCCCAGCGCCGGTACGGCGCCCTGCTAAGGCGCCGCAGACGCCAAGCGATTGAAACATCGCGATCCGACACTGCAATTGCAAGATGATTTTCGCGATTGCGAAGACGACGGCTCGGCTTATTCGACGGTGACCGACTTCGCCAGATTGCGTGGCTGGTCGACATCCGTGCCCATCTGGATGGCGGTGTGATAGGCGAGCAGTTGCAGGGGGATCGCGTAGACGATCGGGGTCAGGATTTCCGGCATGTCCGGCAGGACGATCATCTCAGCGCCCTCCACCGCGCCGCTGGCCGCGCCCTTGACGTCGGTGATCAGGATGATCTCACCGCCGCGCGCCGCGACCTCCTGCATGTTGGAGACCGTCTTTTCGAAACTCCGGTCGTGGGGTGCGATGACGACAACCGGCATCGTCTCGTCGATCAAGGCGATCGGTCCATGCTTCAATTCGCCGGCCGCGTAGCCTTCGGCGTGGATATAGCTGATCTCCTTGAGCTTCAGCGCACCTTCCATTGCCAGCGGGAAGGAGAAGCCCCGTCCGAGGAACAGTGCGTGCCGCTTTGTCGCCATGTTCCGCGACAGCACCTCGATCCGGTCTTCGAGCTGGATCGCCTCGTTGGTCAGCCGCGGCGCTTCGGCCAGAATGCGGGTGAGTTCGAGTTCACGCTCGGGCGAAATCACCCCCCGGTCGACGCCCGCCTTGATGGCCAACGCGGCGAGCGCCATCAACTGACAGGTGAAGGCCTTGGTCGACGCGACGCCGATCTCGGGGCCGGCCAGCGTCGGCAGCACGAAATCGGATTCCCGCGCGATGGTCGATTCCTGAACATTGACCACCGCAGCGGTCTGGAGCCCCTCCGCCTTGGCGTAGCGCAACGAGGCAAGCGTGTCCGCCGTCTCGCCGGACTGGGAGACGAACAGCGCCAGATCGACGTCACTGAGTGGGCTTTCGCGGTAGCGAAATTCCGACGCAACGTCGAGATCGCAGGGAATGCGAGCGTAGCGCTCGAAGTAGTAACGGCCGACCAGTGCCGCGTAGTAGCCGGTGCCGCAGGCCGACAGTGCCATTCGGTCGACTTTGGCGAAATCGAGCGCCTGTCCGTTCGGAATTCGCGTCCGGCCGGTCGTCATGTCGACGAAAGCGCCGAGGGTGTGGGACAGCACCTCCGGCTGCTCGTAGATTTCCTTCTGCATGAAATGCCGATGGTTGCCCTTGTCGACATAGAACGCCTTGCCGGCAGAGTGCCGGATTTCGCGGGTCACCGGCCGGGCGTGCGCGTCGAAGATATCCACCCCGTCATGGGTCAGGACGACGAAATCGCCCTCTTCCAGATAACGGACCGTGTCGGTGAACGGCGACAGCGCGATGGCGTCCGAGCCGAGGAACATCTCGCCTTCGCCTTCGCCAACCGCAAGCGGGCTGCCGCGGCGGGCGCCGATCAGGATGTCCTCGTTGCCGTTGAACAGGAAGCCGAGCGAGAAGGCGCCTTCCAGACGGCCCAGCACGGCATGGACGGCATCCTTGGGCGACAGGCCGCGTTTGAGCTCGCGCGTCACCAGATGGGCGATCGTCTCGGTGTCGGTCTGGCTCTCGAAGGTCACGCCCTCGGCTTCGAGCTCGGCCTTGAGGTCGCGGTAGTTCTCGATAATGCCGTTGTGGACGACGGCGAGCGCCTCGGTCGCATGCGGATGGGCATTCGGCTCGGTCGCCGCGCCATGGGTCGCCCAGCGGGTGTGGCCGATGCCGATCGTGCCGTTGAGCGGCGCGTCATCGAGGCGCTTGGCCAGGTTGACCAGCTTGCCCTCTGCCCTGCGGCGGGTGAGCACCCCTGCTTCGAGCGTGGCGACACCGGCCGAGTCATAGCCCCGGTATTCCAGGCGCTTCAACGCGTCGACGAGACGATCCGCGACTGGTTCGCGACTGATGATGCCGATGATTCCGCACATGGGATGGTCCTTGGGTGTGGCGCTCGAACGAAGCGGCGGGACGACGAGATGAACGACGTTCTAGCGTCCACGGCCGTTTGCCGGGATTCACGTTTGGTGTCGCGAGATTACGCCGGGTCGGGCTGTTTGGCGCTTTTGGCGGCTTTCGCCGCCGCATTGCGTTCGGTGATCTGGCGACCGCGATCGGGCTTGGTCACCTGCCGTCCGCGCGCGATGGCCAGCGCCCCGTCCGGCACATCCTCCGTCACCACGCTGCCGGTCCCGACATAGGCGCCGTCGCCCACCCGAACCGGCGCGACGAGCGCCGAGTTCGACCCGATGAAGGCGCCTTCGCCGATTTCGGTCAGGTGCTTCAGCGCGCCGTCGTAATTGCAGGTGATCGTGCCCGCGCCGATATTGGCCTTCGCGCCCACGGTCGCATCGCCCACATAGCTGAGATGATTGACCTTGGCGCCGGCGGCGAACTGGGCGTTCTTCACCTCGCAGAAATTGCCGACCTTGGTGTTTTCCGCGAGCCGCGTGCCGGGGCGCAGGCGCGCAAACGGACCGATCGAGGCTCCCTCGCCGATCGTCGCGCCCTCGATATGGGAGAAGGCGTGAATCACGGCGCCGGCGGCCACCGTCACGCCCGGACCGAACACGACATTCGGTTCCACGAAGGCGTCGGCGGCGATCTTCGTGTCATGGGCAAAGAACACGCTCGTCGGATCCATCAGCGTCACGCCGTCGAGCATCGCCTGGCGTCGCCGCGCGGTCTGCCAGAGCGCTTCGACGGCGGCGAGTTCCAGCCGCGAGTTGACGCCGAGCACCTCGTCGGCATCGGCTTCGATGGCCTTGACACTGCGGCCGGCGCGGCGAGCGATCTCGACCAGATCCGTCAGGTAATATTCACCCTTGGCGTTGTCGTTACCGATCGCGTCGAGCATGGCGAGCGCGCGTTCGCCGGCGAACGCCATGACGCCGGCGTTGCAGAAGTCGATGGCGCGTTCGGCCTCGCTGGCGTCCTTCTCCTCGCGGATCGCGACGAGATCGCCGCCCTCCTCGATCAGCCGGCCGTAGCCGGTCGGATCGGTGGGCCGAAAGCCGACGACGCAAATTTCCGCCCCTTCGGCGAGTGCGGCCCGCGCCCGCGAAAGCGTTTCCGGCCGGATCAGCGGCGTATCGCCGAACAAGACGAGGACGTCGTCGCGGCCTTCAGCGATAGCGGTGCGCGCCGCGAGTACCGCGTGGGCCGTGCCCAGGCGCTCGGTCTGCGGATAGGTGGCGACCTCGGTGATATCCTGGCGCACGGCCGCCGCAACGGTCTCGCCGTCACGCCCGACGACCACGGCGACGCGGTCCGCGCCGGCGTCCCGTGCCGCGCGGGCGACGTGCCGGATCATCTCCAGCCCCGCCACCGCGTGCAGCACCTTGGATTGGGACGATTTCATTCGTGTGCCTTCGCCGGCAGCCAGAATGATCGACAGGCAGCTTCTCGCCATCGGCAACTCGCAAAAATCACATCAAGACGGCGAGGCCATAGCACAGGCTGCCCGAAAAAGGATGTGTCGGCGGCCTCGATCAGCCGATGGTCTGGAACACCGGGAAATTCTCTAGCAGCCAGAACGACATCGTCTGCATGCTGCCGGTCAGGAACAGGAGGCCGGTAACGACCAAAAGGCCGCCCATCACCTTCTCCACCGTGGCGAGATGCGCCTTGAAGCCGTTCATCCAGCGGAAGAAGGCTCCGGAGAACGTTGCCGCGAGAATGAACGGAATGCCGAGGCCGGCCGAGTAGAAGGTGAGCATCAACGCCCCCTCCCCGACCGTGCCCTTGGCGCCGGCCAGGCCGAGAATTGCCCCGAGCACCGGCCCGATGCACGGCGTCCAGCCGAAGGCGAAGGCCAGCCCCATCAGATAGGCGCCGACGACACTGCGCGGCTTGTCGGGCGCGGTCAGCCGGACTTCTCTCGACAGGAAGGACAGCCGGAA
>DRFF01000180.1 GCA_011050685.1 Aurantimonas coralicida
GACGCCGAAAATGCCGGAATCGGAAAAGCTCCAATGGAAGGCGTAGATGGCGTAGCAAAGGCCCCGCCGCTCGCGCACTTCCTGGAACAGCCGCGACGACATTCCGCCGCCGAGAATCAGCGACAGCACCTGCGAGGCGTAGAAATCGCGGGCGTAGTAGGGACGCCCTTCGAAGCCGAGGACCATCTGCGCGTCCATCAGGTCGCGCTCCTGGCGAAACTCGCCGCCGGTATAGGCGGCTGGCGTCCGCGGTTCCGAGTGCAGCGGCAGGGGCGGGGCCGCGCTCGATCCGAACGCGGCTTGCACCTGGTCCACGATCGCCTGGTGCGAAACGGCGCCCGCCGCCGAAACGATCATCCGGTCGGGCGAATAGTGCCGGGCCAGATAGGTCCGCAAATTCCCCGGATTGAAGGATTTGACCGTTTGCCGCGTGCCGAGGATCGGCCTGCCAACGATCTGGCCGCGATAGGCCGCTTCCTGGAAATGGTCGAAGACGATGTCGTCCGGCGTGTCCTCGGCCGCGCCGATCTCCTGCAGAATCACTTGTTGCTCGCGTTCGAGCTCCTGCTCGTCGAAGCGCGAGTCGATCAGGATGTCGGTCAAAATGTCGAGCGCCAGCGGCACGTCGTTTTTCAGGACACGGGCGTAATAGGATGTCGTCTCGACGCTTGTCGCGGCGTTGATTTCACCGCCGACGTCCTCGATTTCCTCGGCGATCTGGCGGGCGTTGCGCCGATTCGTGCCCTTGAATGCCATATGCTCGAGCAAATGGGCGATGCCGTGCTCCTCGGGCGCCTCGTCGCGGGCACCGGCCTTCACCCAGATGCCGAGGCAGGCGCTTTCCAGATGCGGCATGGTCTCGGTGGCGATGATCAGTCCGTTCGAGAGCTTCGTTATGTCGACGCTCATGCTTCGGCTCCCTGACTGACGGCGCGCGATCGCGCGAGAATATAGCCCTGGACGGCGCCGATCTCGTTCGGCAAACGGTCCAGCGTCTCGCGCTTTTGCATGAGGTCGGCGTGACTGGGCGGAAGCGCCGGCGAAATGCCCGTTGCCCGTTCTATCGCGGCCGGGAATTTGGCCGGATGGGCGGTGCCGAGGGTGATCATCGGCTCGGGGCCGAGGCGGCTTTCCGCAACACCCACGCCGACGGCGGTGTGCGGGTCGAGTAGGTAGGCCGTCGTCGTCAACATCCGCGCGATCGTTTCGGCGGTTGCCGGTTCGTCGGTCGTCCCGGCGTCGAATTCCGCGCGGATCGCGGCCAGAACCGGTTCGGGAAGAGTGAAGCTGCCGGATTGGGACAGTTGCTGCATCAGTCGCCGTACCATCTCGCCATCACGTCCGCTCGCCTCGAAGATCAGGCGCTCGAAATTGGATGAAACCTGGATGTCCATCGAGGGTGACATGGTGGCGTGGACGCCGGTGGTCTCGTAGCGGCCGCGATCGAGCGTGCGAACCAGGATGTCGTTCTCATTGGTGGCGATCACCAGCCGTTCGATCGGCAGGCCCATGCGCTTGGCGCCGTAACCGGCGAAGATATCGCCGAAATTGCCGGTCGGGACGGTGAACGAGACTTTCCGGTCCGGCGCTCCGAGGCTGGCCGCAGCAGTGAAATAATAAACGATCTGGGCCATGATCCGGCCCCAGTTGATCGAGTTGACGCCCGAGAGCGCGACCGTCTCGCGGAATCGGCGATCGTTGAACATCGCCTTGATCAGGGCTTGGCAGTCGTCGAACGTTCCGTCGATGGCGACGGCATGGACGTTGTCGGCGCCGGACGTGGTCATCTGGCGCTGCTGCACCGGCGAGACGCGCCCATGCGGGAACAGGATGAAAATGTCGGTCCGCTGGCTTGCGGCGAAGGCCGCGATCGCCGCGCCTCCGGTGTCGCCAGAGGTCGCGCCGACGATGCTGGCGCGCCGCTTCCGCTGGCCGAGGACATGGTCCATCAGGCGCGCGATGAGCTGCATCGCGACGTCCTTGAAGGCCAAAGTCGGGCCGTGGAACAGTTCCAGCACGAAGTGCGAGGGGCCGATCTGGACGAGGGGGGCGACCGCTGGATGCGGGAAGGTCGCGTAGGCCTCCTCCACCATCCGCTTCAGATCCGCGGCCGCGATATCGTCGCCCACGAAGGGGGTGAGGATGTCGAAGGCTACTTCGGCATAGGGGCGTCCGGCGAAACCGCGAATGGTGTCGGCGGACAGGACCGGCCAGGTCTCGGGCACATAGAGCCCACCATCGCTCGCGAGACCTGCCAGCAGGGCGTCGGCGAAGCCGAGCACCGGCGCCTCGCCCCGCGAACTCACATATTGCACATCGTCTCCACTTCGCTTCGGATCGGAGCCGCCCGTGATCGGGACGACCGGTTTGTCGGTTGTCCGTCTGGCATGGCTTCGATCAGTCGCCTATCCGTTCACGGGCTGATATAGAACGGCACGCCACAATAAGGGAAGAACCGACTGATGCATATGGTGATCGCCGCGAGGGGTTTGGCATTCGGCGGCGCGCTGGCGCTACTGTCGGCCTGCTCATCGACGAATTCCGGCGCCGATCTCGCGGGCAACGCGCCGCCGGCAGCGTCCGTAACCGCCGCGCAGGGAACCGAGGCGCGGTATTGTCCGAATGTGAGCCTGCGCGAGGGAACCGCCATTCTGACCAAGAAGGTCGGTGACGACGTCGATTATGTGGCGTCGGTGACCGACACCACGCGCGACTGCCGGATCGTCGACGGAAAATTGCGCATGAAGATCGGCATCGCCGGAAGGGTGATGCCCGGACCGGCGGCGACTGACCGGACTGTGTCGCTGCCGATCCGGATCGCGATTCTCAACGGTGAGGACGTGATCTATTCCCGGCTCGGCAAAACCAGCGTGCCGGTCACGCCAAACGCGGGCGCGCAGACTTTCGTCTATGTCGACGAGGCGATCGCGATCGATCAGGCATCGGCGCGAAGCGTCGTGATCTATGCGGGTTACGACGAAGGGCCGGCGGGATAACGCTCCGCCATCAGGCGTCTTGCCAACTCGCAAAGGCGGTGACGACCGCGGGGAAATCCGCCAGTCGGCTGATCACCGTCTCGGCGCCTGCTTCGCTCAGGGATTCGGCATGGCCGAGATGGGTGTGGCGTCCGCCGGTGAAGCCGACCACCCGGCAGCCGGCGGCGGTAGCCGCCGCGACGCCATGGACGGAATCCTCGATGACGATCGCCGCGCGTGGCGGCACTCCGAACGCCTCGCAAGCATGCAGAAAGACGTCCGGCTCCGGCTTGACCTTCTGGGTTCCCACTTCTGGCGCGCTGAAGACGTGCGGATGGAAATAATCCCAGAGGCCGACATGCTCGAGTTCCAGCTCCAGCCGCTGCGATGACGAGTTCGAACAGATGCAACGGGGCAGAGTGATGAGATCGAGCGCGGTCCGGGCCCCGGCGATCTCCTCGACGTCGCTGCCAAGCCGGCGATCGATTTCGGCATCGATGCGGGCGGAAAAATCGTCCGGAAAGCGGGTTCCGGTCTCGGCGGTCAGCCGCTCCATGACCAGCTGCCAGGTGAGTCCGGCATAGCGTGTAGCGAATTCCGCGGCGTCGACCTCGATGCCATGCTCGGCCAGCATCTCGGTCTGAACCGCGGCGGCGATGATTTCCGAATCGACCAGCACACCGTCGCAGTCGAAGATCACCAACAAAGGTTCGGACATGAAAGGCTCCGGCGTATCAGATGGTTGGGTCATGCGCCCGATCCCGGAAAGCCGTGTCGGGGCCGCCGACCGGCAAGCGCCGGCTCCGTTACCACGGGGCGCCGGAAACGACAAAGCCGGGTTTCACCGATTATTTACGCCGTTCGGTAACCATGTCCTCGGTTTGATGTTTTTGCGTAACCGGTGGTGAAGATGATTAGCAAGCGTTCCGCGTCCTTGGCGACTGTGCGGGTCGAGCAGCCCGACTGGCTCGATCGGATCCATCAGGGGCACTGCGTCGCCCGCATGGAGGCGCTGCCGGCGAACTCGATCGACGTCATCTTCGCCGATCCCCCCTACAATCTGCAATTGGGCGGCGACCTGCATCGCCCCGACCAGTCGAAGGTCGACGCGGTGGATGATGCCTGGGACCAGTTCGAGAGTTTTCAGGCCTACGACGCCTTCACGCGGGCCTGGCTGCTTGCGGCGCGCCGGGTGCTGAAGCCGAACGGCACGATCTGGGTGATCGGCTCCTACCACAACATCTTCCGCGTCGGCGCCTCGATGCAGGACCTCGGCTACTGGATGCTCAACGACGTGGTGTGGCGCAAGACCAACCCGATGCCGAATTTCCGTGGTCGGCGCTTCCAGAATGCCCATGAAACGATGATCTGGGCATCCCGCGACGCGGACGCGAAGGGCTACACCTTCAACTACGACGCCCTGAAGGCGGCGAATGACGACGTGCAAATGCGCTCCGACTGGCTGTTTCCGATCTGCTCCGGGGCCGAGCGGCTGAAGGACGAGGCGGGACGCAAGGCCCATCCAACGCAAAAGCCCGAGGCGCTGCTGGCGCGGGTCATTCTCGCCTCGACGAAGCCCGGCGATGTCGTCCTCGATCCGTTCTTCGGCACCGGCACCACGGGCGCCGTCGCCAAGCGGCTGGGTCGCCACTTCGTCGGCATCGAACGCGAGGACGCCTATATTCGCGCCGCCGAAGCCCGGATTGCGGCAGTCGAGCCGCTGGATGCCGCGGCGCTCAAGATGACGGGCGGCAAACGGGCGGAGCCGCGGATTCCGTTTGCCAGCCTTCTCGAGGCCGGCCTTGTCGCGCCGGGCACCGAACTCACCGACTCGAAAGGCCGCTGGACGGCGCATGTTCGCGCCGACGGAACCATCGCCATCGGCGAGGACGCCGCGTCGATCCACCGCATCGGGGCGAAGGTGCAAGGCCTCGATGCCTGCAATGGCTGGACGTTCTGGCATGTGCGTTCGGGCGAATCGCTGACCCCGATCGACGCCTTGCGACAGCGCATCCGCGACGGACTCGGCGCCGTCGGGGTGTGAGGCCCCTTAGTCTGCCGGGGCTGGACGTGACGGGACCGGCAGGCCGAGGGCGACGAGTTCGTGGCGAAGCTGCTCGCCATCCATGAAGTGGATCGCCTGCCAGCCAGCCTGGCGGGCGCCGTCGACATTCGGCGCGCTGTCGTCGATGAAAACCGTTCTCGCCGGGGCGATGTCGAAGCTTGCCGCGTGGTGGTCGTAGATCGCGCGGTCCGGCTTGATCAGCGCGATGTCGCCCGAGACGGTCACGCCCCGCGTTTCCGTCAGGAACGGGAATTTCGCCTGCGCCTCGCGAAACGTGTCCGAGGCGAAATTGGTCAATAGGGTGACATCGACACCGCAGGCGATCAGGCCGCGCAGGATCGCCACGCTCCCCTCATAGGCATGCGGCACCATCCGGTGCCAGTTGCGGCGAAAGGCGCGAATCTCCGCGGCCATCTCGGGATGACGATCGATCGCTTCGGCTTCGGCCTCCGGCCACGGCCGGCCGCGATCCTGTTCGAGGTTCCATGCGTGCGAGCAGACCTCGCTCAAGAAGAACGCCCGGCGGTCGTCGTCGGGAATGATCTGGCGAAACGGAATGTGCGGATCGTAGTGGATCAGCACCTTGCCGATGTCGAAAACGACATGCGTGACGGTCATCCGGTTCTCTTTCTTGACGGTTTTGGCGCGGTCCCGTCGGCAAGCGCGCGGACGAGCACCTTGTGCATAAGCGTGGGGAGCGCCTCGCTGTCGCGCGTGGCCTCGTGCGACCACCATCCGGCGATGGGCGGATCCTGCGTCAGTTCGGCCCGGTAGACTTCGAGCTCCAGGCGGAAATGCGTGAAGGCGTGGGCGATCATGCCCTGGAATTGCCAATTCGCCGCGAATGGCGCGGCCTTCGCGCCGGTCGCTCCGTTGGCGCGGGCATGCCACTCGGTCGTCGGCGGTTCGCTCATGCCCGCAAGCATGCCGCTACGGGCGCGTTGGCGCAGCCAGACAGCGCCGTCCGCCGGCCGCACGGCGACGAAGGCGGCGCCTTTTCGCTCCGGCGTGGCCGCTTTGGGCTTCTTGACGGGAAACTGCTCCGCGCGACCTTCGGCCGCAGCCCGGCAGTCGGCGCGGAGGGGGCAAAGGATACAGGCGGGACCGGTAGGCGTGCAGACGGTCGCGCCGAGGTCCATCATGGCTTGCGCGAAGTCGCCGGGGCGCCGATCCGGCGTCAACTCCGCGACGTAGCGGCGAATCGTCTTCCTCGCCCCCGGCAGTGGCGCCTCGATCGTGAACAGCCGCGTGACGACCCGTTCGACATTGCCGTCGACCACGGCCGCCGGCTCGTCGAAGGCGATCGCCGCGATCGCGGCGGATGTGTAGTCGCCGATGCCAGGCAGCGTTTTGAGTTCGGCCGCGCTGGTGGGAAAGCCGCCGGCGAAGGCTTCTGCGATGGTCCTGGCGCAGGCGTGAAGGTTGCGGGCACGGGCGTAATAGCCGAGGCCCGCCCACTCGCCGAGTACATCCGTTTCCGGGGCGGCGGCGAGGTCCTCAACCGTCGGCCAGCGATCGAGGAAGCGGGCGAAATAGGCTTTCACCGCCGCGACCGTGGTTTGCTGCAACATGATCTCCGAAAGCCAGACGCGATAGGGCTCCGGCCTTATTCCAGCCGCGCGCTCTTGCGGCGAAACGCGCCACGGCAATTTTCGGGCGTGACCGTCGTACCAGGACAGAAGCGGCTCGGCGATGGAGGGAAGAACGCTGTCCGAAGGGGTCGGTGGATCTGGCTTGAGCATCGACTGAGCTTGCCTTGACATTGCCTGATGTTCGCGCAATCGACTCCCGAAACGGGGACCGGCGGCCCGTCCACGAAAGAGTTGTCTTGAAGACCAATTACTACGTCATCAATCTGGATCGGTCTCCGGAGCGCCTTGCGGCGATCGGTGCCGATGCCGCCACGATCGGCATCGACCTGATACGGGTCAAGGCGGTCGATGGGAAGACCGTGGCGCCGGAGGCGCGCGAGATCCTCGACGAGAGCGGGTTTCGCCGCCTGCACGGCAAGATCCCGATGGACGGGGAATATGGCTGCTATCAAACCCATATCGACGTGTTCGATGCCTTCCTGGCCAGCGATGCCGACATCGCGGTGATCTTCGAGGATGATGTGCAATTGACGCCCGCGCTTCTGCCGGCACTCGATCGGATCGTTGCCGTGGACGATTGGGACGTCGTGAAACTGATGCACCATCGCCTGCCGGCGTTCCGCGCGCACCGTTCGATCGGCGGTGGTCACCGGCTGGGGACGTCGCTATTCGGTCCGACCGGTAGCTCGGCCGCCTACCTGGTCAATCGGCAGGGCGCGAATACCCTGCGGCAGCGGCTCGTTCCGATGCAGCTTCCCTACGACGTGGCGCTGGAACGCGGCTGGGCGCTCGGCGTCAGGGTGCGCCACGTCGAACCGGACCTGGTTTCCGGCAATCCGCTCACCCAGCAGAGCCTGATCGGCGGACGCAAGAAGTACGCGGCGATGCGGCTGGCGCCGTGGCGGCGTCTGACGACCTTGCTCTTCCGGACGGCGGAAGCGGTGCGGCGGGCCCGCTTCGGCCTCAGCGCGCGCACCGAACGATGATCAAACGCTGGCTCCTGGCGCGGCGCTCCTTCGATGCGCCGCTCATTGCCCTGGCGATCGCCCTGCTGGCCATCGGCAATCCCATCGCCAAGGGAGCCTTTCTCTTCTTCGGCCTGATCGGCGTCAATTTGGGCTTTGCCCGGCATCGGACCTGGCGCTATGCCGACACGGCCTTTTGCGCTGCGATCATCGCCTATGCGAGTTGGTCGATCGGGCTCATGGTGTTCCGGAACGAACCCGTAGACGGCAACCGAATGTTCTCCTACAGCCTCATCATACTCGGCTTTGTCTTTCTGCCGCTCTCGATCAGCCTGGTGCGAGAACCGTTGGATGCGCTGATCCTCGGCTCGCGCGCGGCCATTCTCGCCGTCCTGGCTTTGATTCCCTTCGACCCGATGGTCATCGGCGGCCGGATCGATCTTGGCGGCAACGCGGCGATCGTCGCATTCCTGGCCGCGACGGCAGGTCTTGCCGCCCGGCTGGACGCCCGACGCCCAGCCTCTCTTCTTCCCAACAGCCGACTCTGGTTCTACCTTTCCTTCGTACCGGTCCTGCTGTCGGGCACCCGGGCGGCGTGGTTCGTCTACCTGCTGGTCGCCCTGTTCGACGGACTGGAGCTGATTCGGCACTGGCGGAAAATTCCGTTTCGGCTGCGTTCGCTGGCGCTTCCGACCGCCGCCGTTCTAATCGTGGCGGCGGTCCCCGCAAGTTCGATTGTTAGCCAACGCATCAGCGCGGGGATGGTGGAACTGGAGCAGATGAACGGGTCGGGCGCCGCAATCGGGTCGATGGACGTTCGCCTGGTCATGTGGGCGGGGGCTTTCGATGTCGTGTCCAAGAGCCCGATCGTCGGCGTCGGCGGGATGGAACGGATGGACGCGGTCGCTGCCGCCGTCGCGCCCGCAAACGCACCCTATGTTGCCCACTTCACGCATCTGCACAATCTTTTCGTCGACGAGGCGGCGTCCAACGGTCTTGTCGGGCTGGCGCTGCTCATGTCGATCTTCGCTGTCTTTCTCGTGCGCGTCACGCGATGTTCGCCCGGCCATCTCGTGCCGGAGACCTCCTATGCCTTCGTCTTTCTGGTGGTCACCTTCGGATCGTTCCACGGTGTCCTCCTGAACGAGTGGATGATCCTGTCGATCTTTTCCTTCATGACACTCATCCTTGTCGCGATTCGCCGCGACGCTTTCCGGGCGCGGTATCGAAGCGGCCTGTCTGGAGCCGGAGAGTGAAGCGGCGCCGGGCGCCTTCGGCGATTCCGGTTGCCGATCTCATTGGCGGTCTGATGGACCCGATCCTGAGGCGCAAGGCAGGGATGACCAGCGGGCTTGTGGCCGCTTGGTCCGAAATCGCCGGCCCCCGCCTGCAGGACATGACGCGACCGGAAAAGCTGCTCTGGCCGGCCCGGCGATCCGACACCGACGCCTTCGAGCCGGCGACGCTCGTGGTCGCCTGCGAGGCGGCCGCGGCCCTACGTCTGCAGCATCAGACCAGCGAATTGATCGCCCGGGTGAACGCGTTTTTCGGTTTCGCGGCGGTCGAGCGCATCAAGATCGTGCAAAAAGCCGTCAATCAGGCGCGTCCGAACCGTAAGCCGAAGCTGCGCGAACTCGGGCCCGGCGATATCACCCGCATCGACGACATGGTCGCGCGCATCGAGGATCCGAAGCTTCGCGACGCCCTGCGGGCCTTCGCCGAGACGACGTTACGGCGCAATGATGGATGATGGGCCTTCGTGGCGCCCCGCCGCCCGTTCATGAAGAGTTCATTGGACAAGTCGCAATTCTTCCGTAGATCGCAGAGACTGACGCCACCCTATCCTCAAAGGTTCCGATCGATGACGAGCATGTATTCCACCGCATCCCGCCGTACCCTGGCTTTCAAGATCGCCGCGCTTCTCGCCAGCGCCGGGCTCGTGGCGAGTACCGGCGGCCTGGCTCAAGCGGCCGGCGCCTCTGCCGAGCCGACCAAGGAAATCCGGATCGCGCAGTCGGAGGCCGCCCCCGCCACGCCCCCGGCGTCGGCTGTCGAGGCGCCGCCGTCCTTGGGCTCCGTCGACGTTTCCAAGCTGATGGCCGAAGGACCGCTGCCGGATATCGTCGTCGGCGAGGCGGACGCGCCGGTCACGATCGTCGAATACGCCTCGATGACCTGCGGATATTGCGCGGCTTTTCATGTGAATTCCTACCCACAGATCAAGAAGGATTTCATCGAGACCGGCAAGGCCAAGCTGATTCTTCGCGAATTCCCGTTCGATCCGCGGGCGCTGGCGGCCGCAATGTTGGCGCGTTGCACCGGCGATGACGCCAGACGCACGGCGATGGTGGATGTCCTGATGGAGCAGCAGGCCGAATGGGCGCGGGCGGAAAACGCCTCCGCCGCACTGCTCAAATTCGCCAAGCTGGCCGGAATGAGCCAGGACGACTTCACCGCGTGTCTCAACGACAAGGAGTTGCAGCAGAAGGTCGTCGAAACGCAGGAGCGCGGCCAGAACGAGTTCGGCGTGAACGCGACGCCAACCTTTTTCGTCAACGGCGACAAATATTCGGGCACCCTTGGGCCGGACGAGATGGCGGCGGTGATCGAGTCGCATCTGTAACAGCAGCGGTCCAACGCGCGGCGGGTACCCGTTCCTGCGGGAGCAGATATCCGCCGATCGACCGCGTCGGGTTTTTGCATTGCAGCAATTGGCGTGTCGGCGATTTTCTTCTAGAGGTGGGCGGGGTTTCCGGCGGAAGGCCCGACTCATCGAGGAGGCAGTCGGCGGCATTCAATGTCCAAACGGATATTCACTTTCAGGCGCGGAGCGGCCGATCGCACGGCCGATGCGGCCGAAGCGCTGGGGCTGAAGGGCGCCAATCTGGCGCTGCTGGCCTCTCTCGATGTGCCCGTTCCGCCCGGCTTCACCATCGCGACGCCTGTCTGGCGTGAAGCGCAGGGATCCGACGACGGCCTGCCGCAGGCGCTGCGGGCCGAACTGAGGGCGGCGATCGAGTGGCTCGAGGGAGTGACCGGCCGGCGTTTCGACGGCGATCAACGACCGCTGCTCCTGGCCGTGCGCAGCAGCGCCCGGGCGCAGATGCCGGGCTTGGCCGAGACAGTCCTCGACATCGGCCTCAACGACCGAACCGTCGAGGTTCTGGCAACTGAACTCAACGATCCCGCATTCGCTTATCGCAGCTATCGGCGTTTCATCGAAAGCTATGCCGCGCTGGTCTTTGGCGCCGATTCATCCCACTTCGAGGAAATCGCGGACGAGGAACGCGATCGCGCGGGCTGGGCCGTCGAACCGGAAATGCCCGCCGACTGGCGCGCGCTGATCGCGCGCTATCAGGACCATCTCGACAGCGAGATCGGCGCGGTGCTGCCGCAGACGCCGCTCGAGCAGTTGTTCAGCGTCGTGGCCGCCAGCTATGCGAGCTGGCGCAATCCGCTGGCGGTGTCGCACCGGTTGATCCAGGGGATCCCCGAAAATGCCGGTCTCGCGGTCACCGTGCATGCGATGATCTTCAACGAGCGCAACTACCACTCCGGAACGGGTCGCGCGGTCTCCCGCGACCTGCGCAGCGGGCAATCCCGGCTGTCCGGAGAGTTCGGGCTGGGCGCCAGGGGGTCCAGCGCCATCGGCGAGAAGCCGCCGGTCCTCGACCTGGCGGACCTCGCGAATGGCGAGTGTCGCGATTTTCCGACCGATTTGAGCGAGTTGACCCGTCATGTTCGCCGCATCGAAGCCCATGCCGGCGATGCGGTCGAGGTCGATTTCATGGTCGGCGACGGCGAATTGTTCCTGATGCAATCGCGGGTTGCGCGACGGACCGCGCCGGAGGCGATCCGCGTCGTGGTCGAGCTCGTCAAGGAAGGGTTGATCGAGGAGTCGGAAGCGATTCTGCGGATCGACCCGGCCTCGCTCGATCAGTTGCTGCATCCGACCATCGAGCGCTCGGCAGATTTCGTCGTCCTCGGTCGCGGCATGCCGGCGTCACCGGGGGCGGCGACGGGTGAGATCGTGTTCACCTCCGAGCGGGCTCAGATACTGGCGAACGAAGAGCGCCCGGTGATCCTGGTGCGAAACGAGACCCACCCCGAAGATATCCACGGCATGCATGTCGCCGACGGCGTCCTGACCATTCGTGGCGGCACTACCAGTCACGCGGCTGTGGTCGCCCGCGGCATCGGCAAACCGTGCGTGACCGGCGTCGGATCACTGCGCATCAATGCTCAAAAGGGAACCCTTCACGCGGCCGGCCGCGTGCTCAGGGAGGGCGACCGGATCACCATCGACGGCTCCACCGGCGATGTGATCGAGGGAGCGGTGCCTTTGGTCCGGCCGTCACTGACCGGCGATTTCGCGACGTTGATGGAATTCGCCGATCGGGCGCGGCGCATGCGGGTGCGGGCCAATGCCGACACACCGGTCGAAGCCCGCTCGGCCCGCTCCTTCGGCGCCGAGGGCATCGGCTTGTGCCGGACCGAACATATGTTCTTCGAGGGCGATCGCGTCCGCGCGATGCGGGAGATGATTCTGTCGTCGGATGAGGGCGGACGGCGAGCGGCGCTCGAAAAGCTCCTGCCGATCCAGCGCTCCGATTTCATCGAACTGTTCGAGATCATGGCGGGCTTACCGGTGACAATCCGCCTGCTCGATCCGCCGTTGCACGAGTTTCTGCCCAAGAGCGAGGCGGAGATTACCGAGACGGCGGCGATGCTCGGCGTCGACGAAACGATCGTGAAGCACCGGATCGCGGCGCTCGAGGAATTCAACCCGATGCTCGGCCATCGCGGCTGCCGATTGGCGATCTCCTATCCCGAGATCGTCGAGACGCAGGCGCGCGCGATCCTGGAGGCGGCGGTCGAGGCCGGCGAGAAGACCGGCGCCGCGGTCGTTCCCGAAATCATGGTCCCGCTGGTCAGCCTGCGCAAGGAGCTCGATTTCGTGAAGGAGCGTGTCGATCGGGTCGCGGAACTGGTCATGGCCGAGCGCGGCTGCAGCATCAACTATCTCGTCGGCACGATGATCGAGTTGCCACGGGCCATCGTGCGCGCCGATACGATTGCCGAGGTCGCCGAGTTCTTCTCCTTCGGCACCAACGATCTGACCCAGACCGTCTATGGCATCTCGCGCGACGACGCCGGCAATTTCCTGTCGACCTACGTCCGTCAGGGGATCATCGAGCGAGACCCGTTTCAGACCATCGACGTCGAAGGCGTCGGCGAACTCATCGGTCTCGCTGTCGAGAAAGCGCGGCGCACGCGTCCGGACATTTCGCTCGGCGTGTGCGGCGAGCAGGGCGGGGATCCGGCCTCGATCGCCTTTTTCGAACAGACTGGACTCGACTACGTGTCTTGTTCGCCGTTTCGCGTGCCGATTGCCCGGCTTGCCGCGGCCCAGTCGGCGATCCGGGCGGGCCGTTCGCTCCGTGGCCGGGGGCGGCGTCAGGAACCGTAGTAGAAGTAGATCGCAATGCAGGTCGTGAAGCCGACGATCAGGTTCATCGGCGCGCCGATCTTGACGAAGTCGAAGAACCGGTAGTTGCCGGCGGCATAGACCAGCGTGTTGGTCTGGTAGCCGATCGGCGTCGCGAAGGAGGCGGAAGCGCCGAACATCACGGCGACGACGGCAGCCCTCGGATCAAGCCCGAGCGCGGTAGCCAGGCTGATCGCGATCGGCGTCACCACCACGGCGACGGCATTGTTGGTGACGATCTCGGTCAGGATCGACGAGATCGCGTAGATGCTCAACAGCACGATGAAGGGCGAGGCATCGCGCAGGAGCGGCTCTATCGCCCCGACAAGCAAGTCGACGGCCCCCGAATTCTGCATCCCAAGACCGATTGCCAGCATGGCGAAGATGAGGATGAGGATGTCGCCTCGGATCGAGCGCCAGGCTTCGTCGGCATCGATCACCCGCACCAGAAGCAGGGCGGCGATCGCGACGAACGCAAGCACCTGGATGCTCGCCAGCCCATAGGCGGCGACGCCCACGACCCCGGCGAGCGCGCCGATGGCAATAGGCGCCTTGCGACGCCGGAACGGCCGTGCCTCGCTGACGTCGATGCCGATGAGGTCATTGGCCTCGGCGATGCGGGCGAGCGCCTCCGGACGTCCTTCCAGAAGCAGACGATCGGCGGGACGCAATTTCGTACCGTGCAGCGTGGGACCCGGCACGTGCCGATGACGCTGGACGCCGAGAACCGCGACGCCGGATCCCGAAATTCCTGTTAGTTCGGAAATGCGGCGGCCGATGCCGCGCCGGTGCGGCGCCACGGTCGCTTCGACGACGACCCGTTCTTCATCCTTCTCTGCGGAGAGCGTGACGCGGGCGATCCGGACGTTCTGGTTGGCGTTCAGCGTCAAGAGTTCCTCGGCTGTCGCGAATAGCACGATGCGGTCGGATTTTTGGATCTCGATATCGCCGATGTCGCGGCGAAGCGTCTCCGAGCCGCGCAAAATGGCCATCGGCTGGATGCCGCGCGCTGAAAAGGTTGCAGCGTCCTTCAGTCGCTTGCCGATCGAACTCGCGCCGTCCCGCACGACGATCTCGCTGAAATAGAGATTGCCTGCGTCGTCGCCCAGGACGTCTTCGGCCGAGCTGCGGTCGGGTAGGAGAAACCGCCCGACGATCAGCAGGTAAACAATTCCGGTGATCGACGCGACGATGCCGACCGGAGTGATCTCGAAGATCGAAAATCGCTCCATCCCCTGGCCGCGCGCGACGCCGTCGACCAGAAGATTGGTCGACGTGCCGATCAACGACAAGGTGCCGCCGAGAATGGTCAGGTACGACAGCGGGATCAGCAGCCGCGTCGATGCCACACCCAGTTTCTTGGCGATCTCCATCATGATCGGAATGAACACGATCACCACCGGCGTATTGTTCATGAAGGCGGAGGCGACCATCACGCCGAGACCCATGACGGCAAGGGTCATGAGGGGGTATCGCTCGACGCTGGCGACGAGCCAGCCCGCGGCCCCTTCCAGCGTGCCGGTTCGCACCAATGCGCCCGACAGCACGAACATCGCCGCAATGGTGATCGGCGCGGGATTGGAAAAGACCGAGGCGAACTCGTCCGCGTCCAGATAGCCGAGCACGAGGAAGCTCACGGCGCCGCCGACCGCGATCACCTCCGGCGGGTAGAGCTCGAGGGCGAAGGCCACGAAAACGACGCCTATCACCGCCAGCGCGATGTAGGAGGAATAGTCCGTGAGAAAGGCGTTCATGAGGTTCCGTCGGCGAGGAGGTCCCGGCAGAACTCAGAACTGCGACGAACGGGCGGTTTGACAAGACCGCTGTGCCAATCACGCCGGATAAATATCGATTATTCGGTATGCGTTCCCGGCGCGACCTGAATTCGGTCGCCGCTGCACCTTTCGCAAGGGCGGCCGGTCCGTCGTCGCCTTGTCGGGCCTAGGCCCGACGGCCGTTGGTCAGGCCGAGCCTTCGGTTTCCATACCGCCGAACGGCATGTCGTCGCGAATGCGTGTCAGGACACCTACGAAGGCGCGTGCGAAACCATAAAAGCGTTCGCCGATCTCCTCGCGATCCGGACTGCGGATGGTGTCGCCGGCCTCGTTCAATATCGCGAACAGAATGTCCTCGCGCTGAGGGTTGGCCACCCGCACCGCGGCAATGCGGGATGCGTCCTCGACAGAGCCGTCCGACGGCATGTCGAACAGGAGTTCTCCGCCGACCACAGCGGCAGCCGAACGCACGCATTCGTCAAAGGCGATCCGTGTCGGATCCTGCATGTCCACAGCCAGTTCGAACTCGACCGAGCTGAGAGCCTCGTTTCCAGACCCCGCGCCGATTGCCGTCTGTGCGTCCACCTGCATCGTATCGCTCCTGGTCCCTACTCGCGTGGGATCGAAACCTGACTCCGGCAAGCGGCCGAACTGTGGCGGCGTCTCACTCGCGGCGTCTGGACAAACGCCGGGCCGTTGCCGACATTGGCGTCGCGAACGGGAACCGTCTGGAACCCTCGACGCCAGGGAGGATTATTCATGCAGAGTTTGATGCAGCAATGGCCACTGCTTTGCTCGAAGGTGATCGATCACGCCGCGACCTATCATCCGCGCCGTGAAATCGTCACGCGCTCGGTCGAGGGGCCGATCCACCGCACCAATTACAGCGAGGTCCGGACGCGGTCCCTGCAACTCGCCCAGCGGCTGGAGCGCGACGGCATCAAGCTCGGCGATCGCGTTGCCACCCTGGCCTGGAATACCTGGCGCCACCTCGAATGCTGGTACGGCATCCTCGGCATCGGCGCGATCTATCACACGCTGAACCCGCGGCTGTTCCCGGATCAGATCGCCTGGATCATGAACGATGCCGAAGATCGCTTCATCTTCGTCGATCTGACCTTCATGCCCATCATCGAGGCGATCGCGCCGAAGGTTCCGAGCCTGGAAAAGATCATCGTTCTCACCGACGCCGCGCATATGCCGGAGACGAAACTGGCCAACGTGGTCTGCTACGAGGATTGGTTGGCCGAGGCGGACGGCGATTTCGCCTGGAAGGCGTTCGACGAAAACACTGCGGCCGGCATGTGCTATACGTCTGGCACCACCGGCAATCCCAAGGGCGTCCTTTATTCCCACCGCTCGAACGTCCTGCATTCGATGATGGCGCAACAGCCCGATGCGATGGGCCTGTCCTCGCGCGACAGGCTGCTGCCGATCGTGCCGCTGTTTCATGCCAATGGCTGGGGGTTGGCCCTGACCTGCCCGATGGCCGGATCCGCGATGGTGATGCCGGGGGCCAAGATGGACGGCGCCTCGGTTTTCGAGTTGCTGACCCAGGAAAAGGTCACCTTCAGCGCCGCTGTGCCGACGGTCTGGCTGATGCTGCTGCAGCATCTGGAGAAGGAGGGTGGTGAACTGCCCGACCTTGAACGGGTGGTGATCGGCGGCGCCGCCTGTCCGCGCGCCGTGACGCAGAAATTCCAGGACAATTACGGCGTCCAGGTCATCCATGCCTGGGGCATGACCGAGATGAGTCCGCTCGGCAGCCTGTGCACCATCAAGCCGGAATATGCCGATCTTGAGGGCGAGGCGCTGCTCGATCTCGAACAGAAGCAGGGCCACCCCCCCTTCGGGGTCGAAATGAAGGTGACCGACGACGCCAATGTCGAGCGGCCGTGGGACGGCAAGACTTTCGGCCGTCTCAAGGTGCGCGGCCCGTCGGTCGCCAGCAGCTACTACAAGAACACGGGCCCGGAAGTGTTTGACGACGACGGCTGGTTCGACACCGGCGACGTCGCTCATATGGACGAGCACGGCTATATGCAGATCACCGACCGCGCCAAGGACGTCATCAAGTCGGGCGGCGAATGGATCTCGACGATCGATCTGGAAAATCTCGCGGTCGGCCATCCCGATGTCGCGGAAGCCGCCGTGATCGGTCTCGCCCATCCCAAATGGGACGAGCGGCCGCTGCTCGTGATCGTCCGCAAGGAGGGTCGGGAGCCCTCCAAGGACGATATTCTCGGCTTTCTGGAGGGTAAGATCGCCAAATGGTGGATGCCGGACGACGTCGCCTTCGTGTCGGAAATTCCTCACACGGCGACCGGCAAGATACAGAAGACGACACTCAGGGATCAGTTTCGTGACTATCGCCTGCCCACGGCCTGAGTTATGCGCGTACCGGCGGTTCAATGGCCGCCGGGGCCGACGCGACAGGGCCGTGGCTTTTGAGGATCGCCCATGAGTTCGATTTACGGACGGCTCCCGGTTTCGGGGCACTATCTGCGCAAGCGGCTGCGGCTGGCGGGCTTTGCCCGCAGGCTGGCGGCCTTCGCATTGATGTTGTTGGTCACGTCGCTTGCCATCTTCAGGCTCGGGGCCATCGTGCCGCAGGCCTTGATCGGCCTTCTGCTCTTGACCGCCGGCGTTGCCGCGCTGGCGTTGCTGATCTCCCTGTATGGGCTCATTCGGGTCTGGTTCCAGGGGGTCGCCGGCGGCGGCGCGGCGCTCGGGGCCTTTGTCCTGGCGAGCATCGTGCTCTCTCCGTTTGCCTATACGGCCTATCTCGCGGCCGTCAATCCGAGGACGAACGCCGCCTATACGGACGGCATGGACCTCGACGGTCCCGCCGCGGTGATCGAGCCTCAAGCGCCTGCCGACGCGCCGGTTGTGGCCGCGCCCGCGCCCGAGGTGGCCCTGGCGGAGCCGAGCGTTGTTCCGGGGCGGCGTTTCGTCGCCACCGCGCCGCGGGTTTATGCCGCCGCGCGTGTGGTGCTGGATGATCTGGGCTGGCAGGTCGGCGGTGTTGTCGCCGAGGGTCCGGCCAGTGCCGTCGTCGCGGCGCCGGAACTGGCCGGTGGCGACCTCGGCGTCAGCGGGGCTGGCGACATCCCGATCCCGACGGCGCGGGCCGGAATCGATGCCGAGGCCGCCTCCGATCCGCTCGACCGGCCCGATAGCGAACAATACCGGATCAGCGCCATCGCCCGCGATCTTCTCTTCGCCCTGCCGAGCGATATCAGCATCCGCATTGTCCAGGACGGCGACGAGAGTTTCGTCGATCTGCAATCGGTCTCACGCTCGATCGATATCGACTTCGGCCAGAATCGTCGCTTTATCGAGCGCTTCCTCGAAGATCTCGATACGGCGATGGCCGGACTGGAGACGGTCGAGACAGGAGGCTGATCTCGTCGTTTCCCGGGGCGGCCTGTGGCCGTCAAGCAGGCGCGAAGTGGGTATCGAGCGTCGGCGGCCCGTCGGCCGCCACCAGGCCGCGCTCGGCCAAGTCTTCCAGATGGGCCAGCACCGACAAACCCGCGGCGCCGTGCAGCTTCGGATCGGTGCCGCGATAGATCGCCGCGACGACCGCCGGGATCGTCCGGTCACCGGCGCGAAGACGCGTGAGGATCGCATTCTCGCGCATCCGGCGGTGGCCGATGAGCGCCCGCACGAAGGCCTTCGGCCGTCCGACCGCGCCACCATGGCCGGGCAGGTAGCGTGAATCGTCGCGATGGAGCAGGCGATCGAGCGAATTCATGTAGTCCCGCATGGCGCCATCCGGTGGCGCGACGATCGTCGTCGACCAGGCCATGACGTGATCGCCCGACAGCACCGTTCCGTCCGTGCCGATCGCGAAGGCCAGATGGTTGGCGCAGTGGCCGGGGGTGGCGATTACCGTGACGCTCGTGCCGCCGAGGACCAGCGTCTCGTCGTCCGAAAGCGTGCGGTCGAAGACGAGGGACGCATCGCCAGCGGCCTCGATCCGCGCTTCCTCCCCGGCCAGCAGCGGGCGCATCGGGCGATGCGGCCCGCCGCCGAGAAGCGGAGCGCCGATAATGTCCTTCAGCCGGTCGACCAGGCCGGTGTGGTCGCGATGGGTATGGGTCAACAGGATTGCATCGACCGGCCGGCCGTCGATCGCCACGAGCAGCGCGTCCAGATGCGCCGGGTCGTCGGGGCCCGGATCGACGACGAAGCAACGATCGTCGCCCACGACATAGCTGTTGGTGCCATGAAAGGTGAACGGGCTCGGATTGCGCGCGGTGACCCGCCAGACGGAGTCGCCGAGGGGGACGGCCTTTCCGTAGGCGGGGTCGAAGGCGGTATCGAAGCTGGTCACTGGCCTGCTCAACCTTTGCCGCCCGCGGCGCGCGGCTTCGGCGACGCGGATCGCGCCGAGGCGAGTTCGAACATGTCGGTGGACAGGCGCTGGGTCTTGGCGTCGGTCCGGTCCTCGTGCGGAGAATCATAAGCGACGAGAAGTTTCGCCACGCCGTCGATCTCGATCGGCGCGATTCCCTCGGCATGGTCGGAGCCGCGGATCGCCGGCAGGTTGAGCACGCGTGCCAGGGCGTCGTCCTCGTAGATGTTCCGCTCGGGATCGTAGTCCTCGATGGCGAATACCGACTGCAGGGCTTCCAGATCGGTCGTGGCGCCGGACAGAATCAACAGCCGGCCGTCCTGCCAGTGCATGTCGCGAATGCCCTGGCCGTCGAGATCGATCGCCTGCAGCCTGTAGCGTTTGCCGCCATCGAGTTTTCGCGGCTTCAGGAACCCGTTCTTGGCGTCCTTCATCTCCATGCGAACGATCATCGCGTAGCTGCCGACGACCGGGCCCCGCAGCCCCAGAAGGACCGTGTTCCCCGTGACGGCAAGCCCCTCGATGTCGAAGCCGTTTTCCTTGCAGGGATGATCCATGAACGGGCCGATCAACTTATCCTTGGCCAACATCTTGCGGATCGGCGTTTTCCGGGATTTCCTCATGGGGACCATCCGGGCCGCGCGCGCCGGCGCGCCGTCGAGCGGTTCGATCGCCGCCACGAGATCGAAGACGCCGCCACCCCGATCGAGCAGCGGCACCTTGCCGAGAAACCCGCGATTGGCGTCCCAGTCGATGTCCTCCATGTCCTTGAGCCCGTCATCCTCCGGCTTGTCGCGTTTCAGGGAGTGCGAGCCACAGATCCAGAGATAGCCATCGGCGACCGCCAGACCCTCGATATCCATCTCGCCGCCGGGACCCTCCGGCAGGTCGAAGGTCTCGCCGAGCACGAAATGCGTGTGCTCGCCGGCCCTGCCGGTCTTCGGATCGAAGCTCACGCGCTCGATGGTCGAGGTCTCGTCGCAAGTGCAGAAGATCGAGCGGCCGGTGACGGCGAGCGCCGATACATCCTGCCAGATCGGATCATCGACATGGGCCAGCCGGTCCTGATGGGTGAAGAACAGATCGACCCTGGCCGCCGGCCCGCGATCGAGCGGCAGTTCTGCCGTCTTTTCCGCGCCCGCCCGTTTCGAAAGCTGGGCCTGCTTGCTCTTGGCCATGGTGTGTCATCCTGCCGCTGTTTTCCGGGCGGTACATCGGGCAGGCTGCGGATGATGCAAGTTGCCCGGCGGCGATCGGCGAAAAACATGATTGATTTGCCGCGCGGTCGGTCGTTGCATGACGGCCGGCCAGAGGCTATAGCACGCCACCGGACGCGAGCTTTGGGGCGTCGCCAAGTGGTAAGGCAGCGGCTTTTGATGCCGCCATTCGCAGGTTCGAACCCTGCCGCCCCAGCCAGATAGTCTAACCCATTGAAATCGCTTGATGCCTACTCAGCTGGGGAGATTTTCCCGCAACTGGGACACAGGACTGCGACACAACCGTGGAACACGGAGTGTCGATCATGGCGATCGGAGCCAATCTCGAGCGGCGAGGGGCCGTCTATTACTGGCGCAAGCGCTTGCCGAAAGGCCTTGCGCTGAGAATTGGGACGAATCATGTAAGATTGAGCCTTCGAACCCGGGAAGTGCGAGAAGCGCGCTATCTTGCCGCGAGTCTCAACGCGAGGGCCGCCGACGTGCTGATGAACGACACTCCCCGGATCGGGCGCGATCAGCTCGAAACCATCTTTCGGAGGACGTTCGAAGCGCATCGACGCAAGCTCGCCCTCCTGGCTGACTTGGCGCGCGTCGAGCAGGGGTTCGATCCGGAGGCAGACACAGCCGACGAGACCGCAATGGGCTGGGCTTACCGATTGTTCGCGCGGAAAGGCCTCAACGCGACCCTCGACGAGACCGATCGCCACAGCTTCCGCCAGGCCGGCATTGATCCGGAAGCGATGACTCTGCTCGAAGCGACGGTTGAACGAATGAAATCGAATGGGGAAGCCACACCGTCGAAAGCTCGACTTGCCGAGGTGATTCAGGTGTCCGGGGCCGAATTGACTGCCGGTACCGTCGCTCAGGCGACACCCGTCTATCTGCGTGCCCTCGGCGAAGCGTTATTGCGGACCGAAGAACGATATCGCTTTGATGCCCTTGATTTCGGCGCTTTGACGGAGCCGACCCGAACGCGCCGCGAAATGTCCGATGCGGAGATTACCCATCGTCCGGAGACAGGTCGCCAAGGCTTGGCCGAACCGGTTCCGGTCACGACCCCGCAGGCAATGACGGCATCCTCGCAACCGAGGACATCTGCGGCGGTCGACAATTCGGATGTGGCCGAAGCCACGCCTTGGACGGCGTCGGCGGACTCTGTGAAGGCGGTCGGCGAAAAGCTGATCAACCAAAAGCTCGGCGACGGCCTTTGGGACGATAAGACGGCACGCCAGGCTCGTATGATCTTCGACCTGTTCGATCGGTTCTTACGTGAGGAAGCTTTGATCACGGCGCTCTCGGACTTGTGCCAGACGCATCTCGACGCCTTCGATGCATTCCTGCGAACGCTGTTTAAATCCTACGGCAAGAGCCCGAAGGACCGTCAGCGCTCTGTTGCAGCGTTGCGGCTCGAGAGCGCGAGGCGACCAGAGACAGAACGCGGGCTTTCCGGGGCTACCCGCAATCGTCACTTGACGTTTTTGGGCCAGTTGCTCCGGCGCGGGAAATCGGCCGGCATTGTCATCGACACCCAGCTGGATTTGACGGAATTTCGGGCACGGAAGGCCAAACGTGGCCGAGACGATCGCCCGGTTCCCACTCACGCCCAGATCGAGTCGTTCTTTCACATGCCGGTCTTTACCGGTTGCCGGGAGTGGAACGACATCCATGGCACTGTCAGGAATTCCGTGTGTGGGCGGGCATAATGGGATCGAAGGAGATCGCCCATGGCCCGCCGCAAAGAACCCAGCATTCCCGACGCGTTGCTCGACCAGCTTCTGTCGGGCGCCGATCCGAAGACCGCTTTTGACCCC
>DRFF01000181.1 GCA_011050685.1 Aurantimonas coralicida
CGCCCGGAGCCGGTTCGCGACGACTATGCTGGTTGCGAATCGACCGAGAGAGTCGTCGATAAAGAAGTATAATAATATTTATTTTTCTTTTTTAATATAATATCGTATTATGATTGTCATCATAATGACAAAATTCAGTACCTTATATATATTGGCAGAAAGAATAAAGTATTGCTACGGTATTTAATCATATAAATCCCGCCATCGCATTCTTCCGACGAGAAGCGCTCGGGGACAACGTCCGCTGATTGGATCGATTGCGATCTCCGGCGCTGGATAGCGCTCCCTCTACTGCAAACCGAGACGCGAGGCAGGCGTGAGAGCGCGTGTTCTTGCCGTCGTGCGCGCCGTCAACGTGGACGGCGACATCAAGGAATCAAAATGCCGAGGCAATCACCCCAATGGTAGCAATCGACTCGGGCCGCAGCGACATCGACGGAATGATCTTGGAGGTCGAGCGGCGTAACGAGCTGAGGACCGTCATCTGGCGCTTCCTCGCCCTTCTCGTCTTCGCCATCTCGGTGGCTCTCGAGCCGGACGTTATCAACCATCAGGCGCACATCGCGCTGTTGATCGCGTACGCCGCGACGTCGGTTCTGGCCGTGGCTCTCGTGGTGTCCGGGTTGTTCCGCTCGTGGCTGAATTGGCCCTACATCTGCATCGACGCCGCCTTGGTCGTTTATCTCGCGGCCGAGCACATGTTTATTCCCGGCTCGTCCTTCGTGGAAGCGCTGGCCACGCCCAGTCTGGCGATCGCATTTGTCCTTCTTTCCCATGCCAGCATGCGGATGCGCGCCGGTCCGGTGGCGGTTTTCGCTGCCCTCGTGACTTTGGGATCCGCCGCCGTCGCGGCGCTGTCCCTGTTCGACGACCCGTTCCAGATCGGGATGTCATCAGAGGAACTACAAGCGGCGAGCGTGCGCCTTCTCGCCTTCGCGGCTGTCGCGGCTATCCAGGTGATGTTGGTGGTCGACATCAGGCGGCTCGTGCGCTTCGCTGTGTCGACGTCAAGTGAGCGCGCCAATCTTTCCCGGTTTTTCTCTCCGACAACGGCAGTGTTGCTGGCATCGGGTGGGGCACATGTCGGGCTTCAGCGAAACGAGGCGGCCGTCGTCTTTATCGACATCCGCGGCTTCACGGGGTTGTCTGAGCAAATGGCGCTGGAAGATGTCGCGTCGCTGCTGTCGGAATACCGTCAACGGGTGGTGGAAACGGTTTCGGAATGGGACGGACGGGTGGACAAGTTCATGGGCGACGGCGTCATGGCGGTGTTCGGCTTTCCCCACCCCGATGCCACGGACGCCGTGCGTGCGTTCGACTGTGCGTGCGACCTGATCCATCGCCTGGAGACATGGAGCGACATGAGGACCAATGACGGCAAGATCCCGCTCCAGTTCGGCGTCGGGATCCACCACGGTCATGTCATTGGTGGGGTTGTCCTCGGCGGCCGGCACAGCGAGTACACGGTACTCGGGGATGCGGTGAACCTTGCACATCGCCTGCAGGAAATGTCGAAGACGCTTGGGGCCAAGATCGTCATTTCGCGGGAGATTCTGCGGCGATTGCCGTCAGGACGGCTCGGATTGAGCTGGCGATGGAGTCAAAACGTTCAGGTGCCTGGCCGAATGGAAGCCGCAGATGTTTTTTATCTTCCGATTGAACAGATGCTGAGCTGATCGCCGCAAGGTGATCTCCGCCGTAGCGGACCCTCTGGCGTAATGACGCAGCCCAAAATCATCAGGGCAGCAGCTCGCTCCCGATGAGCGGCGCCAGGATGCCGTTCACCAACAGGCCGAGCAAGACGATGGCAATGGGCCCGGTGACCATGGCGACACCGGACCATGTCCCGAGCGTTGCCGGCTCGCTCGATGATTTGGAGAAGATCATCGGCGCGATGAAGCGCAGGTAATAAAACAGCGAGGCTACCGTGTTGGCCACAGCGGCCACCGCGAGCCACGCGTAGCCGCCCTCGATCGTCGCGAGGAACAGTTCGAGCTTGCCGACGAAGCCGATCAGCGGCGGAATGCCGACCAGGGACAAGAGTCCGATAAGGATGGCGGTCGCTTCCAGTGGCCTGCTGCTGGCGAGGCCGGAGAAATCGGCGCGGTCGGTGCGGCCACGCAGATGCGTGATCGCGGCGAAGGTCGCGAGGTTGGCGGTGCTGTAGCCGAGAAGGAATATGATCAGGGCCGGCATCGCGGCGGGACTGAGCCCGACCACGGTGATCGCCATCAGCGCGTAGCCCGATTGCGAGACCGATGACCAGCCGAGCATCCGGCGCAGATCGTCCTGCCAGAGGGCAGCCAGGTTTCCGAGCGTCATGGTGATCAGCGCCAAGGCCGCTACCAAAGGCCGGACGGCGGCCGCGTCGATGGGAAACAGTGAGACAAGGCGGGCCAGCACGATCGCTGCTCCGATCTTCGGCACAACCGTGAGGAAAGCGGCGGCTGGGGCCGGGGCGCCTTCGGCGACATCGGGCATCCAGGCGTGAGCAGGCGCGGCGCCGAGCTTGTAGCTCAGGCCGACGAGGACGAGGACAGTTCCCAGCAGCAGGACCGGCGACGATTCACCGGAGGCCAGCGTGGCTCTCATCCCTGTGAACCCCGTATCACCCAGCATACCGACCATCATGATGGCGCCGAGCATCAGGCTGGTATTGGCCAGCGCGCCGATCAGAAAGAACTTCATGCCGGCCTCGACCGACAGGGCCCAATCGCGATGATAGGCGGCCAGAACATAGCCGGTCGCCGAGGAGAGCAGGGCGCCGATGACGAGTTGGAGGATGTCTGCGGCGCCGGCCATCGCCATCGCGCCGAGCGCCGAGAACAGGAGGATGGCGTAGTATTCGCCATGCCGACGGTCCCGGTCGAACCAATCGGGCGATATGACGACGACGAAGGCCGTCGCGCCGAGGATGAGCAATCGCCCCCAAATGCTGGCCGCATCGAGCGCCCAGCTTCCCGAGAAGGTCAGCCGCTCCGAGCCTATTTGAAGTCCGCAAAGGAAGGCGGCGACGCCCAGCCCACACAGGGCGAGAGGCGCGCCGATCCACTGGCGCCGCTGCGAAGCGAAAGACGCCAACAGAAGAATGGCGACCGCCGTCACGATGACGGTGATCTCCGGGAGAATATCTCCAAGCGGCATCATGTCAGCCTTCGGTCCCCTGGAGAGGCAGGAAAGCCGACCCGGTTTCGATCATGGCAAGCAGCCAGCCGGGATAGATGCCGATCAGCACGACCAAGGCGAGAAGGAGGGCGAGAAATCCGACTTCGGTCCTGTTGAGATCGGCGAAGCCCTGACGCTGATCCGCAAGCTCACCGAAGAAGATCTGCTGCAGCATCGACAGGAACAACGCGGCGGTGATGAGGATGCCGATCAGGCCGATCGCGGCGAGCCACGGATAGATGGCGAAGGTGCCGGCGAAAATCTGAAACTCCGCCACGAAGCCGGCCAGCGCGGGCAAGCCGAAACTGGCGAAGGCGGCGAGGAAAAATCCGATCATCAGTTTTGGCGCAACGCGGGCAAGCCCGCCATAGGCCGAAAGCTCGTAGGTTCCGGTTCGCTGCCAGAAGGAGCCGGCCATGAGAAACAGCGCGCCGGTGATCAAGCCGTGCGCGACCATCTCGGTTATCGCGCCGTTGAGCGCCAGGCTTCGCGCCGCGTCGCCGCCGATCGCCGCGCCGGCCGCGGCGATGCCGAGGACCGTATAGCCCATATGGTTGACCGAGGTGTAGGCGATCCTCCGCTTCAGATTGGTCTGGCCGAGGGCAACGATCGCGCCCCAAAGGATCGAGACGACGGCGACGATCGCCAAGGGCAGAGCGTACGCGGCAAAGGTTTCGCGCATCATCGAAAAGGGAATTCGCACGATCCCGTAGGTGCCCATCTTGAGCAGAACGCCCGCCAGGATCGCCGAGGCCGGCCCCGGCGCTTCGACATGGGCGAGCGGCAGCCACGTGTGAAACGGCACGAGCGGCGTCTTGATCGCGAAGCCGACAAGAAATCCCAGGAGCACGAGGCTCGATCGAATATCCACTCCTTGCAGGGGCTGAGCGGCGATCAATTCGCGCATGTCGAAGGTCAGCGTATCGTTCGCCAAGACGAGACCGAGGATCGCCAGCAGGATCGCCAGCGATCCCGCGAGCGTATAGATGAAGAATTTGAGCGCCGCGTATTCCGCGTCGCCGTGGCCCCAGCGACCGATCAGAAAGTACATGCCGACCAGGCTGAGATCGAAGAAGACGTAGAAGACGAGCAGGTCGAGGGTCAGGAACAGACCGAGCGAGACCCCCTGCAGGAACAGGAACCAGGCATAGTACTGCCGCGCCCTGCCTTTGTAGTCGGCCGGCCACGCAAGGGCGCAGAGAAACAGCAGCCCGCTCATCAGGGAGATGGCGAGCGCCATGCCGTCGACGCCCACCCGCCAGGCGACGCCGAGCGTCGGAATCCATTGCAACTCGCCGACGGCCTGAAACGCTGGCGCGTCTGTGCCCGTGTCGAAGCCCATCCAGACGATGACCAGCATCAGCAGCGACAGACCCGACGCCGCCATCGCTATCAGGCGCGCCGTCGTTTCGTTCCAGGCCGGTCGCACGGCCAGGGCAAGGGATGCGAAAAGCGGGAGCAGGATAGCGAGTGTCAGCATGGGTCAGGAAACAATCAGGAGGAACAGGAAGGCGAGGATCGCGCCGCCGGTGGCCAAGGCATAGTAATGGTGGGACATGCCTGTCTGCAGGCGCCGGGCATCGCGCCCGCTTTGCCCGACGATCAGGGCGGTGCCCTCGGCGAGGCCGTCGATCAGCCATTCGCCCGTGCGATCGCTCGCCGAGGCGAGCCATGTGACAGCGCTGGCGCTGGCGGTGACTCCGCGGTCGAGGACGCGATCGTCCTTCCGACCGCCAAGCCGCGCGGCGCGAGCGCCACTATTGGCGATCAGCCGGACGCCGGCATCGATCACCCGATCGTCCACCGCCGCGGCCGCCACTGCCAAGCGTGTTACAGGACGGGTGACGGTCCGCTCGATCAGGTCCGGCAGGCCGAGCCAGTCGGCCGTCTCCGCGGATCGTCCCTCAACCCCAATCTCCGGAAAACGGCGGACCAGAAACACACCAACGAGAAGCCCGGCCACGACGGCCGCAGTCGATAGGATAAAGGTCGCGAGGCTTGCCTCAAGGAGCTCGATTTCGAGCACCCGGCCGATTGCTTCGCGCACCGACGGCACCCAGACGAGGGATGTTGCCAGCGTCAGCAGGGCCAGCGCCACGACGGCGCCTGTTTCGACCCGGCCGGGCTTGGCATCGGAAGAATCCTGCTTCTGGCGTTCGACGAGCCCGAACGCTGAAAGTTGAAACCGGGTCGCGTAGGCCGCACTGAGCCCGCCTGCCAGGATCACGCCCGCCGCGATCCAGACACTGCCATGCTCCGCAGCCGTGACGATAGCTTCCTTGGTCCAGGCACCGCCGAGTGGGGGGATGCCGGCCAGAGAGAGGGCGCTGATGGCGGTCATGGTCGCGACGAGGGGCAACGCCCGGCCAAACCCCATGAGATGCTGGCCATAGCTCCCCGCCCGTTCCCCCGCGATTCCGGCGGCCAGAAACAAGAGCGCCTTGAACGCGGCGTGGGCGACGAGATGCAGGAAGGCGATGCCGGGATATCCGGACCCCACGGCGACGAACATCAGGCCATAGTGAGCCGACGTCGACGCGGCGAGCAGCTTCTTGGCGTGGTTTTGGAGGGTTGCCACCAGCCCGCCCGACAGAGCCGTCGCCAGTCCGATCGCAACAATCGTTTCAGGGACGCCCGGCACCGTCGCCAGGAATGGTTCAAGGCGGATGAGGATATAGGCGCCAGCGGCGACCATCGTTGCCGCGTGGAGGAGCGCGGAGACGGACGTTGGTCCCGCCATGGCGCGAAACAGCCAAGGGGAAAACGGGATCTGGCCGGACTTCGAGGCTGCCGAAAGCAGGAGACCGAACGCGACGACGGCGGCAAGCGGGCCGGAGACACTGCCAAGAGTGTCGTAGGAAAACGAGCCCGTCGCGGCGTAGGCGGCCATGGCCGCCGCAAACAATCCGAGATCGCCAAAACGCGTCATCAGGAAGGCGTAAAGGCCGGACGCGGCATTGTCCGCATGACGCCAATCATGGGCAATGAGAAGATAGGAGCAGGCACCGACCAGCTCCCAGCCAATCAGAAGAGTCAGCAGATCGTCGGCGATCACCAGAAGCTCCATTCCGGCAACGAACAAGAGCAGGATCGCGACGAGCCGCCCGAGACCGGTCTCGTCTTCGTGGAAGGCGGCATAGGCCAGGATCGGCAGCGCGATCACGGGCACAAGCATCGCCATGGCGCCGGCGATCGGTGTCAGCACCGCGGTCAGGCGGAGGGGTCCCGACCAGACGATCGTTCCGGTCCAACCGCCCGCGGCGGCCAGCAACGCCAGAAGAAGAGTGAGCCCGAGACCGGCCATCGCAACGACCATCAGCAGGCGACGGCTGGGGGCACCGGCGAGCTGGGATGTCAGCGGCACGGCGGCCGCGGCGACAATGGGCAGGAGGGCGACCAGGAACAGCATCAGTGCTTCATCGTCCCCAGACTTTCGGTCGTGTCGGCCTGTCGTTTTCGATAGACGGCCGTGACGAGCGCGAAGCCGACCGCCATGTCGACGGCCATCACGGCCATGACGATGATCGCGAGAAGTTGTCCCTCCGGTGCTCCGCCGAGGCTGAACGACCAGAAGCCGATCACCGCGAGGAGGCCGCCATTGAGCATCAGTTCCAGTCCCATCATCAGCATGACGAAGGACTGTTGGGACAGAGCGCCGTATAGGCCGATGCCGATCAGGGCGCTGGCGACGATCAGAACGCTGACGAGACTCACGAGAGTGCCTCCGTTTTCGAGGTCATCGATCGGTCCCCGGCCGACCAATCGCTACGCAGCGACGGCCGCCGCCCGCTTTCGCCGCCATCGGCGTCATGACCGTCAGCCTCCGGATGTCCCTCCGCGTGTTCCGCGTCCTCATGTCCATCATGGGAACCATGCATGTGATGATGGCCGTGACCGCTTGCCTTTTCGACCCGACGGCCGGCCGGCTCGCCGCCCACCTCTAGCCCTGGGGGGCGGGAGCCCTCGTCCGAGCGACCGAAACGCCCGGTTCGCGCCGACAGAACGACCGCGCCTACCATTGCGGCGAGAAGTGTGACGCCCGCGGTCTCGAAGATGAGCATCGACGGGCCGAGCATTTCCAGGCCCAGCTCGCGGATGACCTGCCGGCTCGGATCGACAGGGTCGGTCGGGAAATCCGTCGCGAGGATGGCTGCGCTCAGCCCAACAAAGGCGACGATTCCGGCGCCGATCGCAAAGCGGTTCTGGTGAACCATCATCATGGGATTGAGTCCGGCCGGGTTCATCATGAACATCACCATGAAGAGGGCCATCACCATCATCTCCACCGCCATCATGAAGATGGTCGCGATGCCGATATAGGGTGCCGCCAGCATCAGGATGATCAGGCCAACGGCCGTGAAGGACAACAGCAGAAGAAACGAGGCGCGCACCATGGAATCGGTCGCGAACACGCGCCAGCCGGAGACGATCGCGACCGCGGAGAGCGCCAGGAAGGCAAGATCGATCAGCCCCATAGCAGCAGCTCCACACCGACGGCGACGAGCATGAGAAACGACAGCGGCAACAGCGCCAGCCAGATCAGGTTCATCATTCGGTCCGGCGGTAGCCGCGCGAAGAGTTCGCCGGCGCCGACGAGGACGACGAGAACGAGACCTGTCTTCAGGACCAGCCACACGAAGCCGGGGAGGATCGGACCGAGATATCCGCCGAGGAAGACCGTCGCGGCCATCGCGGAAACCGAGACGAGCATGGCGAGCCGCGCCAACCACCATGTCAAACGAGCCGTCCCGGAGATCTCGGCCGTCGTTCCACCGGCCAGATCGTAGGGATCGGCATAGTCGAAGGGGCCGCGAAGACTGAGCGAAAGACCGAGCATCAGAAAAAGGACGAACCCGGCGGGCTGGCGCACGATGTTCCAGACACTCCGTTGCGCTTCGACGATGTCCGTGACTGCCAGAGACTGGGCCGGAAGCGCGGCCGCGATCAGCACGAACATGGACAGGAGCATGGCCGGAAGCCCGATCGCGACGTAGCGATAGGCGCCGATCAGGGGAAGCGGCGAGTTGGCCGACCAGCCGTGCAGGAACACCGCTACGACCGTCAGCGACTCGCACGTGCCCCACAGGACGATGCCGGCATCGAGATCCGCGGTGACGACGCCCGGCGCGAATGGCACGACGCTCAGACCGATGGCGGCCAGCGTGAAATACAGGATGGGAGCGAGAATCCAGTTGACCTTGTCGGGATGTTCCGTCCCACCGGTCTGCGCCATTGCCCAAGACGACGCCGCCGTGATCGGGTTAACGAAGCTTGCTTTCAAGGAGCGGCCGGCGACGAGGGCAGGGACTGCCCGGTCAAGCACGGCGGCCAGGGCGATCCCGCCCAGAAGAACCAGAGGAAGAACGAGGGTCGCGAGCACTTGTGTCATGCGCCCGGCGCTCCGTGGGCGTGCGCCTCAGGCGGATTTCCAGCCCCATGCCCCTCATGGTTCATCTGGTTTTCGTCCTTCCGGTCCCGATCGTCCGCCTCGGCATCCTCGGCTTCGACAGGTGCCAGGGAGATCAGCGTTTCGGTATCGAAGCTGTTGGCGATGAGAATGGCCTCGCTCCACTCGCGCCCGCGCAGAAGGTCGACGAGACGAGCAGATTTGAGGGAAGACGTCGTCGCGGAGTCATCGAACGTCCCAGGCTGGCTGTCGTCCAGCGCGGCCAGCCATCGCTCGAACCGCATCCGTACGTCGGCACCCTCGACTACGCCGATACCGGGAGGGATCGCGGCAAGCGCACCGGACCAGCGAAGCAGTTGTCGGATTCTGTTCAGCTCTATGGCTTTGCCGGCGCTCAAGAATCGAGCGGCCTCGAGACAACGGATTGCGTGTGCCTCGAGTCCGAGGATCGGCAAGAAACGCGCAAGAGCCCGTAGGGCATTGACCGTCCCGTCGGCGGATTTCACCTGAGGAAACGGCGGTCGCAAAAGCTTTGCTGTCTGAATGACGTCGCCCTGCAATGTCACCGACAGCTTCAAGCCCGGCGGGAGCATCGGCAGGAACGGGCCGAACGGCGCGGTATAGGCGTCGAGCGCCAATCCGTCGCGCAGATCATCGTCGGTCATCGCCATCGGGCGGCCATAAGGCGTGCCGCCCATCATCCCTTCGCCGCCCTGGCCGTAAGCTCCCTTACCGCGCCAGGGATTGGGTGGTTCGTTTGGCAGGATGTCCGGTTCGCTGTCCCGTGTCCCCTCGATCAGCGTGCGGTGGATCGCCTCGATAGCCGCGACGGGATATTCCTCGTCCGAAGTCGTCGGTTCAGCGAAGCCCGCTCCGGGATTCGACTTCCACCAGAGCGTCGCGCGAGGATGTGGCATCTGATCATGCAGGCGGCGGATATCGTCCTGATCGGCCTCCCGTACCGGCCCCGCGACAAGGAGAATTCGCGCATGGCGGACGCTGTTGGCTCGAGTGAGCCGGCTGTCGAGAAAAAAATCGTCTGCCGCAGCGCGCATCCCGGCGCCGATGGCCGCGAAAACAGGGACGGGTGCCGCGTCCGCCAGACGGCGAAGAAAGGTTATTGCCACCGGAAGATGCCCTCCCGCCACCCATAGACGATCCCAACGGAAAGAATGGCGAGGAACATACCCATTTCTATCATCGCCTTGCCGCCCTCTTCGACGAAGACGACGGCCCAAGGATACATGAACATCATCTCCATCTCGAAGGCGACGAAGAGCAGCGTCATCGGGTAATAGCGGACGTGGTAGCGCTGCCAGGCATGGGTGTCCGGCGTCCCGCCGCCAAGGAACGGCGTCTTCTGGGGTTCGGTCAGGGAGGCGGCAAAACCGGAGGGCGCGAACCGGACCATGGCGGCGATCGAAGCTGCGAAAAAAGCAATGACAAGGGCGCCAGCCAAGCCTTCCAAAGCGATCTCCTCTCCGTGTCGGTCGCGTTTTTTGACCTGTGTCATTCTCGACGATCGTCAACCCGATCAGCAAAGACTTTCAGCCAGATCCAAGCCCTTGATCAGCGTTCCGAATCCAGATGAACGGAGGGACTTTCCACGGCGCTCGACTGTTCGGCAAGCGAAAATACGCCGATCGTCAGCGCCGCCAGGGCGGCCATGAGCGCGATCCCAATGATGAGTGCCTTCATGTTCCGCGCTCTCCCGGAGCCGCATCGGCGGAGGGCTCTTGCGACTCAACCTCGCCTGTCATCTGGCGATACCAGATGCTGTGATGCTCCTTGGCCCAGTTGCGGTCTACCCATCCCGACCACATCGCCGCGAACGCACCCTCCATTCCGATCGTGCCGATGTAGATGTGGCCAAAGATGAGCCCGATCATCAGGAGGGAGATGATCGCGTGCGAAAGCTGCGCCGTCTGCATCCCGTCATATCCGAACAGCAGAAACGGATACATGAGCAGGAGGCCCGACGCGAGCAGAGCGAAGCCCCCGAGGGACACGCCCCAGAAGACGATCTTCTGGCCGGCGTTGAACTTGCGGGCCGGCGGGTTCTCACCGTCGTCGCGAAGCATGCCGCCGCCGCGCTTGAGCCACTCCCAGTCTAGCCGTGTCGGAATGTTATGAAGCAGCCAGAACACCACCATCATCGTCACGCCGATGACGAAGGGAACCGCGGACGCCATGTGGAGCCAGGCGCTGCCCCAGGCGAGATCGCTCAAGGCCGCTTCGCCGATCAGCGGCAGCAACAACGGCTTGCCATAGAGGATCACGAGACCGGTCAGTGCCATGACAACGAAGGCGGATGATGTCATCCAGTGATTGGCGCGCTCTGTCGCCGAGAAGCGCTTGATCGTGGTGCCGGCTTTTCCTTCGGTTATCCTGACCCGGCCCCGAACGAAGAGAAACAGGCCGAGCGCGGCAAGTACGCCGAAGATGACCCAGCTGCCGCCGTACCGCACCTGATCGTTGTGCAGGCTGCGCCATGTGCGCCCGCCGGGCTGCTCGAACGATGCCGCGTTGCGATAGGGCAGGGAGGATATGCCCTGGATGCGTCTCGCCTCCGGCAGGATCGGCGCTTCCTTTTCTCCGATCGTCAGCCATGAGGAGGTCAGTTGCCGAGGTGCGGCCACGCCGTCGCGGAACACGAGATCGGCGCGTCCTCCCCCATCGGTGTCCACACTCACGCCGCGGGTCTGGCCAGCATCGACGCGGTCGTCGAGCAGCTTCGAGCGCGCGCTAAGTGCCTCGGCGGCACCAACGGGGCTCGCCTCGCCCCTGCCAGACGCCGCCGCCACCGACACTTCGGGCTGCACGAGACTTTCGCGCGTGAAGCCGAGAACGACCACCACACCGAGGAGGAGGCCGGCGAGCAGCGCAACGATACCGCCGGCGATCCGTGCTGCTGACATGTCCTGTTCTCCTTCTCGCGATCAGGCCGCATCGCTGGCGTGGTAGGCGGTCGTCCAGCCCCACGCTCCCGAGCCATAGCCGCGGTGTTCGGTCCGTTCCCGGTAGATGTCGGAGATGACGTCGCCATCGCCGGCGAGCAGCGCGCGGGTCGAGCAGACCTCGGCGCAAAGCGGCAGCTTGCCTTCGGCGATCCGGTTGCGACCGTATTTTTCGAACTCGGCTTGGGAGCCGGTCTCCTCGGGACCACCGGCGCAATAGGTGCATTTGTCCATCTTGCCGCGGGAGCCGAAATTGGTGTCGCGCGGATATTGCGGCGCTCCGAACGGGCAGGCGTAGAAGCAGTAGCCGCAGCCGATGCAGGTGTCCTTGTCGTGCAGGACGATGCCGATGTCGTTCTGATAGAGCGTGGAGACCGGACAGACCGCGATGCAGGGCGCGTCGGTGCAGTGCATGCAGGAGATCGCGATCGACTTCTCGCCGGGATTGCCGTCATTGATCGTGACGACCCGTCGGCGCACCATTCCCCACGGCACCTCGTTCTCGTTCTTGCACGCGGTCGCGCAGGCATTGCATTCGATGCAGCGGTCCGAGTCACAGAGAAATTTCATCCGAGCCATCTGCTACTCCTCAAACGGGTTCGAGCCGGCACAACGACGCCTTCGATTCTTGCATGAAGGTGACGACGTCGTAGCCGTAGGTCATGGCGGTATTGGCGGCTTCGCCGGTGACATAGGGAACCGTGCCGGACGGATAGCGGTCGGTAATGCTCTCTCCCATCCACATGCCCGCGAAATGGAAGGGCAGAAAGACCGTGCCCTCGTCCACTCGGTTGGTGACCAGCGCGGCGACCCGGATGCGGGCGCCTTCGGGCGTCGCGACCCAGACCTGGCCGCCGTCCGAGATGCCGGCCCGCGCCGCGTCTGCCTGATTGATCTCGGCGAACATCGCCTGCTGGAATTCGGCAAGCCACTTGTTCGCCCGCGTTTCGTCGCCGCCGCCCTCGAATTCCACAAGGCGCCCGCTGGTCAGAACCAGCGGGAACTCCTGGCTGTAGTCGTTTTTCTGAATGGACCAATAGGCCGTCGGCAGCCGAAAATCGGTGCGGTCCTCGTAGGTCCTGTATTTCGGAATGAGGTCGCGGCGCGGCGTATACAGGGGCTCCCGGTGGACGGGAATCGCGTCGGGGAAATTCCATGCGATCGCCCGCGCCTTGCCGTTGCCGAAGGGAGCCAGGCCATTGGCGATCGCCACCCGCTGAAGCCCGCCGGACAGATCGGTCTTCCAGTTGATGCGAAGGATCTTGTCGCGAAGGGACGCCGTCTCCGAAAGGCCCTTCTGGTCCTTGCCAGCGCCCCCACCGCTGAACTCGGCTTCTCCCGTCTCGGCATTCTTGTCGCTGGCACGCGCCGGTCCCTGCTTTTCGGCCTCGGCGTCGGAACCTTTATCTTGCTTGTGAGCGAGGTACGCGGCGACCGCAGCCTGAGCCTTGGCCGACATATCGGGGAACTGCCGCTGGACCCGATCGGCGGTTGCCGCGTCGGCCGTCTCGTCGCTTTTCGATTGTTCCGGCTCGTCCATCTGAGACAGGAGTTGTCGCGCCTCGTCGTCGCTGGTTTCCCGCAGCGAGTGATGGTAGTTGCCCATGCCGATTGAGGCGATGACGAGCTGTTCATGCGGCGTGAGCTGGCCGAGGTAGCCTAGCTGCTCCAGGACAGCCACGGTCATTTCCGGATAACCGTCCTTGATCGGCGATCCCTTGGGATAGCTGTTCTCCGCGAGCAGGTTCTTGCCCTCGTGCTCGACACCCCACCGGGCACGGAACGGCAGCCCGCCCTCCGCTACCGGTTTGGACTGGTCATAGAGGATGGGCGTCCCCGGATGTTTCATTTCCGGCGTGCCCCAGCACGGCCAGGGAAGGCCGTAATATTCGCCCTTCACCGGCCCGCTCATGCCCATCAGCGTGGTGGGGTGAAACAGGTGCTGGTTCTGCATGTGGAGCTTGAGCCGCTCCGGGCTCTGGCCGGTGTAGCCGATGGTCCACATGCCGCTATTGATCTCGCGGAGAATATCTTCCGCCACCGGCACGCCGTTCTCGACGCCGATATGTTTCAGCAGTTGTTCGGCGAAGCCGAGCTTTTCCGCGAACAAGCGTGCGATCTCGTAATCGGTCTTCGCTTCGAACATCGGCTCAACGACCTTCTCGCGCCACTGCAGCGAGCGGTTCGAGTTGGTGACCGAACCGGCGCATTCCATCGTCGTGGCGGCGGGCAGAAGATAGACGCCGTCGGTCCGCTCACCCATTACCGCCGAGGCGGTTGGCACTGGATCGACGATCACCAGAAGATCGAGCTTCTCCAGGCCTTTTTTCAGATCGGGCCCGCGGGTCTGGGAGTTCGGCGCGTGACCCCAAAAGATCATGGCACTAAGAGGGTGCGGCTGCTCGATGTTGTCGGCGGTCTCGAGCACGCCGTCAAACCAGCGCGAAACGGGCATGCCCTTCTGTTCCATCAAATCCTTGGAAGCGAAGCGGTTCCGCAGCCATTCGTAGTCGAGGTCCCAGACCCGCGCCCAATGCTTCCACGCGTCCTCGCTGAGGCCGTAATAGCCGGGCAGATCGTCGCAGGCGACGCCGAGGTCGGTTGCGCCCTGGACGTTGTCGTGTCCGCGAAAAATGTTCGCGCCGCCGCCGGGCTTGCCGATATTACCGAGGGCCAACTGGAAGATCGACGCAGCGCGCGTCTTGCTGCTGCCGATCGTCGACTGGGTCAGCCCCATGCACCAGACCAGGGTGCCCGGACGGTTCTGCGCGACGATCTCCGCCACACGCCGGATCTGGTCTTCCGGAATGCCGGTGATGTTGGTCACGACATCGAGGGGATAGTTCGCCACCTCCTTGCGGATGTCATCAAACCCGAACACCCGCTGGTTGATGTACTCCTCATCCTCCCATCCCTGCTCAAGAATGTAGTTCAGCACTCCCCACAGAAACGCGACATCGGTTCCCGGGCGGATGCGCACATACTCGTCGGCATGCGCGGCGGTCCGGGTAAAGCGGGGGTCGACGACGATGAATTTGGCGCCGTTCTCCTTGGCCCGCAGCAGGTGCTGCATGGAGACGGGATGCGCCTCCGCAGGATTGCCGCCGAGAAGGAAGATCGACTTGGAATTGTGGATGTCGTTGAAGGTGTTGGTCATGGCGCCGTAACCGTAGGTATTGGCGACGCCGGCGACCGTGGTCGAGTGACAGATACGGGCCTGATGATCGGTGTTGTTCGAGCCCCAAAGGGCGGCGAACTTGCGGTACAGATAGGCCATCTCATTGGAAAACTTGGCCGACCCGAGCCAGTAGACCGAATCCGGCCCCTTTTCCTCGCGGATTTTCAGTATCCGGTCGCCGATCTCGTCGATTGCCTGTTCCCAACTGACCCGGACCCATTTGCCGTTTTCCAGCTTGGTCGGATATTTCAGCCTCCGCTCGCCGATCGCGAGTTCGCGAGTGGCGGCGCCTTTCGCACAGTGCGTACCGAGATTGATGGGGCTTTCGAAGGCGGGTTCCTGCCCGATCCAGACGCCGTTCTGGACCTCCGCCCAGATTGAGCAGCCTACCGAGCAAAACGGACAAATGGTTTTCTTGACCTGCGGATCCGCCGATCCCGGTGCGACTTCATCAGTTTGCGCGCGGACCATGCCGCTCCCTATCGCGCTGGCTCCGGCGAGGCCGGCGACGGCCAGCCCCGAATTACGCAGGAAGGTACGGCGGGAAACCGTCGCGGCGTCGGGCCGGAGCGGGAAGTGGCGGAGGGCACTGGGCGTGGGAGTTTTTTTCCGTAGCAAGGCAACGATCCCTGTCTTGATGTCTCAGAAGCGGGAAAGCTCGTAAAACCGACGGATATGGGCGTTCTCCCGATATCCCTCTTCGCCCCCGTCGCTAAGAGGCTCCTCAGCCCTCGCGTCGCCACCGACAACGAGAGCGCCCGCCACCAAGCCGCTCCCGGAAATTCCGCGTAAAAAGGCGCGGCGGCTTCGCGACACGGCGGCAGCGCCGCGCTTCGGATTGTCCGGAAGATCGTCCATCGTAACCTCCACTCTGACCCACTCGGTCCGTGCGGACATATTGCTCCAGATTCACATGTCTAGATTAGCGTTATGTAATGTGCTCGCTCCACCCCAACATGGCGCGATTTACGCGATGTTTGCGTTCAATTCGCGGGCCGGTCGGCGACGCAAAGTCGCCAGAAACGGTGGGGCAATCGGGGTGGGGAAGCCAATGTTGGCTGGCAGCCAAGCTAATCTAACTCACTGAAAGAAATGGTGGGCGCGACAGGGATTGAACCTGTGACCCCCTCGGTGTGAACGAGGTGCTCTCCCGCTGAGCTACGCGCCCCGCCTTGGCGACCGTGGCCGCCGGGAAGGTGCGGCGATATAGAGCCGTCGGGTCGTGCTCGTCAACATCCCGCAGGGACGGCGCCAGGATTTAGGCAACGTGAGTGGGCGAGCCGATCAGACGGCCGGCGAGCGCTGCGTCCAGGTGCGCGTAATCGTCGAGAATGAAGCTTGCGCGGGCGCGGGCCTTCGCGTCCGGCGCGTAGCCGAAATCCACAAGAATCGACGGGATGCCCGCGGCAGCGGCTGCGTCGATATCGGTCGACGTGTCGCCGATCATGATCGACGTGTCGCAGCGTCCGCCGGCCCGTTCGATCGTCCCGATCAGATGCGATGGGTCGGGCTTGCGCCGGGGAAAAGTATCGGACCCGCAAATCGCCGCGAAACGGTCGGCGAGGGCGATTTCGGACAAGAGCAACTGCGCGAGGCGCTCGTATTTGTTGGTGCAGATGGCGAGCCTGAAGCCGGCTTCCACCAGCCGGTCCATCGCTGCGACGGCGCCGGGAAACGGTGCCGAGGCGACGGCGATGTTCGCCTCGTAATGCGCCAGGAACCGGGCCGTCTGCTCCTTCAGTTCCTCATCAGAAAGAGGACGACCGTCGCGTCGATAGGCTTCGTGCAGCATGATGCGGGCGCCATGTCCAGCATAGGGTCGGACCATGTCGAGGGGCATCGCCGGCATCCGGGCGGCCGCAAGGCAGTGGTTGAGGCTCGCGGCGAGATCCGGCGCGGTATCGACCAGCGTTCCGTCGAGATCGAAGACAGCGACTTTCGCCATAAATGAACGACTCCTCATGCTCTTCCGGTGGCGACGTTTCTATCGTCGGCCACGCGGACCCTTCGCCCGACGCGCTTCGGGGGTCAACTGGCTGCGCGGGGTCCGGTTGATCGACAGCCGAGTCGATAAAGGCTAGAGGAGCCACCTGATCAAGGAGGAAGCCAGGGCTGATGACGGAACCGGCGAAACTGAAGGCCATGGCGGGCGAGGCGGCTCTCGGCTATGTCGAGGATGGCATGCGGCTGGGTATCGGCACGGGATCGACGGCTGAGGCCTTCGTCCGGGTTCTCGCCGATCGTGTGCGCGCCGGACTTGACGTGATCGGCGTCACGACATCGGACCGCACGGAAGCGCTCTGCCGTGAACTCGGTGTGCCGACCGCGACTCTGGAGACCGTGCCGCAACTCGATCTGACCATCGACGGCGCCGATGAAGTCGACGGCCGGTTGCGGCTCATCAAGGGTGGGGGCGGGGCACTGTTGCGCGAGAAGATCGTTGCGGCCGCCTCCGATCGAATGCTGGTGATCGCCGACGCTTCCAAGAAAGTCGAAACCCTTGGCGCCTTTCCGCTGCCGATCGAAATCAACGGCTTCGGAATGATGGCAACCTATCTCGCCATCCAGAAGGCCGCGGCCAGCCTCGGGCTCGAGGGCGACATGATCCTTCGGAGACGCGGCGCGGATCCCTTCATCACGGACAGCGGGCATTTGATTCTCGACGCATCTTTTGGCCGCATTCCCGATCCAGAAGCGCTCTCACGGGCGCTGCACCAGGTTCCTGGTGTCGTCGAGCACGGCCTCTTCATCGGTTTGGCGAGCGAGGCGATCCTTGCGTCCGAACGCGGGATCGAGACCCTGACCGCGTAAGCCGTCTCGCATGCGGCCGGCGGGCGCCCTTGCCAGAACGGACTGAAATCCAATACTCAAGCGCCAGACGCGGCAGCCGGATCGGCGCGCGAGAGAAATCGAACGGAGACATAGGTTTCATGATCTTCAGCGAATTGACGCGCCGGACCCGCCTGATGGTCGCGGCTGTGATCTTGATGCTGCCGGCAACGGCGCTTGCGCAGGACATCTCGGACTCGCACCTCGCCGCCGCCCGCGCAGCGCTCGAGGCAATTGCCGCGACGGACCAGTTCGACAATATCCTTCTCAACGCCGCGACGCAGATCAAGTCTGAATTGATCGGCAACAATCCCGACCGCCAGACCGAGATATCCGATATGGTGGACGAAAGGGCACTGGCGCTCGCGCCGCGGCGCGGCGATCTCGAGAACGAGGTCGCGCGCGTCTACGCCAAACTGTTCACCGAGGAGGAATTGCAGCAGATCGCTCAGTTCTACAACTCGGAAGCCGGCAAGAAGCTGTTGGCGCAAGGGCCTGCGGCGACACGCGAAATGGTCGGCGCCGCCGAGGTCTGGAGCAATGGCATCGTGCGGGATCTGCGCGAGAGCGCGATTGAGGGCATACGCCAGATCGCCCCGACGGCGAATGCGGCTCCGGCCGCAGCGGGTGCGGATGCTGTGACCCCGGCCCATTAATAGAGAGCCGCGCCCTTCGAAGGCTTCACGAAAACGGCAACGGGCCGATGATGCGAAAAGGGTGGTCATTTGGCCGCCCTTTTTGCTAACGGCAATGCAGGATCGGCGCCGCGGCCGACCGAATCTTTTCTCGCGCCGGCTGGTGACGCTCGATCCGGCGATGGTTGCAACAGACGGAATTCACGCGTGACCCAGACATCATATGACTACGACCTCTTCGTCATTGGCGGTGGCTCGGGCGGCGTTCGCGCCGCGCGCCTTGCCGCCCAGATGGGGCATCGTGTGGCCGTCGCCGAGTATGACGATCTCGGTGGAACCTGCGTCAATCGCGGCTGCGTGCCGAAGAAGCTGATGGTCTATGCTGGCGAATACGCCGAACATTTCGAAGACGCCGCAGGCTATGGCTGGACGGTGGGCGAGACCTCCTTCGACTGGACCGTGCTGAAGCGGAACCGCGATGCCGAGGTTCGCCGCCTCAATGGCATCTACCAGGCAAACCTGGAAAAGGCCGGCGTTGAAATTCTCCGCGACACTGCCGTGTTCGACGATGTCCACACGATTCGCCTGGTCAATGCGGATCGTACGGTCACCGCCGACAAGGTGTTGATCGCCGTCGGCGGTTACCCCAATCCGCATGATGCGCTGGAGGGGCACGAACTCTGCATCACTTCGGATGCGGCCTTCGATCTTGCCGAATTGCCGAAGAAGATCGTTATTGCCGGCGGCGGCTATATCGCCATCGAGTTCGCCTGCATTTTCAACGCCCTCGGCGTCGAGGTGACGGTCCTCTACCGGGGCCTGGAAATTCTGCAGCACTTCGACATGGATGTGCGCCGCCTGTTGCACGCCGAGCTCGAGAACAAGGGCATCAAGATCATCACCAAGACGGTCTTCGAAAAGGTGGAACGCAATGACGACGGAGGGCTTCGCGCCGCCTTGTCGGATGGGTCCTTCTGGGAGGGCGACCAGATCATGCTGGCTCTCGGACGTCTGCCGAGCACGGAGAAGCTCGGCCTCGACAAGGCAGGCGTGCAAATGGATAGAAAAGGCTGCGTCCTTGTCGATGAGCACCTGAAGACCAGCGCCGACAATGTCTACGCGCTCGGCGACGTGATCGGCCGGGTTCCGCTGACGCCAGTGGCGATCCACGAGGCGATGTGCTTCATCGAAACTGTCTTCAAGGACAATCCGACGCAGCCGGACTACGTCAATATCCCAACGGCCGTCTTTTCGCATCCACAGATCGCGACGGTCGGCATGTCGGAAGACGAGGCGGAAAAGAACCTCGAGAATTTCGACGTCTACAAGACGATATTCCGGCCGATGCGCAACATCCTGGCCGGCCGGCCCGACCGGATGCTCATCAAGCTCGTCGTGAACGCGGACGACGACACCGTGGTTGGGGCCCATATTCTGGGGCCGGAGGCAGGCGAAACGGCGCAGTTGATCGGCATCGCCATCAAGGCATGTGTGAAGAAGTCTCAGTTCGACGCGACCATGGCCGTGCATCCGACAGCAGCCGAGGAACTGGTGACGATGTACGAGCCGAACTACCGGATCCGCAGGGGCGAAAAGGTCGCCGCCTGATCCGCCGCGATGACCCGGTAGAGCCGTTTCAATGGACATCCACGACGATCATCCGGACCTTCCGCGCCTCGCAGCCGAGGGGCATATCGTCGCCTATTTTGGCTATGGGTCACTGGTCAACCGGCGCACCTTGCGCACCAGGTTTCTCGGTATTCGCCGTGCCCGCGTCGAGGGCTGGCGGCGGTTCTGGCTGCCGCGGGACGCGAGCGCCGCGATGGCGCTGCTATCGGTCCATCCATCCGACACACAAGCGGTCGAAGGCGTGGTGGTCTATGATCTTGCCGATCATCTGCTGTCGGTGGACGAACGCGAAGCCGGCTACAGTCGCCGTATCGTCGATCTCGCTCGCCTTCAAATCGAGGCGCCGCCGGTCGCCGGCGTGCCGCTCTATATATACGAGGCGCATCGCGGCGCAGCCGATGCCAGTGATATGCAGGCGGCCATCCTGCAGAGCTATCTCGACGCGGTGATGCAAGGGTTCCATACGCTCTACGGTGCGGCCGGACTGCGGCGTTTCGTCAATGAGACGCATGGCTTCGAGACAGCCGTTCTGCGCGATCGGGCCGAGCCGCGTTATCCGCGTGCGGTCAATCTGGACCCGCATGAGGCGGATCTGTTTGACCGCCTCGTGGTCGATCGCGGCGCGCGCTTCGTCGATCCGGATTGAAGCCACCGCGAGGCTGGCGCCGTGCAAAGGATGACAAAGCGGCGTAGAAATGTTTAAACGCCGTCGGCGTGTCGAGGCGAGCGAGCCTGACAGCCGCGATTTCGGATCACGACGAGACAAGAGACGACCGGGAGATGCCCGGTCAGGAGACATGGTTATGGCGAAGGACTGGACACCATCGAGCTGGCGCTCAATGCCCATCGAGCAGGTGCCGGATTATCCGGACCCGAATGCGCTGGCCGAAACCGAAAAGCGTTTGGCGAGCTTTCCGCCGCTGGTTTTTGCCGGTGAGGCGCGCAAGCTGACTCGGTCGCTGGCCGAGGTCGCCGAGGGTCGGGCCTTCCTGCTGCAGGGCGGCGACTGCGCCGAGAGCTTCGCTGAACACGGCGCCGACAACATCCGCGATTTCTTCCGCGCCTTCCTGCAGATGGCGGTGGTGCTGACGTTTGGCGCGTCGCAGCCGGTGGTGAAGATCGGACGCATCGGCGGCCAGTTCGCCAAGCCGCGCTCCTCCGGCAGCGAGACCAAGGACGGCAAGACGCTTCCCTCCTATCGCGGCGATATCATCAACGGCATCGAGTTCGACGAGGCCTCGCGCATACCGAACCCGGAGCGGCAGGTGATGGCCTACCGCCAGTCGGCCGCGACGATGAACCTGCTCAGAGCCTTTGCGCAGGGCGGCTATGCCAATCTCGACAATGTCCACCAGTGGATGCTCGGCTTTGTTGCCGGTAGCCCCGAGGCGGAGCGTTATCGCCAGCTCGCGGATCGCATTTCCGAGACGATGAACTTCATGCGCGCGATCGGCATCGACGCGGAGAACCATCCCTCGCTGCGCGAGACCGATTTCTTCACCAGCCACGAAGCGCTGCTGCTGGGCTATGAAGAGGCGTTCACGCGCGTCGATTCGACCTCCGGCGACTGGTACGCGACGTCCGGCCACATGATCTGGATCGGCGACCGCACCCGCCAGGAAGATCATGCGCATGTCGAATATTGCCGCGGGATCAAGAACCCGGTCGGCCTGAAATGCGGCCCCTCGATGGAAGCCGATGGATTGCTGCGGCTGATCGACAAGCTGAATCCGGAGAACAAGGCAGGCCGGCTGACGCTGATCACGCGTTTCGGCCATGAGAAGGTCGAGGCGCATCTGCCGAAGCTGATCCGCGCCGTCGAGAAAGAGGGACGCAAGGTGGTCTGGTCATGCGATCCGATGCACGGCAACACCATCACGCTCAACCATTACAAGACGCGGCCGTTCGACCGGATTCTCGCCGAGGTGCAAGGGTTCTTCGACGTCCACCGGGCCGAGGGAACCCATGCCGGCGGCATCCATATCGAGATGACCGGCAAGGACGTGACCGAATGCACCGGCGGCGCGCGGCCGGTTTTGGCCGAGGATCTTTCGGACCGCTACCACACCCATTGCGATCCGCGACTGAACGCCAATCAGGCTCTGGAGCTCGCGTTCCTGGTCGCCGAGCTTCTCAAGAAGGATCAGGCCGCTAACGCGCCAAAGCAGGCAGCGAATTTCTAACGCGCAGCCGGAGACTGGGGCTCAGGAGTTGGTGATGCCGACGGGTGAGACAATTCGTACCGGACGCTGTCTCTGTGGCGGCGTCCGGTTCGAGACCCGGGGATCGGTCAGACCGGTCATCTTCTGTCATTGCGATCAATGCCGCCGGCAATCCGGTCTCCATTATGCCGCGACAAGCGTCACTGACGACCAACTGGCGGTCATCGGCGAGACGCTCGCCTGGTACCGGTCGTCGCCCGAAGCGCGGCGCGGCTTTTGCTCCACCTGCGGCACGCTGCTGTTCTGGAAGCACGACGGCCTCGACCAGACATCGATCCTGGCCGGAGCATTCGACCAGCCGAGTGGCCTCGTCCCGTCGCATCATATCTACACGGCCAGCAAGGCCGACTTCTACGACATCGGCGACGGGCTCGAGCAGTTTCCCGAACGCGATGGCCGAACGGTGGTCGGCTCCCTTAGAGCCGGTGAGAACGACCGCGAACGGTAAACGCTGCGTCGGCTTTCAGGTGGCTAACGGTACCGCCGGAGCAGCGTTAGCTTCGCGGTGATCAACGGAGTTGCCGTGATGGCGTCTTTTCCCAGCCTCTTCATTTCCCACGGATCGCCCGATATCGCGATTGCCGAGACCGAGGCCGCGCGGTTTCTGCGCAGCCTGGCCGCGGACCTGCCGCGCCCCAGGGCGATCGTCGTCGCCAGCGCGCATTTCGAAGCAGAGAACGGGGTTCTCGTGTCAGGCGATGAACGGCCGGAGACGATTTGCGATTTTGGCGGTTTCGATCGGCGCCTCTACGAGATGCGCTATCCGGCGTCGGGCGATCCGGCGCTCGCCGGTCGCATCGTAAAGGCACTGACGGATGATGGCTTTGCGGCGGAGATCGCAACCGGACGCGGCTTCGATCACGGCACCTGGGTGCCGCTGATCCTCGCCTATCCGGATGCGGATATTCCCGTCGTGCAAGTTTCGGTCGATCCGACGCAAGGACCCGCGCATCACCTCGCGCTCGGAGCGGGGCTGGAGCTGCTTCGCGATGAGGACATTCTGATCATCGGGTCGGGCTCGTTCACTCACAATCTGCGCGAGGCGTTCGCGCGGATTCAGCAAGGCGAGCGGCAGGCTGAAACGCCGACCTGGGTTGCCGATTTCGCCGACTGGATGAGCGAGCGGGTCGTCGCCGGTGACCGCGTGGCGCTGACCGATTACCGGGCGAGGGCGCCCTTTGCCGTTGAGAACCATCCGACCGACGAACATCTGATGCCGCTATACGTGGCGATCGGCGCGGCTGGAGCGGATGCGACGGCGAGGAAGCTGCACGACAGCCGCGACTTTGGCGTGCTGTCCATGGAGGCCTTCGCCTTCGCCTGACAGGCTGGACAAAGCGGAAGGGAATAGGGGGCAATCGCCTGTCCGATGGACCAGAGTGTTTTCAATCTCGATACCCGCACCGGTCTGCCGGCGGATTTGCGCGTCTTGCTGGATCGCTATCCGCGCGAGATCTGGGCGGGCATCAAAATCTCGGCGCAACGGCGCGCTTCTGGCTGCTGCGGCACGACATGTTCCGCGAGCTTGGCGCTGCTCTTCAAGGGGCGTTGTCCCAGCAGCGCGAGGGCACGCTCGCGATGGGCCCCTTTCGGCAGTGGTTTGCCCCACGGCTACAGTTCTTCCTCACCCAGCTGGAAGACCACCACGGGATCGAGGATCAGCATTATTTTCCGGTGTTTCAGCGCGCGGAACACAAGCTCGCCCACGGATTCGAATTGCTCGAGGCCGATCACGATGTGATTCACCGGGACCTCCTGGCCACGGCCGAGACGGCCAATCGATTCCTGGCGGTTGAGATCGGCGTCGGCGGGCAGCCCCGTGACGATGCCCGCAGGGCCTCAGACGCTTATGCCGATGCTAGCGAGCGGTTGTTGAACCGCCTGGTGCGGCATCTCGCCGACGAGGAGGATCTGATCATTCCTCTGATTCTCGACCGAGGAGAGACTGCGATCGGGATTTGAGCGGACGGAATGGCTCAAACCAAGCTGCGGCGATCGAACCCGATTATCGCAGGTCGGGATCGGTGGGGCGACGCTTCGAGCCGGGCGCCAATCGCTCACCGCGCCGGTTCCGCGCGCGTCGCATGAAAACCGGACCCCACTGGCGCCATGCGAACCAGCCGGCAAGCGCCACCGCGATGACGATCAGCACGATTCCGACGCCACGTTCCATTACTTGGAGATGTGCGAAGACAGAGCCGATCGAATAGCCGAAGACGTAGCCGACCGTCGTGAAGATGCCGGCCCAGAGCGCCGCGCCGAACAGGTTGAGCAGGACGAAGCGCGTGATCGAGATCCGCGACAGGCCGAGGGCGATGAGACCTGGCATTCGTAAGCCGTAGATATACCGATTCACGATGACGAAATAGGCCTGGTAGCGCTCGACCAATTCGAGCGCCTTGGCGAATTTCCGCCGGCTGCGCCACCGCGCCACCCAACGGTGATTCGATGAAAAACGAGCGAACAGGAAGACCGAGAGATCGCCGACGAAAGAACCGGCGAAGGCCAGCGCGATCATCATCTCGAACGGATAGGATCCGCGATAGGCCAGAAAGCCGCCGATGATCGCGAAGACCTCGCCCTCGAAGAAGGTTCCGGCCAGGACGATGATCGGTCCGAACTGTCCGATGAGGCTCAGGATTTCGTACACAGCGGCTCCGCGCGTCAGGAGTGCGACGGCCTAGGCGCGATCGAACGTCCCGTCGCAGTTCGACGTGGCGCGCTTGTCGCAGAGTTTTACGGCGCAAGAAAGTGGCTTTCGGGGGAAGGCTGCATTCTCAATCCCCAGCTTCGCTCCTACGCCTCCGCCGCTTCACGAAAAATCCGCCCAAATGCCCCGCCGTCAGTACCAGCGCGATACCCGCCAGCACAAAACCTTGGTGCCGCGCGACCAGGCGCCGCAGAAAGTCCATCCCAACGAGACGAATAGCCCGGTCCAAACTGCCGCCGACAGGGCATTGAGCATACAGAACAAGGGCAACCCGATGGACGATGCCGCTCAAGTCGGCGGGCTCCCGAGAGTGCTGTTCGAAACGCTGCTGCCTGCGCCTTCCAACCGGGCCAGCCGGTCGGTGATGCGAACCAGCGTCTCGGCGATCTGCTTCAGCTCGGCATCGCGTATCGCGTCGAATTTTTCATGCAGTGCGAGAATTTCGATCTCCGCCTTGAGGTTCACTTCGTAATCGTGGCTCGCATCCAGCCGGTCGCGCGCAGCCGCCCGGTTCTGCGACATCATGATGATCGGCGCCTGAATGGCAGCGAGCATGGACAGGATCAGGTTGAGGAAGATGAACGGATAGGGGTCGAAGGATTGGCGCGTCAGAAGCAGGGTGTTGACGATGACCCATAGCACCAGGAAACCCAGGAAACTGAGGATAAAGCTCCAGGAGCCCCCGATTTCGGCGATGCGGTCGGACAGCCGCTCGCCGACAGTCGACTGCGCCTTGAAATGGGCGTTGACATCGCGGGCGATGGTCGTGCCCTGCCGTGCGCTTTCCAGAATCCGCCGTTCGATGGGCAGCAACAGGTCGGCTGACCGGCCGAACCATCGCGTGGCCGCATTGCGGTGATTGCTGATCGGCATGGCTCTCCTCCTTGGCGGGTTTGGGACGAACGGGCTCGCGCCCTCCGACGCAGCTTGTTATGAGGCCGGTTGACGGTTTCGGATATGCCATTCGTCCGTTTGCATGATGATTTGTCGCAGGGGAGCGGGGCAAGCCGTGAAAGCTATCGACGACCATTTGAAGCTGGCCATCGCCCAGTTGAACCCCACCGTTGGCGATGTGGCGGGCAATCTCGCGATGGCCCGCAATGCCAGAGCCGAGGCGGCGGACGAGGGCGCCGACCTGATCCTCTTTACAGAGCTCTTCATCGCCGGTTATCCGCCCGAGGATCTCGTCCTCAAGCCGGCCTTCATCGAGGCGTGCATGGAGGCGATCGAGGTTCTGGCGAGAGACACGGCGGATGGCGGCCCCGGCATGGTGATCGGTTGTCCGCTGCGCACCGGGGAAGGGCTGTTCAACGCCATGGCCGTCCTCGACCAGGGCCGCGTCGTCACATGGCGCTCCAAGGTGGATCTGCCGAACTATGGGGAATTCGACGAGAAGCGCGTGTTTCAGGCTGGCGAGATGCCGGGCCCGGTGAATTTTCGTGGTCTCAGGCTCGGCATTCCGGTGTGCGAGGATATCTGGGGCGACCTCGGCGTCGGCGAGACGTTGGCCGAATCGGGCGCCGAGATTCTGCTGGTGCCGAATGGCTCGCCGTTTTACCGCGGCAAGATGGACGTCCGGCACCAGGTGGCGTTGCGCCAGGTGATCGAGACCGACCTTCCGCTGGTCTATGCCAACCAGGTCGGCGGACAGGACGATCTCGTCTTCGACGGCGGTTCCTTCGCCTTCAATGGCGACCGGAGCCTGGCCTTCCAGCTGCCACGGCTGGAATCCGGCGTTTACCTCACCGAATGGCAGAGAGGAGCCACGGGTTGGGCTTGCCAGAACGGCGAGACGGCTGCGATGCCGGATGCGGACGAGGCGGTATGGCGCGCCTGTGTCTTGGGATTGCGCGACTATGTCGACAAGAACGGCTTTAAATCGGTCGTTCTGGGCCTGTCCGGCGGCATCGATTCGGCGATCGTCGCGGCGCTCGCCGTCGATGCGCTGGGCGCGGAGCGCGTCCATTGCGTCATGCTGCCCTACCGCTACACCGCCGAAAGCAGCCTGGAGGATGCAGCGGCCTGCGCCGAGGCGCTCGGCGTGCGCTACGACATCGTGCCGATCGCCGATCCCGTCGAGGGCTTCGCCAGCGCATTGGCCGAGATGTTCGCCGGCCGGCCAGCCGACATCACCGAGGAAAATCTCCAAAGCCGCACGCGCGGAACCATCCTGATGGCGATCTCCAACAAGTTCGGCTCGATGGTCCTGACCACCGGCAACAAGAGCGAGATGAGCGTCGGCTACGCGACGCTCTACGGCGACATGAATGGCGGCTTCAATCCGATCAAGGATCTCTACAAGACCGAGGTGTTCCGGCTGGCGCGCTGGCGGAATGCGAACCGGCCGAAAGAATGTCTGGGGCCGGACGGCATCGTGGTTCCCGAGCGAATTATCGACAAGCCGCCGTCGGCGGAGCTGCGCGAGGATCAGAAGGACGAGGATTCGCTGCCGCCCTACGAGGTCCTCGATGCGATCCTTCAGCATCTCGTCGAGCATGATGGCGGCATCGACGAGTTGGTCGAGCGCGGCTTCGACCGGGATACCGTGCGCCATATCGAGCGGCTTCTCTACATTGCCGAATACAAGCGCCGGCAATCGGCGCCGGGCGTGAAAGTGACGCGCAAGAATTTTGGCCGCGACCGCCGCTATCCGATCACCAATCGCTTCCGGGATGGTGCGTGAAATGTTCGAGATCCCGCCGCTCGATACCGTCGCGACAGCTACGCTTGCCGTCGGCGCGCTGTTTCTGCTGCGCTATTTCCTGGCGATGCGGCGGATATGGAAAGTGACCGGGTACCGGCCGAGCTTCCAGTTCGGCGATTATTTTCGGGCTATGAAGCGCGATGCGTTTGGGACGGAGTTGGAGCCCGAGCGGCGCTACGCCGCGCGGCAGCTCGTTGTCGGAGTCGTCTTCATCGCGGCCGGGTTGCTGCTCTTCGGCTGGCTGCTGGCCTCCGGCACGCCCGTCAGCTTGACTGCCTGATCGATGTCGGGAACCGAGCAGTCTAACGACCGCCAGGACGACGAGATTTCCTTCGAACACGGTCGGGTCGACGTCGACAAGCTTCAAAGGTTTTTGTCGCAAACCTATTGGGCCGAAGGCCGCACGCTCGCGACCGTCCAGGTGTCGCTGACTCATTCGCTGGTGGTCAGCGCGCATCGCGATGGCAAGATGATCGGGTTCGCGCGCGCCGCCAGCGACCGCGCTGTGTTCGCCCATATCATGGACGTTGTGGTCTGGCCCGAGCATCGGGGGCGGGGACTTGGGCGGCGGCTCGTCGCCGCGCTGCTGGCTCATCCCGAACTCGCGACCGTCACCCATTGGTATCTGAGGACCCGCGACGCGCATGGCCTTTATGCCGGGCTGGGGTTCGAGGCGGTGGACGACGGCTACGACATGCGCTTGGTAAAATAAGCGGCCCGTCTTCGCCGTTTGTGCAAGCTGCGTGCGATGATAAGGCAGGCGATCAACATTTGCGGCAGGGGCCGCACCGGCCATGCCGTTCGGATCATCCATGACCTTCCTTTCCTTCATCGGCCGCAATGGGCGTTGGCTGGGCGGCGGTTTCCTGCTCTGCTTCTTCTCGTCCTTCGGCCAGACGTTCTTTATCGCGCTGTCGAATGGCGAGATCCGCCGCGAGTTCGACCTGACCAACGGCGAATTCGGCCTGATCTACATGATGGCGACGCTCGGCAGCGCGGCGACGCTGCCGTTTCTCGGCCGCCTCCTCGACAGGTTTCGGACCTGGCATGTCGCGGTGGGAACGATTAGCGGTCTCGCCGTTGCCACACTGTTTCTGTCCTGGTCGTCATCTGTGCCGTTTCTGCTGCTTTCGATCTACCTGTTGCGCCTGTTCGGCCAGGGTATGATGAGCCAGACGGCGTTCACCGCCACCGGGCGGTGGTTCGTGGCCAATCGCGGCCGGGCGATATCGCTCGTCACCCCCGGGTTCCAGGCCGGCGAAGCGCTGTTGCCGCTTCTCTTCGTGATGAGCGCGGGAATGATCGGCTGGCGGGGTGCTTGGGTGACAAGCGCGATCGTCTTGCTGCTCGTGGCGCTGCCGGCCATCACGCTGCTGACCAATCGTGAGCGCGATCCGCTGTCGCTGGAGCCGGCCGGCGCGCCGCAATCGGATGTGCCCAACTGGACCGTCGCACAGGTTCTTCGGAGCCCGACCTTCTATCTTCTCGCGATGGGCGTCGTGGCGCCGTCCTTCATCGGCACGACGCTGTTCTTCCACCAGGTCTATCTGACCGAATTGCGCGGCTGGCCGCTGGAGCTGTTCGCCTCCGGCTTCGCGGTGATGTCCGCGACGACGGTGGTGTTCGCGCTCGTCTGTGGTTGGCTGATCGACCGCTATTCGGCGGTGCTGCTGCTGCCGTTCTTCTTGATCCCGATGACCTTCGCCACGTTGGTTGCCGCCAATTTTACCGCCGAGGCCTCGATCTTCGTCTTCATGATGTTTCTCGGCATCTCCAACGGTTTCGCGGCGACGCTCTTCGGCGCCTTGTGGCCCGAGATCTATGGCGTGCGCCATCTCGGCGCGGTTCGCTCGCTGGTCCTCGCGGTCATGGTGTTCGGAAGCGCCCTCGGGCCGGGGCTGAGCGGCATCCTGATGGATCTCGGCGTTCCTTATCCACTCCTGATCAATCTCATGGCGGTCTTTTGTGCGGCGATCACGCTGGTTCTGACCGACGTCTCTCGCCGGCTTCGCCGATTGCCAGCGACGTCCGGGTTCAGTAGGGCAGAGCGATGACCGTCATCGTTCGTTTCGCTCCGTCGCCGACCGGCCACCTCCATATCGGCAATCTGCGCACCGCGCTGTTCAACTGGCTGTTCGCCGAGAAGAATAGCGGACGTTTCGTCCTGCGCTTTGACGACACTGACGCAGAGCGGTCGCGCCGGGAATTCGCCGACATGATCGAGACCGATCTCGCCTGGATCGGGATCGCGCCGCATGCGGTCATCCGTCAGTCGGAACGGCTCGACCATTATGCCGCCGCGGCCGCGCGGCTGAAGCAGGCCGGGCTTCTCTATCCCTGCTACGAGACCCCGGACGAGTTGGACCGCAAGCGCAAACGCCTGGCGGCGCGCAATCTGCCGCCGGTCTACGGCCGCGAGGCGTTGCGACTGTCGAACGCGGAGAAGCAGGTCGTCGAGGCGGAGGGGCGTCGTCCGCACTGGCGGTTCCTGCTGCCGAACTTCGCCTCCGATCCGCACGCGCCGCAGCGCACCGACATCCACTGGGACGACCTCATTCGCGGCCCGCAGACGGTCGATCTCGGCTCGTTGTCCGACCCCGTCCTGATGCGCGGGGACGGCAGCTATCTCTACACGCTTCCCTCGATCGTCGACGACGGCGAGACGGGCGTCACCCATGTCATTCGCGGCGACGATCACGTCACCAACACTGGCGTCCAGATCGCCATCTTCCGTGCACTCGGCCTCGATGCGCCGGTCTTCGGTCACCACAATCTGCTGACCGCGATCGGCGGTGAGGGGCTATCGAAACGCACCGGTGCCCTGTCGCTCAAGTCGTTGCGCGAATCCGGCTACGAGCCGATGGCCGTCGCCTCGCTGGCGGTTCTGGTTGGGCTGTCCGGTTCGATCGAGCCGATGCCGGATCTCTCTGCCTTGGCCGAACGGC
>DRFF01000182.1 GCA_011050685.1 Aurantimonas coralicida
CGCAAGTTAGTTGTTGGCAATGGCCGTCAGCCGGACCTGAAGCCCGGCCTTGGCGATCCCGATCCAGCGCATCCGGGACAGACCATAGCTGCGCTTGCAGGTTCCGAAGATCTTCTCGATCTTGCGGCGAACACGGCCGACCGCCCCGTTCCACTCCTCCAACCGGCGCAGGGCTTCCTCGCCGCCCTAGAGGCCTCACGTCAATTGATGACGGTTCCCGGCATCGGCCCAATCTGTGCGGTCGCAATCACCGCGCTCGCTCCGCCGGCTTCAACCTTTACGAAAGGCCGCGATTTTGCCGCTGGGCTGGGGCTTACACCTAGGCAGAACTCCACTGGCGGCAAAACGCGGCTGGGCAAAACATCGAAGATGGGTCAGCGTGATTTGCGGCGCCTCCTGATAATGGGCGCCATGTCCGTGGTACAACTGGCGGCGCGGCGGGGAGCGCCTGAAGGTTCGTGGCTCGCGCGTATGCTGGCGCGAAAGCCGAAGATGCTGGTCGCAGTCGCGCTGGCGAACAAGATCGCTCGTATCGCTTGGGCTCTGATGGCCCGCGGTGGGGCGTACCGCTCCGGCCGCCGCCTGAAGGCGATAGGCTGGAGATGTCGGGAATGCGGCGGTTTTGAGCGGAGGTTTATGGGCGAACAGTCGAGAAGGACGGGATTGGGAAAACCAGGTTAGCTCTGAGCGCTTCAAGCGCGCAAAGTCGAATTGGACCCGATCTTCGAACTATCAATAAGGGGCCGCGGCGTAATACCAACCTGCGGTGATAAGAACCCATTCGACCGGCCATTCCCCGCACCTTGGCGCCGATGCGTGGCGAGGAGCGGGACGACGCGCGATGCGGCGCATCGGGCGTCGTCCCGCTCCTAGCCGGACAAGCCCGTTCAGCACCATCGAATAGGTCCCTATTACCGCAGTTTGGTATAAGCCGCAACATGAGGCCGGACACACGACGGAACTCGACCGCATTGCTCATTCCAAAGCCGAAAAAACCGCTTGCATTCCGGGAGGCGTCCACACACGAGCTAAGATTTGCCACGGACCACTCGGTGGGGGGCAGGCCATTGAAGAACTCCCGGCAAGCTGGAGACCTCGAATTACCGTAGAGATTGCGCTTTTCAGGGTCGGGGTCGGCCCTGACCATGGTGCAAGCCGGCGATCTTGATGATTTTGGCTCTCATGAGGCGCCGGGGGGCGTCCTCGACGGCGATTTCGCCGTCATGCGGGCGCACCTCGCCCCTGATGCCAGACGAGTCGCGTGAGATTATAGGCAAGGTTTGCCATGCCGATACTCGGGTCAAGCCCGAGCACAAGCCTTCACCTGCGCGCGCACGATGCCGATGGTGCGGATGAAGAAGCGCATCGGCCCTTTCTGACGGGCGAAGACGTGCTCGACCTTCGAGCGGATCGTCGAGCGCCGGCCATTGGCACGAGATATCCGCTCGCTCATCGGCCGCCCCTTTGGCTTCTTTCTATGGATGTCGGAGACGTAGCCGTTCTTCTCCAGCCATTCCTCGTTCTTGGCCGACCGGTAGGCGGTGTCGGCCCAGACCTTCGATCCTGTGTTTGACCGATCGAGAACGTTGCAGAGTTGGGCACCATCGTGAGCTGACGCGCTCGTGGCCGACCAGCCGCGGATGAAGCCGTAGCGCCGGGCGATCGCGATGTGATCCTTGTAACCAAAGGCTGGCACCGCAATGTCGATATGCTGCGGCTTTCCCGGCGCCGCCGGCTTGGCCTTGGAGGACTTCACCGTCCAGCGGGCGTCGCGATCCTTCTGACGAAGCTTGGCCGGATGATCCTTCCAGGCCTCGGGAATCTCGCCAGCCTTGATCGCCATCTTCTCGTCCTCGGTATTGCGCTGCTTCGGCGCGGCGACGATCGTGGCGGAGGTCCTCGGGCTTGACCCGGGGATCTGCCCGCCCATCGCCAGGTAGCCGGCCTTGGTCCGGTGCTTGTCGAAACGGGCGAACAGGTTCCGGATCGCGCCGGCCTCGGCCAGATGCTCGCGGAACAGCCAGATCGTCTTGGCGTCGGGCACCTTCTCGGCGATCCCGAGACCGAGAAAGCGCATGAAGGACAGCCGGTCCTGGATCTGGAATTCCGCTTGATCGTCGGAAAGTTTGTAAAGCGCCTGCAGGATAAGGACCTTGAACATCAGCATCGGGTCGTAGGGCGGTCTGCCGCCCTTCGCCCCGTCCGAGCGCTTCAACGCTTTCGATAACGGCTTGCGGAATACGTCCCACGGCACGATCGCATTCAGCTTCTCCAACGGATCGCCCGCATCGCTCAAGCGGCCAAAGCGCTCGTCGATATCCCAGAAACCCGGCTGTCCCCGCATGCCATCCTCCCGATCTCCGTCACGACGATGGAATCATAAAACGAGACTAATGCGGAGGTTCTTCGAGGTCTCCAGCTATTGACGAAAAATAACGAGGGTGAAAATGTGTCCTCGTAAGACAGTCAGGATCGTCCAGCCGGACGCGCGGCCATGGCGCGTCCAGGCTCTTTCGCAGCTGATGACTGGCCAGTCCCCCACGAGCACGGGTTGGCGACTTGCCATGACAACGGGAAGAAATTGCAAGCCATGAAGATCTTCAGTTGCACCGTTTTGGCGGTGGCTATGCTCGCCATGCCGTCGCTCGCTCAGACCGTCAAGCCTCCGCAAGTCACCTGGGACTGGTGGAGGGCCGGAGAAATCTACAAGAAGGGCTACACTCCAGGCAGTCAGCGGGATCAGAAGATCGCCTCGCGCTACTATCGCAAGGCAGCCGAGATGGGTAACGATTCCGCTGCTTACGCGCTGGCTGAGATGTACGAAAACGGCATCGGCGTGAAGCAAAACTACGCCGAAGCTATAAAATGGTATCGTGAGGCCGCCAACGCCGGCAACAAATACGCCCAGTTTAGGGTCGGCTGGTTCTACGAGCAGGGTCTCGGCGTGCGCAAGAACATGGCCGAGGCGGCCCGCTGGTATATTCGTTCCGCCGCGAAAGACAACGAATGGGCCTACCACATGCTCGGCTTCATGCTGGCCGATGGCAACGGCGTCCGCAAGGATCTGGCGTTGGCCCGCAAGTACCTGGAAATCTCGGTTCCTCGGACCAACGACGATTGGGGCAAGTGGAAACTGGCCACCCTCATCCGCAGTCAGGATCCCGGCCGGTCCCGAAAGCTTTTGCGGGAAGCGGCGGCGGCGGGCAATCTGGAAGCCCGCAAGGCACTGCGTGAAACTCGTCGCTGATACGACGGGCCCCATGTTCACCCGGCGCGATCTGTTTGCGGCAGTAGCGGGAGGTTTTGCAACGCCAGTCCTCGGGGAAACCAGTAATTTTGCACCGTCTCCGCCCCCGCCCCCGCCTTCCTTAAGAGAAGCGGCCGCGAGGAGCGGACGTTTCTTCGGCGCTGCGGCCCGGCTGGGCCAGATCAGGGCCGAGCCAGACTTCGCCGCGGTCATGCTCGCCGAGTGCTCCGCCATGACTCCGGAACTGGCGCTCAAGTGGGCCGCGATCGAACCCGAGCGGGGACGAATGACCTTCGACCTGATGGACGAGTTCGCCGATTACGCCAAACTTCACTCGCTGTCGGTCCACGGCCACACCCTGCTTTGGCACCGCAGTGTTCCCAACTGGGTGGAAGAGTATCTCGAAGCCAACGCTGACTGGTCGCTGGTCCGGCGTCATTTCGCCTCGGTGATGCCTCGCTACGGCGATGTGATCACCCGCTGGGACGTCGTCAACGAACCGATCGAAACCGGATACCGCGAAGACGGATTAAGACAGAATCTGTTCTTCCGTAGCTTCGGCGCTTCCTATGTCGAGCGCGCCCTTGTCGATGCCAGAATGTTCGCACCGCAAGGCCGGCTTTACCTGAACGATTACGGACTGGATCTGGCCGTCGCGGAGGACAACGACCGGCGCTACCTGCTTCTGAAGCTGGTCGAGCGACTGAAGTCATCCGGGATCCCGCTCGATGGCATCGGCGTCCAGGCGCATCTCGATCTGCGCAAGGGACCCTTCGACGAAACCATTTTTTCTCATTTCCTCGAGGATATTTCCGGCTTCGGCCTGGAGATCTTGGTCACCGAACTCGACGTCGTGGAATCCGATTACCGTGCCTCGCCCGACGAGCGCGACCGCCATGTAGCGGAGATCGTCAAGCGCTATCTCGACGTTGCCTTGAGCCACACCACCCTCGCCGGCGTGTCCACATGGGGCTTGAGCGATCGGCACTCGTGGTTGACGGTACCGCCCGAGGCATTGCCGGTCGATGGCACCCGGGGCCCCGGTCTCAACCGCGGCCTGCCCTATGCCGCAGACATGCGTCCCAAACCCATGCGGCAGGCGATCCTCGACGCCTTTTTGAACGCCGTTCCCTTCAATCAGCAGGAAGGCTGATCTATGTCCACCCAAATCTCGTCGAGCTATGGTCGGATTTGGGTGACGCGGCTTGTCAGGCGGCGCGTTGATTGGCGTCGGGGATGTTCATGCAGGCCTGCCTCGTAGAATGACCGACGAGCGGCGCAAGTTAGTTGTTGGCAATGGCCGTCAGCCGGACCTGAAGCCCGGCCTTGGCGATCCCGATCCAGCGCATCCGGGACAGACCATAGCTGCGCTTGCAGGTTCCGAA
>DRFF01000183.1 GCA_011050685.1 Aurantimonas coralicida
AGTTACCGTAGAGCACCGGCGGTTTGCCCGGATGACGCCGGGCGACTTCTTCGACAAACCGTCTGAGCGCGTGCAGCACGTCGGCCAGCGTCTGACCCGGCGCGGGTTGGGGAAAGAACACCACGAAATAGGCGGGATGCCCCTCATGCAGGGCCATCCCGACCTCGGAGTCGTGCTTGAACCCGCCGATCCCGGGTCCGTGTCCGGCGCGCGGGTCGAGAACGACGACCGGCGGCTTTTCCGGATCGACGCAATCGTCCCAGCAGTCCTCGCCCACTTCGGTTATGCGCAACAAGGCGTAGTTGGCCGGATGCTCGAAGCGGCGCGCATCGAGGATCGTCTCGTATTTGAAATCCAGTAGCGGCGGCAGACCGGCCCGCTCATGCTCCAGCATGTTGTCGGCGCGCTGTCTGAGCGTGTCCCAGAACAGGATCGTCCGCTGCCACACGTCGATACCGTACCCCCAGGCATCATCCGGCGATGCGCCTGTCGTCCGATCGGTCGACACGGGTGCCGTTTGCACCTCTTGCAGGCGCGGCTTAGGTAGGCTCGATCGTCTGGCGGGGACCTTGGCTGGCCGGCTCCGCTTGAGGTGTGTGACTTTGCTCGCCTGCTGCATGGAAATTCTCCGGTCGCATCTTCTTGGCTATCAAGACGCAGGCCGCGAGCAGCTGTTACACACCAGACGCGGGGGAGCAGGAAAAGTGTTGGATGCTACGCCGCATCGGCCTACCTGACGGATTGTCGTAGTTCGCCGCGCGGCCGGGATACCATTGGTCGAACAGGGGAACGTGTCTCTATCACCAGCCCTCAAGAGCGATGGTCGTGACCGGGGGGAGAGGGCCGGAGTTTAGTCGGTCGCGATGTCGGTCGCGTTAGCGGGCCAGTGAGGGCTTGTCGCGGTGCCGTAGTTCGTCGTCAGATAAGATGACAAGGCATCGACGTCGGCTTCCTCGACATAGGCCCCGTATCGCTTCTGCATCTTCTCGATTTCGGCTTTCCAGCCCTCCCGACTGAAGCCTGGATGCTGCACGATGGGCGCCACGGAATGGCAGGCTGTGCAATAGGTCTCGATGAGCTCGCGTCCCGTCCCCTCGGCGACAGACCAGTCGGTCTCCGGCAGGTCGACATAATTCGAATAGTCCTGTGCCGAGACGGCCATCGACACAATTGCGGCCAGTCCGGCAACGGCGGAAAATAGGCTGATACGGACCATCAAGCGATCTCCAGATAGGTGGCGTAGCCGGCGACCGCGTTAATCCGACGGCCGTTGCTCTTGATGTCGGCCTCGGTCATCGCCATCGGTTGAGTTTCGCCATCGACGCCGGTTGCCCGCGTCAATATCCGCAGCAGTCCCTTCTTCCTCGGCGTTACCCGATGGTGCCAGACGCGCCAGACATATTTGCCGTAGGATTTCTCCATCGTGGCGGGCTCCCAACTCGCGCCTTCATCGATGCTCACCTCGACCTTGGCGATACCGATGCCCGAATCATAGGCGACGCCGGTCAACTCGGTTTCGCTGCCAACCTGCAGAAGCGTGCCATCGGCGGGTGTGCAGACGAAGGAAGTGATGCGCACAGGGTCGGGGCCACCGACTTTCGGACCAGCCCAGAGATTGTCGATCGGCTGGGAGCGGATTTCGATGCGCACCACCTGCTTCACCCATTCGGGTGAATATTCGCCCGGATTGACAAGCCGCAGGGGCGCGCCATTCCACAACGGAATGTCGCCGTCATTCATGCCATACGCCAGCAGCGGTTCCGGCCGCATCATTTCATCGATGCCCTGGACCCGCCAATATTCGGGCGCGCTCGCGGCGATTGTCATGCCCGCTGCCTTGAAGGCTACTTGCGCGGCGTTGTCGCGAACGCCGACAGCCTCGAGCACATCCCTTACGGGAATACCGGTCCATTTCGCGGCGGAGACATCGCCCTTGCCCCAGGAGACGCCGCCAAGTACGGGCTTGTGTACCACTCCGCGGGCTTGCCCCTTGCAGGCGCCAACAGTGGCGATGGATGTCTCGGAGAATGTCTCTCGTAGCTCCGCCAGCGTGAAGCTACGGGGATTGACGGCAGCATCGCCACCAATCTCGAGCACCAACTCGTCGGGCTCGATCTCGGGAATGAGAGCTTCGCGCCACCGCACGTAGTAGGCCTCCCTATCCGTCAAGGGGTAGTTCTGCTTGCCGATCAGGAGAGGCGTGGGCGTTTCATAGACAGGCGGGCGATCATAGACCTGGATCAAAGGTACTTTGCCGGGCAAGGCGACGAGACGTTCGGCATCGCGGATAGCCGGGCCCACGAGAATGTCCTCGGCCATGGCCGGAAGGATAAACCCGGAAACGCCGAGGGCGGTCGCACCCTGCAGACCTGTTTGCAGAAGCTGACGACGATTGATGATACGAGACATCTGTCCTCCGTGAAACCGATGGAATATCTCGGGGGCACGCTCGACGATCCGGCCGTCGCCGAATCACTTCGCAAACGTCAGGCATCCCGAGACCCTGGGGAACCACAACCGAAGGATTATGCACTGCGAGATCATTCCATCAGTGTGGAGAGACGACATTAGTTGCAGTTTTGGGCCCAGGTTTTGATCTCCGTCAATAACGTGAACTGAAATTCCAGTGTCGGCAGAAGTAGTCTGCTGTTCGGCACCGACCTCGACCATGGAAAGGGGCAGAATTGCTCCGTCGTTGACACGCCCCGTGAGGTTATCGCGGGAACCGTCTCAGTCGCGGCCGGAGGTGCATGCTCTCCGGAGGTAGTTGCTTGCTTTGGTGAAGATCGATCGTTGCCGCGGTCTTTATGCTCTCTGAATGTTGACTGCCCGGGGACCCTTGCCACGATTGTCTGGCTCGGTATCGAAGGAGATTTTATCTCCCTCCGATAATGACGACATACTTGATTGTTCGAGCGCTGAGATGTGAACGAACACATCGCCACCGCCGCTATCGGGAGTTGCGAAGCCAAAGCCCTTCTCAGTGTTGAAGAACTTGACGGTACCGGTCTGGCTCATGAATCATCCTCGCTACGCATCTCGATCGGAACCGTTGTCCGATCCATCGGATTATGTGGGTGGTTGATGAGGCATGCAAGTGCCAAAGGGATCGGATCGTACCTCCTGACAGCCTGAAATTAGAGAGGACCGCTCGTGAGCTTTTCCTCTCCGGGCATTCTAGCAAACTCGTTTGGTAGGAGGGCGGCCATGCGGATCCAAATGACCCTGCGCATCGTTGGCGGCAACAGCGAAATCCTCATCCGGTGCGATCGTTCTTTCGTTCCGGCCGCGCATTGAAAGACGGTAATCTGGCAGGCTACGCCGATGCGGCGTAGCCTGCCCAACGCTTATTCCTGCTCCCCAATGCGCTTGGATGTTCGGTCAAATCGGGCGGATGGTGCGCGATGGGCTTGGCTCTGCGGGAAGTCATGAGGCGCGTACGAATCCGCTGCGGAGGGCGCCAGCGGCTGGTTCGGCAGGCCAGGCCGTGACGCGTGCACGCTTATTTCTCCAGGTTTTCGTCCCAGAAGCGATCTAACTCCTTCCGCCAACCGGAATCGGTCGTTTTGTCGAAGTTGCTTCGGTCCACGGTGGGCGCACGTTCAAAAGCCGACTGCGCGGTGTTCAGAACATACAGCTCATGATCCGCCGTGGCCCGGAGATCCTTCCACCGGATCGCCACCAGCTTTTCTCCGATACCCAGGAACCCGCCGCGGGAGGCGAGTACATAGGCGATATCTTGCTTTTCAGGATCGAGCACGACGTCCTCGATCTCGCCCAGCTTCTCGTCATTCGCCGTGCGGATCTCGCCGCCGATCAGGGTATCGGCCCGCATCAGACGCGACATCTGGGTGACCGGCCGCGCGGTCTGGATGTGGGCACGGCGCCAGGCAACCCGCTGATCCGGATCATCCGCTTCGATGCCGCCTAGTATCTGGTGCTTCTCGTAAGTGACGCGCATCGAGTCCAGAACCCGCTGGCAGGATTGCTCGTCATCATCCAGCGCATAGACGTAGGCGGCATCGCGTAGCGCGTAGATTTTCTGGCGCGGCGTGCCCGCCATCCCGTAGACCGAGTAGTAACCGGGATAGGTCGATGGCGCCGCCATGCCGTAATCGCCGGGGGGAAGCACACCGAACCCAACGTCGGCCAGTTTCTTGTCGAACGCTCGCAGATCTCCAAGGCACTGGCCCTCGACCTGTCGTCCTTCCGTTTCCTCGCCGGGCAGACCTTCCACATCGGCGGCAAACGCGCTCGCTGAAACCGCGAACGCCAAGAGCGTCGCGGGTAACGTAAAACGAAAATTGTCCATCCTTCATTCTCCCATCATCGGTTGCTGTGTCGTTCTGCGTGCTTGCGGGGCAGAAAGAGCCGGATCGGTATCCCGCTTATCGCCGGCCTCAGGCGGCGGGGGCGCTTCCGATGGAAGCAGACCGACTTGTCTGGTCGCGGCGGTTCAGGCACGGCCTCGCCTGTCGCCGCGTGCGGCGAAGAAATTGTAGAGCGGGCCGAAAATCAGGGCCACGTACCAGCCATAGGCAAAGCTCTCGGCCAGCCCCAGGAGAAAGCTCGGCCAACTCAGCCAGGTGAAGCCGGGCAGCAGGCGCAGCCAGCTCTCATACATCGCCTGACCCGGGAACAAGAGGTCAAAACCGACGCAGAGAGTGAACGTGACCGCGAGGAAAAGGCCCAGGCTCGTGCCGAGCGCGAATACCGGGAGTCGCGGCGCCGCTTGAACCGGTAGCGGCGTACCCGAGCGCGGTTTAATCATTGAAGAAACGGTTGCATCAGACATGGCTGTTCTCCAACTGGGGGCGCGGGTCGGGGACATCGCCTCCGATATATTGCGCGGGCGCGGCCTCGAAGATCTCGCGGCAATCGCGCGAGCAGAAGTAATAGACGCTGCCGTCGTGGACGCTCGGCTTGGCCTTGTCGGTACTGACGGTCTTGCCGCAGACGGGATCCACGTCCTTCAGCGGCGCAATCCAGCGCAAGCCCTCGGGCATCGCTTGCCCTCCGCCATCGGAGCTGTCGGGGTTGGCATTGCCTCCGCCCATGACGTGCTTGCCGCCGCCGAGCCGCATCATCAGCACAATGGCCACAGCCCAGATCAGGAAGTAGACGAGCGCTTCCATTGATTACGCCCCCGCCGACGGCCGGGCCGCATTGGCCTTCACGGCTGCGCAACCGGGTGTCGGCGCGTAGTCCGCGCCAGCGGTCTTTGCCGAAGCCCCGGTCATACTTTCGGCCGCTTCGTCGGTCTGGCCCGCGCAGCTTTTGGCGGTGATCTCGACGAGAGCGCCGACATGGGTGGCGAGCGCTTCAATCAGTTCGCGAGAAGCCTCGGCTTGCCGATCCAGGATGGCCTCAGGATGTTGCGTATCTTGCTGGCATTTGTCCGAAGCGTCCACCCGCGTGACGGGGTATTTGACCAGCTCAGCCTGACGCTCGACGAGCGCTAGGGCACTGTCGGCCATCAAATTGGCCATATGCCGGATCTCCTGGATATTGCGCATCTGCAAGGCGATCACGGCTTCGAGGTCGAGCCCGCGAAAACGCAGAACAGCGGGACTGGGCGATTGGGCTACGGATGTGTTCGGCATTGTTGACCCCTTTTCGACGGTCCATCAGATCGCGAACGGGTGGCTTGCAGCCGACGCGATGGAGCGTTCGACCCGTTGGACAGATAGACGGTCAGGAAAGGCGTCCGTTACAGTTCGGTCGGATTTTCCATGATTTCGGCACGAACGATGCTGCCATGGGCGCAGTCGCAGTCGAGATAGCCATGCGTCGGGCAGGTCCGGCAGGTCTCTTCCAGCCGCTGCCGCAGTGCCTGGCGGGCGCGGTGCAGACGCACGCGCAGATTGCTCCCGGTGATACCGAGGCCGGCGGCAATGCTTTCGCGGGATTCGCCGATCAGGTCGGCGCGCCACAGAACGTCCGCGTAGTCCGCCTTCATGGTCGGAAGGAGCTTGTAAAGACACATGCAGACGATGAAATCGAGGTCGTCCCTGCCCTCCCCGCCAAGGCGCACGGATTCCTCAATCCTGTAGTCGGACTCGGACTGCCGCTTTTTCCCCTGGGCGCGATAATGATCGATCAAGGTCGTCTCGAGCACCCGGCGCATCCAGGCTCGAAGCTTCTCCGTCTCGCGCACGTCGCCGAACCGCGTGAGCACTTTGACATAGAAATCATGGAGAACGTCGGCTGCCTCGTCACCGTTGCCGAGCCGGCGCGTGAGGAAGCGCAACAGGTCTTGGTGAATCTCCACCATTACCGCGTGTACGGCGCTGTCAGACGGTTCACCGTCTCTATCGTGCGTCATTTCATCCTCCGGCATCGGCCCGCTTCGGCGGTTCCATCGGTTCAATCACGTTCCGCCCTCGACCGCCGGCGCACCGCGTTCATTTCATCCTTCGTCCAGGACAAGATCGACGACTGTAACGCGCGTCCGGGAACGCCGTCTTACAAACTAGTCACCGGAGGCGTCTAGCGGCGCCAGCGTGAGCGAATCGACGTAACCGCGCGGCTCAAATGGTTCAAGGTCGCAATTATGGACTGCAAGGACAGGACAAGACGATGTGGATGAGATCTCTGTCATCATTTCTTCGCCGCTTGGTCAAGCGTGGGGCCTTGGTCGTCGTGGACCCTGACGGGCGCTCTGAACGGTACGGCGAAGCGGCGTCCGATCCGGTCACCGTCCGGCTTCATACACGATCCCTACCGCGCAGGCTCCTCGTCAATCCGGATCTCGTCCTCGGCGAAGCCTATATGGACGGGACGCTGACCATCGACGATGACGACATATACGGCCTGATCGAGCTGCTGCTGA
>DRFF01000184.1 GCA_011050685.1 Aurantimonas coralicida
CACGCTTCCCGAGGGCACCGAGATGGTGATGCCGGGCGACAATGTGACGATGGACGTGACGCTGATCGTGCCGATCGCGATGGAAGAGAAGCTGCGCTTCGCCATCCGTGAAGGCGGCCGCACCGTCGGTGCCGGCATCGTCGCCAGCATCGTCGAATAAGATACGCGACAAGCGGGCGCGTTGCGGCACGATTGAGTGACGCGCCCGGTTCTTTGCCCGAAGGGGCGAGCGGGGCATGCCTCGCGCCACGTTGGCTGCTTTGAGAAGACAAGCGCTCGGAAAGCGCCGCCGCGCCGGTGGTCTCCGACGAGAGGACGAATGAAATGAACGGCCAGAATATCCGTATCCGCCTCAAGGCGTTCGATCACCGGGTTCTCGATGCGTCGACCCGGGAGATCGTGTCGACCGCCAAGCGTACCGGCGCGAACGTGCGGGGTCCGATCCCGCTGCCGACGCGGATCGAAAAGTTCACCGTCAACCGCTCGCCGCACATCGACAAGAAGTCGCGCGAGCAGTTTGAAATGCGCACCCACAAGCGGCTCCTCGACATTGTCGATCCGACGCCGCAGACGGTCGACGCGCTCATGAAACTCGACCTCGCCGCTGGCGTAGATGTCGAGATCAAGCTCTGATCCGAGCACGGGAAGGATAACGCCCATGCGTTCAGGTGTGATAGCCCAGAAGGTCGGCATGACCCGCGTCTACAATGACGTCGGCGAGCATGTTCCGGTTACCGTTCTGAAGGTCGAAAACCTCCAGGTCGTCGCTCAGCGGACCAAGGAAAAGAACGGCTACACCGCCGTTCAGGTCGGCGCTGGCCTCGCCAAGGTCAAGAACACGACGAAGCCGATGCGCGGCGTGTTCGCCCAGGCTTCCGTCGAGCCGAAGCGCAAACTCGTCGAGTTTCGCGTCTCGGACGACAACATGATCGATGTCGGCGCCGAGATCACGGCCGAGCACTTCGTGCCCGGGCAGATGGTCGATGTGACCGGAACCTCGATCGGTAAGGGTTTCGCCGGCGCGATGAAGCGCCACAATTTCGGCGGACTGCGCGCCACCCACGGCGTTTCGGTTTCGCACCGTTCGCACGGTTCGACCGGTCAGCGTCAGGATCCGGGCAAGGTCTTCAAGAACAAGAAGATGGCCGGGCACATGGGACAGGTTCGCGTCACCACGCAGAATCTGGAAGTGGTGCGCACCGATCTCGACAAGGGCCTGATCCTGATCCGCGGCGCGGTTCCGGGTTCGAAGGGCGGCTGGATCGAAATTCGCGATGCCGTCAAGGCTTCGCTGCCCGACAACGCGCCGAAGCCGGCCGCGCTGCGTTCGGCCGCCAACGATGGCGCCGCTGCGGAAACCGCGGACGCTTCCGAGGGAGCGGAATAATGGACATTACGATCAAGAGCCTCGATGGCAAGGACGCCGGCACTGTTACGCTGGCGGACGAGATCTTCGGTCTCGAGCCACGCGAGGACATCCTGCAGCGAATGGTTCGCTGGCAGTTGGCCAAGCGCCAGCAGGGCACGCATCAGACGCTCGGACGCGCGGACATCGCGCGCACCGGTGCCAAGCTGTATCGCCAGAAGGGCACGGGTCGGGCTCGTCACGGCTCGGCGCGCGCGCCGCAGTTCCGCGGCGGCGGCAAGGCCCATGGCCCGACCTCGCGCAGCCATGCTCATGACCTTCCCAAGAAGGTCCGGGCGCTGGCACTCAAGCATGCGCTTTCGGCCAAGGCGAAATCGGGCGGCCTCATCGTCGTCGACGAGCTGAAGTCGTCGGAAGCCAAGACCAAGGCGATGATCAAGAGCTTCGCCGGTCTCGGCCTTTCCAACGCACTGATCATCGGCGGTGCCGAGCTGGACACGAATTTCTCGCGCTCGACCCGCAACATTCCGCATATCGACGTGCTGCCGATCCAGGGCATCAACGTCTACGACATTCTCCGCCGCCAGACGCTGGTTCTGTCTAAGGCTGCGGTCGAGGCTCTGGAGGAGCGGTTCAAGTGAGCGATCTTCGCCATTACGACGTCATCACGAGCCCGGTAATCACCGAGAAGTCGACGCTTCTTTCGGAATCCAACCAGGTTGTCTTCAACGTGCCGCGCACAGCGACCAAGCCGGACATCAAGGCGGCTGTCGAGGCGCTGTTCGGGGTGAAGGTCACCGCCGTCAACACGCTGGTCCGCAAGGGCAAGGTCAAGCGCTTCCGTGGCCGTATCGGCCGCCAGAGCGATCAGAAAAAAGCCGTCGTGACGCTGGCCGAAGGCCAGTCCATCGACGTCTCGACCGGTCTTTGATCGGGACCGGAGGAGCTTAGGCAATGGCACTAAAGAATTTCAAACCGAACACGCCGAGCCAGCGCCAGCTGGTCATCGTCGATCGCTCGGGTCTGTGGAAGGGCAAGCCTGTCAAGCAGCTCACCCAGGGGCTGACTCAAAAGGGCGGACGCAACAACACGGGTCGGGTAACCGCGCGCTATCAAGGTGGTGGTCACAAGCGGACCTACCGCATGATCGACTTCAAGCGCCGCAAGCTCGACATGTGGGCGACGGTCGAGCGGATCGAGTATGATCCGAACCGCACCGCGTTCATCGCGCTGGTCAAGTATGAGGACGGGCAGGTCGCCTACATCCTGGCGCCGCAGCGGCTTGCCGCGGGCGACAAGGTGATTGCGGGCCTCACGGGCGTCGACGTCAAGCCGGGCAACGCGATGCCGCTGTCGGCGATGCCGGTCGGAACCATCGTCCACAATGTCGAGATGAAGCCGGAAAAGGGCGGTCAGATCGCTCGCTCCGCCGGGTCTTACGCTCAGCTCGTCGGCCGCGACTCCGGCCTGGCGATCCTTCGCCTGAATTCGGGCGAGCAACGGCTGGTCCCGTCGTCGTGTTTCGCCACGGTCGGTGCGGTGTCCAACCCGGATCATTCGAACATCAACCTCGGCAAGGCTGGTCGTTCGCGCTGGCTGGGTCGTCGTCCGCATGTCCGCGGTGTCGCCATGAACCCGGTCGACCATCCGCACGGTGGTGGTGAAGGCCGTACGTCCGGTGGCCGCCATCCGGTATCGCCCTGGGGCAAGCCGACGAAGGGCAAGCGGACCCGCCAGAACAAGGCGACCGACAAGTTCATCATGCGCTCGCGTCATCAGCGTAAGAAGTAAGAGGATTTTTTCATGACACGTTCCGTCTGGAAGGGTCCGTTCGTCGATGGCTACCTTCTCAAGAAAGCCGAGAAGGGGCGCGCGAGCGGCCGCAACGATGTGATCAAGATCTGGAGCCGTCGTTCGACGATCCTGCCGCAGTTCGTCGGCCAGACCTTCGGCGTCTACAATGGGTCCAAGCACATTCCCGTGTCGGTGAACGAGGACATGGTCGGACACAAGTTCGGCGAGTTCGCTCCAACCCGGACCTATTATGGCCACGGCGCCGACAAGAAGGCGAAGAGGAAATAACGATGGGCAAGGCCAAAGCCGAACGACGGCTGAAGGATAACGAGGCGAAGGCTGTTGCCCGGACGATCCGTGTCAGCCCGCAGAAGCTCAATCTCGTCGCGCAGCTGATCCGCGGCAAGAAGGTCGGCGCCGCGCTGGCGGACCTGACCTTCTCGCGCAAGCGAATCGCCGAGACGGTGAAGAAGACGCTGGAAAGCGCCATCGCCAACGCCGAGAACAATCATGATCTCGACGTCGATTCGCTGATCGTCGCCGAGGCCTATGTGGGCAAGTCGATCACGATGAAGCGTTTCCATGCCCGCGGTCGCGGTCGGGCGAGCCGGGTCGAGAAGCCGTTCTCGCATCTGACGATCGTCGTGCGCGAGATCGCCGAACTCGAGGAGGCCGCGTAATGGGTCAGAAAATCAATCCGACCGGCTTTCGGCTCGGCATCAACCGCACCTGGGATTCGCGTTGGTTCGCCAACACCGGCGAATATGGCCAGTTGCTCCACGAGGATCTCAAGATCCGCCGCTATCTGCTCGAAGAGCTTAAGCAGGCTGCGGTCTCCAAGATCGTCATCGAGCGTCCGCACAAGAAGTGCCGGATCACGATCCACTCGGCGCGTCCGGGCATCGTCATCGGCAAGAAGGGCGCGGATATCGAGAAGCTTCGCAAGAAACTCGCCTCGATGACCAACGCCGAGACGCACATCAACATCGTCGAGGTGCGCAAGCCCGAGACGGATGCGACCCTGGTCGCGCAGTCGATCGCCCAGCAGCTGGAGCGCCGCGTGGCGTTCCGCCGCGCCATGAAGCGCGCCGTCCAGTCGGCGATGCGCCTCGGCGCCGAGGGCATCCGCATCAATTGCGGTGGCCGTCTCGGTGGCGCGGAAATCGCGCGGACGGAGTGGTATCGCGAAGGCCGTGTGCCGTTGCACACGCTGCGCGCCGACATCGACTATGGCACCGCCGAGGCGAAGACCGCCTATGGTATTTGCGGCGTCAAGGTCTGGATCTTCAAGGGCGAGATTCTCGAGCACGATCCGATGGCGTCCGAACGCCGGCAGATCGAGGGCGACAGTCAAGGTGGCGGTCGTCGCCGCGAACACGCCTGAGCGTTCAGAATTCGGAGTGAACTAAGATGCTGCAGCCAAAGCGCACTAAGTACCGGAAGGCGTTCAAGGGACGCATTCATGGTACCGCAAAGGGCGGAACCGGCCTCAACTTCGGTGCCTTCGGCCTGAAGGCGATGGAACCGGAGCGGGTGACCGCTCGCCAGATCGAGGCGGCTCGCCGCGCGATCACCCGACAGATGAAGCGCCAGGGGCGCGTGTGGATCCGGATTTTCCCGGATCTGCCGGTGACCTCGAAGCCTACTGAAGTCCGCATGGGTAAGGGTAAAGGCTCCGTCGACTATTGGGCGGCGCGCGTTCATCCTGGCCGCGTGGTCTTCGAGATCGACGGGGTCGATGAAGTGACTGCCCGCGAGGCGCTTCGCCTCGGTGCGGCAAAGCTGCCGATCCGCACGCGCTTTATCCAGCGCATTGCCGAGTAAGGAGAGTTTGAAGTGAAAGCTTCCGACGTCAAAGCGATGACCCAGGACGAACTCACCGATGAGCTCGGCAAGCTGAAGAAGGAGCAGTTCAATCTGCGCTTCCAGCGTGCCACGGGTCAGCTCGAGAATACCGCCCGCGTGCGCCAGGTGCGCCGCGATATCGCGCGCATCAAGACGATTTCTCGCCATAAGGCGGGCGAGGCCAAGGCCTGAGGACGGAACTATGCCGAAACGCATCCTGCAGGGGACAGTGGTCTCCGATAAGAACGAAAAGACGGTGGTCGTGCTGGTGGAGCGTCGCTTCACCCATCCGCTGTTCAAAAAGACCGTGCGCCGGTCGAAGAAGTACAAGGCGCACGACGAGAACAATCAGTGCAAGGTCGGCGATATGGTCTCCATCGAGGAAACCCGGCCGATCTCGAAGGACAAGAGCTGGATCGTCGTCTCGAACGGCGTGGCAGCAGCCAGTTGATGGATTGGCCGGGACAGTGCGGTTCGACACGTCCCGGCAGCAAGTTTTGAAGGCGGCCTGACATGATTCAGATGCAAACAAACCTCGACGTCGCGGATAATTCCGGCGCCCGTCGTGTCATGTGCATCAAGGTGCTGGGCGGCTCGAAGCGGAAATATGCCTCGGTGGGCGACATCATTGTCGTTTCCGTCAAGGAGGCCATTCCGCGCGGCCGCGTGAAAAAGGGCGACGTGATGAAGGCCGTGGTGGTGCGTACCGCCAAGGACATCCGCCGCGCCGACGGCTCGGTCATCCGGTTCGACCGGAACGCAGCCGTCATCATCGACAACAAGAAAGAGCCGCTTGGCACGCGTATCTTCGGACCGGTTCCGCGCGAGCTTCGCGCCAAGAGCCACATGAAGATCGTCTCCCTGGCCCCCGAAGTTCTTTAAGAGGAGAGCGGACGATGCAGAAGATCCGCAAGGGCGACAATGTCGTCGTGCTCGCCGGCAAGGACAAGGGCCGGTCGGGTGAAGTGATTCAGATGATGCCGAAAGAGGGGCGGGCACTGGTGCGCGGGGTCAATATGATCAAGCGCCATCAACGCCAGTCCGCTTCCCAGGAAGCCGGCATCATCACCAAGGAAGCCCCGATCCAATTGTCGAACATCGCGGTCGCTGACCCGAAGGACGGCAAGGCGACGCGCGTAGGCTTCAAGACCCTCGACGACGGCACCAAGGTGCGTGTCGCGAAGCGCTCGGGAGAGCAGATCAATGGCTGATACGGAAACCGCTTACGTGCCGCGTCTCAAGCGCGTCTATCGCGAAGAGGTCCGCAAGGCGATGCAGGAAGAGTTCTCGTACAAGAACGAGATGCAGATCCCGCGCGTCGACAAGATCGTGATCAACATGGGCGTCGGCGAAGCCACCGCCGATTCCAAGAAGCCGACGGTGGCGGCCGAGGACTTGGCAAGGATCGCCGGCCAGAAGCCGATCATCACCCATGCCCGTAACTCGATCGCCGGATTCAAGGTCCGCGAGGGCATGCCGATCGGCGCGAAGGTCACGCTTCGCAAGGATAAAATGTACGAGTTCATGGATCGGCTGGTCCAGATCGCGCTGCCGCGCGTTCGCGACTTTCGCGGCCTGAACCCGAAGAGCTTTGACGGTCGCGGCAATTTCGCGATGGGCGTCAAGGAGCACATCGTGTTCCCCGAGATCAACTACGACAAGGTCGATCAGATGTGGGGCATGGACATCATCGTCTGTACGACGGCGAAGACCGACGAGGAAGCCCGAGCGCTTTTGAAGGCGTTCAACTTCCCCTTCCGCCAGTAACGGCAGACGAGCAAAGGACGAGACAATGGCCAAAAAGGGCATGATCGAGCAGAACAATCGGCGCATCAAGCTGGTGGCGAAATACGCCGCCAAGCGCGCCGCTCTGAAGGCGATCACCAAGAATGCCGACGCTCCCATGGAGGAGCGTTTTCAGGCGCAGCTCCAGCTCGCGGAACTTCCGCGCAATGGCTCGAAGGTACGTATCCGCAATCGCTGCGAAGTGACGGGCCGCCCGCGCGCCTATTATCGCAAGCTGAAGATGAGCCGCATCGCGCTCCGGGAACTTGGCAACAATGGCCAGATCCCCGGTATCGTGAAGTCGAGCTGGTAAGGAGGTAGCGACATGTCACTGTCTGATCCGCTCGGCGATATGCTGACCCGCATCCGTAACGCGATCATGCGCAACAAGACGACGGTTTCCACGCCGGCGTCGAAGCTGCGCGGTCGAGTCCTCGATGTCCTGAAGGACGAGGGCTACATTCGCGGCTACACCCAGACCGAATTCGAGAACGGCAAGTCCGACTTCGAAATCGAGCTGAAATATTACGACAACGGCCCGGTCATTCGCGAGATCGCTCGCGTTTCCAAGCCCGGTCGTCGGGTCTACGTTTCGGCGAAGACCATCCCGCAGGTCGCCAATGGTCTCGGCATCTCCGTTCTTTCGACTCCGAAGGGCGTTATGGCCGATCACAGCGCCCGCGAACAGAATGTCGGCGGCGAGGTGCTCTGCCGCGTCTTCTGACGCGGCAGCCTCAACCCGCAACGAACGGACAGGGTATCGAAATGTCTCGTATTGGTAAGAAGCCGGTCGCCGTGCCCGAGGGCGTCACCGCCTCCGTTGAGGGGCAGACGGTCAAGGCTAAGGGACCGAAGGGCGAACTGTCCTTCGTCGTCAATGAAGAAGTGCTGGTCAAGATGGAGGACGGCGCGGTGGCCGTCGATCCGCGCGATAATTCCAAGGACGCGCGCTCCAAATGGGGCATGTCGCGGACGATGATCGCGAATATCCTCAACGGCGTGAAGACGGGCTTCGAAAAGAAGCTCGAAATCAACGGCGTCGGCTATCGCGCGTCGCTGCAGGGCAAGAATCTCCAGTTGGCTCTGGGCTTTTCGCACGACGTGCTCTATCCGGTGCCGGAAGGCATCCAGATTGTCGTACCCAAGCCGACGGAAATCGTCATCTCGGGTATCGACCGGCAGCAGGTCGGCCAGGTCGCGGCTGAAATCCGTGGCTATCGCGGCCCAGAGCCCTACAAGGGCAAGGGCGTGAAATACGCGAACGAGACGATCGTTCGCAAAGAAGGCAAGAAGAAGTAGGGCTCGTTATGGCTACCTTGAAGGCAAACCTGCGACGCCGGGCTTCGCGCATCCGCCGCTCGCTGAAGAAGGTGGCGAACGGTCGTCCGCGGCTGTCCGTCCACCGCTCTTCGAAGAACATCTACGCGCAGATCATCGACGACGCGGCGGGCCGTACGCTCGCTTCGGCCTCGACGCTCGAGCCGTCGATGCGTTCGGAACTGAAGACCGGCGCCGACACCGCCGCGGCTGCGGCCGTCGGCAAGCTTGTCGCCGACCGTGCGAAGGAAGCCGGGGTGACCGACGTCGTGTTCGATCGCGGCTCCTTCATCTACCACGGCCGCGTGAAGGCGCTGGCCGATTCGGCGCGCGAGGGCGGTCTCAACTTCTGAGGCCTGCTCGGTTCGCCCGAACGTTTTCGTTGGGGCGGATCGTATGACCGTTCGGCGGCCGCTCGATGCGGCCGTCTTTTCAAAAGACGCCTCCGGAAAAGAATAAGGAACAGGATATGGCGCCTCGTAACGACAGACGTGACGACCGCGATGACGGTTTCGTCGACAAGCTCGTTCACATCAACCGCGTCGCCAAAGTGGTGAAGGGCGGCCGCAGATTCGGTTTTGCCGCGCTCGTCGTCGTCGGCGATCTGAAGGGCCGCGTCGGCTTCGGCCACGGCAAGGCGCGCGAAGTGCCGGAAGCGATCCGCAAGGCGACGGAAGCCGCCAAGCGCGATCTGATCTTCGTGCCACTGCGCGATGGCCGGACGCTGCATCATGACGTCACCGGCCGCCACGGCGCCGGCAAGGTCATCCTGCGCGCCGCCGAGGCCGGTACCGGCATCATCGCCGGTGGCCCGATGCGCGCCGTGTTCGAAGCGGTCGGCATGCATGACGTGGTCGCCAAGTCGCTGGGATCGTCGAACCCCTACAACATGGTTCGCGCCACCTTCGACGGGCTCCGGAATGCCACGCATCCAAAGGATGTCGCGTCGCGTCGGGGTATCAAATATTCGACCCTTCAGGCCCGCCGCCGGGAAGTCATCGGCGCTCAGGCGGCCGAAGATTGATTGGAAGCGAGAACCTCCTTCGAGGTTCTCGCGCTTTGACTGAAGGAGCCAATCGATGGCCGAAAAGAAATCCGCAGGGTCCACGGTCACGGTCGAGCAGACCGGCAGCCCGGTCCGCCGCCCTGGTGCTCAGCGCCAGACGCTGGTCGGTCTTGGCTTGAACAAAATGCACCGTCGCCGCACGCTGGAGGATACTCCCGCGGTGCGCGGCATGATCGCCAAGGTCGCTCACCTCGTGCGTGTGGTCGAAGAGGCTTAACGAGCGCCGCGGAGCGACGAGCTTCGCGTGATCGACGAGCCAAATCCCTTTTGCCAGAACCTCGACCGCACGCATCGCGTTGCCGGGGTCGAAGTTCCAGGAGAAACAACATGAAACTTAACGAGATTTCCGACAAGGACGGCGCCACCCACTTGCGCCAGCGCGTCGGTCGTGGAATCGGCTCGGGACGCGGCAAGACCGGTGGTCGCGGCGTCAAGGGTCAGAAGTCCCGGTCCGGCGTCGCCATCAACGGGTTCGAAGGCGGTCAGATGCCGCTGTTCCGGCGCCTGCCGAAGCGTGGCTTCACGAATATTTTTGCCAAGAGCTTCAACGTGGTCTCAGTTGGCCGCATCCAGCAGGCGATCGACGCCGGCAAGCTGGACGCCAAGAGCACGATCGATCTTGCCGCGCTGAAGACGGCGGGCGTGGTGCGTCGTTCCAAGGACGGCATCCGCCTTCTCGGGGACGGCGAGCTCTCGGCGAAGGTTTCGATCACGGTCAATGGTGCGTCGAAGTCGGCGGTTGAAAAGGTCGAAAAAGCGGGCGGTTCGGTGACGACGGCGGGTGCGGGCGCTTAATCGCCCTTCTTGCACACGCCTTCCCCGCCGTTTATCTCTCGTGCTTCCTCGGGGGAGAGATTTGCTCTTTCCGCTCGAGTGAAGCGGACCGCGCGTGACCGTCTTTCTGCTGACCCGCGGGACAACCCGGAGACAAGTTCGACATGGCATCGGCTGCGGAACAACTCGCCGCTAACTTGAATTTCTCGGCCTTCGCCAAGGCCGAGGATCTCAAGAAGCGCATCTGGTTCACTCTTGGCGCACTGCTTGTTTATCGCCTCGGGACCTATATCCCGATGCCGGGCATCAATCCGGACGCGTTGGCGCAGGCGTTTCAGCAGCAGTCGACCGGCATTTTGGGCATGTTCAACATGTTCTCCGGCGGTGCGGTCGGGCGCATGGCGATCTTTGCCCTCGGCATCATGCCGTATATCTCCGCCTCGATCATCATTCAGCTGATGACGTCGGTCATTCCGTCGTTGGAGCAGCTGAAGAAGGAAGGCGAGCAGGGCCGCAAGATCATCAACCAGTACACGCGCTACGGCACGGTGTTGCTGGCCACTGTGCAGGCCTATGGCATCGCCGTCGGATTGCAGACGCAGCCGGGAATCGTCGTCGATCCTGGCACGTTCTTCCAGATTTCTGCGGTCATCACGCTGGTCGGTGGCACCATGTTCTTGATGTGGCTCGGTGAGCAGATCACCGCGCGCGGCATCGGTAACGGTATTTCGCTGATCATCTTTGCCGGTATCGTCGCCAATCTCCCGTCCGCGATCGCGAACCTCCTGGAGCTAGGCCGGACCGGCGCGCTGTCGACGGCGATCATTCTTCTGGTGATTCTGGTTGCGGTGGTATCGATCGCCGTAATCGTGTTTTTCGAGCGGGCGCAGCGCCGGCTTTTGATCCAGTATCCGAAGCGCCAGGTCGGCAACCGCATGTTCCAGGGCGACACGTCGCACCTGCCATTGAAACTGAACACCGCGGGCGTGATTCCGCCGATCTTCGCGTCGTCGCTGCTGCTGCTGCCGGTGACGATGGCGAATTTTTCCGACACGTCGGCTCTGCCGGGCTGGGCGACGACCATCATCGCGTCCCTCGGCAACGGCCAGCCGCTGCACATGTTTCTCTATGGCAGCTTGATCGCGTTCTTCGCCTTCTTCTATACGGCGGTTGTCTTCAATCCGAAGGACACGGCCGACAATCTGAAGAAGCATGGCGGTTTCGTCCCAGGCATTCGGCCGGGTGAGCGAACGGCGGAGTATATCGACTACGTCCTGACGCGCATTACGGTGGTGGGAGCAATCTATCTCGTTCTTATTTGTCTCTTGCCGGAATTCCTGATTTCGGCCGTGGGTGTCCCGTTCTATCTCGGTGGTACGTCGCTGCTCATCGTGGTTAGCGTTACAATGGATACGGTCGCTCAGGTGCAGGGGCATCTTCTGGCGCACCAGTACGAGGGCCTCGTCAAGAAGTCGAAGCTCAGAGGTGGGAGACGGGGAGCCAGATGAGACTCATACTGCTCGGGCCACCGGGAGCCGGGAAGGGCACCCAGGCACAGAGGTTGATCGAGCGGCACGGGATTCCGCAGCTTTCGACCGGAGACATGTTACGGGCGGCCGTCGCCGCCCAGAGCGAAATCGGCCTGAAGGCGAAGGCCGTCATGGATGCCGGGAATCTGGTGTCGGACGATATCGTCAATGCGATCGTGTCCGAACGGATCGATCAGGACGACTGCGCCAAGGGGTTCATTCTCGATGGATATCCGCGCACGCTGAATCAGGCGGATGCGGTCGAGGCGATGCTTGAGCGCAAGGGCCTCTCCCTGGATCACGTCATCGAAATGAAGGTCGATGACGACATTCTTGTGAGGCGGGTTTCGGGTCGTTTTTCCTGCGCCAACTGCGGCGCAGTCTATCACGACGAAGACAAGCAGCCGAAGGTCGCGGGGGTTTGCGACGTTTGCGGGGCGACCGAGTTCAAGCGCCGTCCGGACGACAACGCGGAAACGATGCGGACCCGCCTTCGCTCCTATTACAGAGATACCTCGCCGCTCGTCGGCTACTATTACTGCAAAGGTACTCTGCGCGGGGTCGACGGCATGCAGCCGATCGATGTCGTGACCGAGAGTATCGAAACCATTCTCGGTGCCGAACCCGCATCAGGCGGGTATCGCGCTGGACAAGCGGGCGGTTGACTTGTCAAGGCCCGTTGATCTATAGCCTGCGCCTATTCGCGAATCCTTTGCGATCGGCGCAGGCCTTCGTTCGAGGGCCAGCTTCGGTCGTTTTCGGCCGTAGGGCTCTCATCTTGCATGAGACGGGCTCCCTGCCCATCTAAATCTAGGAGTATCGACGTGGCCCGTATCGCTGGCGTCAACATCCCGAGCAACAAGCGCGTCGTTATCGCGCTGCAGTACATCCATGGCATCGGTTCGACCTTCGCCAAGGAGATCGTGCAGAAGGTCAATCTCGGCGATGAGCGCCGGGTCAATGATCTGACCGACGGTGAAGTGCTGCAGATTCGCGAGATCATCGATCGCGACTATCAGGTCGAGGGTGATCTGCGCCGCGAGACGGCGATGAATATCAAGCGTCTGATGGACCTTGGCTGCTATCGCGGCCTGCGGCATCGTCGCAGCCTGCCGGTTCGCGGTCAGCGGACCCATACCAACGCCCGTACCCGCAAGGGGCCCGCGAAGGCGATCGCAGGCAAGAAGAAGTAAATTTACGCGGCGCGCCCTCCAGGGCGCGCTGTTGGTGTAGCCGCCGGCATTACGGCGGTGTGGATATCAAACAGGACTTATTAAATGGCCAAGGAAGCACAACGCGTTCGTCGCCGCGAGCGCAAGAACATCATTTCGGGCGTCGCCCACGTGAGTTCGACCTTCAACAACACGCTGATCACGATCACCGACGCGCAGGGCAATGCGATTGCCTGGTCGTCGGCTGGCGCTCAGGGCTTCAAGGGCTCGCGCAAGTCGACGCCGTTCGCCGCGCAGGTTGCCGCGGAAGACGCTGCCAAGAAGGCGCAGGAGCATGGCATGCGGACGCTTGAGGTCGAGGTTTGCGGACCGGGTTCCGGGCGCGAGTCGGCCTTGCGGGCGCTTCAGGCAGCCGGCTTCACGATTACGTCGATTCGAGATGTGACGCCGATCCCGCATAACGGCGTGCGTCCGCGCAAGAAGCGCCGCGTTTGATGCTTTCCGCCGCGTCCTTTTAGGGTGCGGCGTGCGGCCGACAGGAGGGGTTTCACCCTCCGTTATCAGACCTATCGCCACGATTGGATGGTGGCGAGGAAACTGAAAGGCATCCGTCATGATTGCTAGCAACTGGCAAGACCTTACCAAGCCCAACCAGGTGGTGTTCAAGAGCGGCGGCAGCCGTGTCAAGGCATCGCTGACGGCAGAGCCGCTTGAGCGCGGCTTCGGGCTTACCCTCGGCAACGCGCTGCGCCGCGTCCTGCTCTCGTCGCTCCAGGGAGCGGCGATCACAGCGGTCCAGATCGACGGCGTATTGCACGAGTTTTCGTCGATCCCGGGCGTGCGGGAGGATGTCACGGACATCGTCCTCAACATCAAGGAAATCTGCATCGGTATGCAGGGCGAGGGACCGAAGCGCATGGTCGTGCGCAAGCAGGGCCCTGGCGTCGTACGCGCTGGCGACATCCAGACGGTAGGCGATATCGAGGTTCTCAATCCCGAGCATGAGATCTGCACCCTCGACGAGGGCGCGGAAATCCGCATGGAATTTACGGTCAACACCGGCAAGGGTTATGTTCCTGCCGACCAGAATCGGGCGGAAGATGCGCCGATCGGCCTGATCCCGGTCGACTCGCTGTTTTCGCCGGTCAAGAAGGTGTCCTACAAGGTCGAGGCGACCCGCGAGGGGCAGGACCTCAACAAGGACAAGCTGACCATGCAGATCGAGACCGACGGCTCGATCACCGGTGAGGACGCGGTGGCCTATGCCGCGCGCATTCTCCAGGATCAGCTGTCTGTCTTCGTCAACTTCGAAGAGCCGCAGCGTGACCAGCGCGGCGCGGCCGGGGCCGCCGAGGAGCAGATGGCCGAACTGGCCTTCAATCCAGCGCTGCTGAAGAAGGTCGACGAGTTGGAGCTTTCGGTTCGCTCGGCCAATTGCCTGAAGAACGACAACATCGTCTATATCGGCGATTTGATCCAGAAGACCGAAGCGGAGATGTTGCGGACACCGAATTTCGGCCGCAAGTCGCTGAACGAGATCAAGGAAGTGCTCGCCTCGATGGGGCTGCATCTCGGCATGGAAGTCACCGATTGGCCGCCGGAGAACATCGACGATCTCGCCAAGCGTTACGAAGACCAGTACTAGGAGGACGCGCGCCCGGCCGCTGACGCGGCCGGGCGCCACTGCAATGATTCAAAGGAACGGCGGCCTGTCGCATCGACGGCAGGGACGCAAAGATCCCGACCTCCGGCGCCAAGGCGTCGGCATATTTCTCTGAGGAAAACCCCATGCGTCACGCCAAGCGCGGCCGGAAACTCAACCGTACCGCCAGTCACCGTAAAGCGATGTTCGCCAACATGTCGGCGTCGCTGATCATGCACGAGCAGATCGTCACAACCCTGCCGAAGGCAAAGGAACTGCGCCCGATCATCGAGAAGATGATTACGCTGGGCAAGCGCGGCGATCTTCATGCCCGTCGCCAGGCGCTGTCGAAGGTCCGCGACGGCTCCGTCATCGCCAAGCTGTTTGATACGCTGGCGACCCGCTATGCCGATCGCAACGGCGGTTATACCCGCGTTCTCAAGGCCGGTTTCCGCCGCGGCGACAACGCTCCGCTGGCCGTCATCGAGTTCGTCGATCGCGATCCCGAGGCTCGCGGCGCGATCGATCGTGAACGGCTTGAGGCCGAAGGCGAGCAGGAAGACGCCGCCTGATCCTCGGATCGACGCCGTGACAGAATGACGAAGGGGCCCGCGGGGTCCCTTTTTCGTGCGTGGCGTCGGCCGCATTTCGCGACTTGCCGATCAGGTGCTCCAAGCAGCAACATATACCAACCTGCGGCGCGAGTTCCGACGGCAGGTGGCCTTGGCAGGGTGGTCGGCCGTTTCAGATCACGCCAGCGATCTGATCCTCGGGGTGACGTTGCGCCCTCTGTTGCAAGAGAGCCGTCGTGCGTGCAGCATCAGCGGGCCGAGCGAAATGGAACCCTTGGCCGAGGCGGCATCCCAGTTCCGACAGCCGTTCGGCCTGGGCGGCACACTCGATTCCCTCGGCGACTGTCCTCATGCCCAGCTTAGCGGAGATATCGATCAGAGCTTCGACGATGACACGGCTGGGGGCGTCGGTCAGGAGGCGGTCGATGAAACTCTTGTCGATCTTAATGACGTCCACCGGAAAACTGAGAAGGTGGGTCAGCGAGGCGAAACCGGTGCCGAAGTCGTCAAGGGCGACAAGCATTCCCTTGTCTCTCAGGCGTGTCACCGCTCTCGCGACATCGTGGTTGGGTCCGTCCATGAAAACCGTTTCCGTAACTTCCAAGACCAGATGCTGCAACGAAACCTGTTGGGCGTCGAAGGCGGCGCAGATGGTTTGATCGAGGTTCCTGTGCCGAAAATCGGACATCGCGAGGTTCACGCCGACATGCTGGAAGGAGATGCCGTCGTCGAGCCACGTTCGGATGTCGGCCGCCACCTGAGACAGCATTTGGTTGGTCAATCGGTCGGCGACGTGGGGATCGGTAAACGCGTCCGCGAATTCGCCGGCAGACGCGATGCGGCCATCCTTGGTTCGCAGCCGCGCCAAGGCCTCGAGACCGACGATTTGCTCGGTGTCCAGCCGCACGATGGGCTGATAGTAAGTAACGATTCGGTGCTCGGTAAGGGCGAGGGCAACCTCGCGAATGGTTTCAGTTCGTCGCATGACTGAGGTTCGTAGCCCCGGTTCAAACGCCACGTAACCGCCTCGGTGGGTTTCCTTGGCATGCAGGAGGGCGAAATCGGCGTTCTGATGCAGGAGATCGGGGCTGTCCCCATCCATTTCTCGGACGACGCCGCCAATGGTCACCTGAGGCGCAATCGTGTTGCCGCGGCAATGAAACGGGTCGTGCATGGCGGCCAAAATGCGCGAAGCGAAATCGCGCAACTCGGCGTGATCGGCAATGTCGTCGGCGAGGACAGCAAACTCATCGCCGCCAATCCGGAAGGTCGAGGCCGAGACCGAAGCCACCTGCTCCAATCGGGCTGCAACCTCTCGAAGGACTTGGTCGCCGACGACATGCCCCATGGTGTCATTGATCGTCTTGAGGTGTTCGATCTCGACGAGGAGCAGGGCGAAATATCTGGACTCATCGGCCAGCTTGCTCTCGATGACGGCATTGAAGCGGCGGCGGTTCTGCAGGTTCGTCAGTTGATCGTAATGTCTCAGCTGTCGATTTCTCTGCTGCAGGTGCCACCGATCGATTCCGATCCTCAAGAGGCGAACGCAGGTTTCGGCGACCATCCGCTCCTGTCGGGATGGGCTGCGCTCGGTCTGAAAGTACATTGTGAAAAGAGCGACGAGCTGGCCCGTGGGCGCTTTGACGGCGCTTGACCATGATGCCGCCCAGCCGCTGAGCAACGTCAGCTCGGATGGGGGCCGCGGCCGGACGTTCGCCGGTTCCCCGGGATCGCGTGCCGGATTGCCGTCGGCGACGAACTCGGTTCGGTCTAACCAGTCGTCGGGAAGATGAGCGAGGAGGTCCCGATATTGTGTCGGAAGCGAGGGACCCGCACTCGAACGTAGGCGTTGTTCACCGTTCACGGCTATGATCGAACACGCAATGTCGGGTATGAGCGCCTCGATCCGACGGCAGAGGAGAGTAAGGACTGCTTCGAACTCCCCGGCCGCAGCCATGGCGTCCAGAATTTCGATCTGTAGCCCATGTAAGGTCCAGCTCGGATCCGCGGTCATGAGAGGGGACGCTCCTAAGTCAGTGAGGCATACTATTAGGTCGAATTTGTTGCAGTTCCTTCTTTTTCGCGGCGACAATTTTCCCGATTTCCTCGAGATTCGCATGCCGCCAGGTTTAGTTGTAGTTTGAAACGATAATTTTTTGCAAGTTTTTCCATGGCTCCAAGGCGGAAAACGCGTGTCCGATCTCGTGCTTCTCACCGGCATTTCCGGTTTCATTGCCAAGCAGGTCGCCCTGGAGTTGCTGGGTGCTGGCTATCGGGTACGGGGGACCGTGCGCTCCGCTGCCAAGGCCGCGTTGGTCCAAGAAACGTTGAAAAATGCCGGAGGGGCTGTCGATCGGCTGGAATTCGTCGAGGCGGATCTGACCCAAGATAACGGCTGGGATGCCGCTGTGGCCGGATGCCGCTTCGTCGTGCATACGGCCTCGCCGTTTCCCGCGAGGCAATCCAAGGATAGATATGCGTTGGTGCCAATCGCGAGGGGCGGGACGCTCCGTGTCGTCGATGCCGCTTCCAGGGCGGGCGTCGAGCGAATTGTTCTGACCTCCTCGGTGGCAGCGATCTATTACGGCCACGGCGCAAAGCGAGGGGTGCACTATTCGGAAGCGGACTGGTCCAATGTCGAAAGTTCGGACATTTCCGATTATGCGGTCTCGAAGACGGAAGCCGAAAGGGCGGCCTGGAAGGCCGTCGCGGCGGGCGGCCCGGAACTCGCCGTCGTCAACCCCGCCTTCGTACTCGGTCCGCTGCTCGATCGGGAGACGGGCACCTCGGCGGAGCTGATCCGGAGGATGCTCATGGGGCGGCTCCCGGCCGTGCCGGACATCACCTTCGGCATCGTCGATGTTCGCGACGTCGCCCGCGCTCATCTCCAGGCCATGACCGTACCCGATGCGGCGGGACGACGGTTCATTCTGTGCGGCGGCTCACTGTCGATCATGGAAATCGGTCAGGCGATCGCGCTCGCCGAACCATCCGCCAGCAGCCGGATGCCCAAGCTGGTGCTGCCGGATTTTCTGGTGCGCACGATCGCCGTCTTCGCCGCACAAGCCCGCGCGGCCGTGCCCGAACTCGGGCGCCGGAAAACTCTCGCGACGAAGGCCGCCGAACAAACGCTCGGAATCGATTTCCGCCGGCCGGGTGAGGCCATCGCCGCTATGGCTCGGAGCCTAAAGCAACTTGGCCTCGCGAGATGAAACGCCGGTTCGGAGGCGGGCAAATTCCGGTCGCAGTCATTAACCATGCGATGGCCGAATTTTGGAACTGTGGCGCAATTGCCATCGAAAGCCGCGCAAACCCGTGCGATAGGGGGGCCGGCCGCCATGCGGAAGAAAATTCGTCGAAACCGAGGCAACCAATCGCGGCTTGGAGACTTTTGTTTCCAAGACTGTGGGCAACCCACGCGAACGTAGCAAAATTTACGCGGAAGAAACTAGTTCGATGAATGATGCAATCACCATGAACAACTCCTCGGGACGGCCTTCCATGCGCAGAACCCTGCTGACGCTACTGGGTGCGACTGCTGCCTTCGGAATTCTGACCGCCAGCTATGCCACCGCGGAACTTCCCGAGCAGGCCCCTGCGGCGACGGTTATCGGCACTGTGGATCTTCGGTAGAATTGTCCCTTTCTACCCTCTGAATTGGTGAAGAAGGGGCCTTATTGAGGCCCGCCAGAGTGTTGACAGACCCCGCCGATTTTCGGCGGGGTTTTTTTCAGCGGCGCAGTCTGTTCGATAAGGTTCGCAAGGCGCGGCCGGTTCGGCGTGTTAGCTCAGTTCATGCGTGAGGGCGGCGTTGCGGTGAGCGCCGATCGCGATCTTCTTGATGTTCTGGGCGGCGGCAGGGGGAGCCACCGGCTGGAGACGCACCATGGAGCCGCCGGTCCTTTTAGACCTGCGATGCTTCACCATCTCGATCGCTGACTGCTCGCGGGCCGGTTTCTTCAATACAGCCAAGTGCATCAAAAACCCCCGGCCAGTGCCAAGGGTTTGTCAGCGGTCTGGCGGGCGGCCGCTTCACAAGCGGGCGCCCTTATTGTATCGCATCCTCGAATTGGCGCGCCCGCATCACAGGCCGCTACGAAATCCATGAGCCTTGCCGGTCGGCGGCGAGGCGTCTCTCGTACTCGTTCCGGCGAGGCCCGGCGCGTCTTCATCGCTGCGCCTTCAGGTTCTCCGCGGACGCAAGCAAGGTGATCGATGACAACCGAAGTCCGGTATCGGCGGGTTCTTCTCAAGGTCTCCGGTGAAGCGCTGATGGGGTCGCAAGGCTTTGGCATCGATGTCGCAGTGGCCGATCGCATCGCCGCCGACATCGCCGAAGCGCGCGCCTTAGGCGTCGAGATTTCCATCGTCATCGGCGGCGGTAACATCTTCCGTGGCGTTGCGGTCGCCTCAAAGGGCGGCGACCGGGTGACGGGCGATCACATGGGCATGCTGGGTACCGTCATCAACGCCCTGGCGCTCAGGACCTCGCTCATCAAGATGGGTGTCGAGACGATCGTCCTGTCCGCCATCGCCATGCCCGAAATTTGCGAAAGCTTCTCCCAGCGAACCGCGCTGGCGCATCAGGCCGCGGGCCGCGTGGTCATCTTCGCTGGAGGCACCGGCAATCCGTTCTTCACCACCGATTCCGCTGGCGCCCTGCGTGCCGCGGAAATGGGGGCGAACGCCTTGTTCAAGGCTACGCAAGTCGATGGTATCTACTCCGCCGACCCCAAGCACGACCCCGACGCCGTACGCTACGACCGGCTGACCCATGACGCCGTCCTGCAAAAAGGTCTGGCCGTCATGGACGTTGCCGCGGTTGCGCTGGCGCGCGAAAATCATATTCCGATCGTCGTCTTCTCCATCCACGAGAAAGGCGAATTCGCCAGGATTCTGTTGGGCGGCGGCCGCGCGACGATCGTCACGGACTGAGTTTCGTTTACGCCCGCATAGCCGAGAAAGAGGAAAGCAAGATGGCCGACATGGATTTCAACGAACTGCAGCGCCGTATGGATGGCGCCGTCGCCAGCTTGAAGAGCGATCTCGGCGGCCTTCGGACGGGTCGCGCTTCGCCGAGCCTGCTCGACCCGATCAGCGTCGAGGCTTACGGTTCGCAGATGCCGATCAATCAGGTTGCCAACATTTCCGTCCCCGAGCCGCGCATGATCAGTGTGTCGGTGTGGGACAAGCAGATGGTCGGCAAGGTCGAGCGGGCGATTCGTGAGAGCAATCTCGGTCTCAACCCCGTCACCGACGGCACTACGCTCCGTATTCCGTTGCCGGAACTCAACGAGCAGCGGCGCAAGGAGTTGGTCAAGGTCGCCCATCAATATGCCGAAAGCGCCAAGGTTGCGGCCCGGCACGTACGCCGGGACGGCATGGAGGTGTTGAAGAAGATGGAAAAGGATGGCGATATCGGCCAGGACGAAAGCCGGCAGATGTCGGACCGAGTTCAGAAAATGACCGACGACATCATTTCCGATATCGACAAGGTGCTTTCCGTCAAGGAAGCCGAGATCATGCAGGTCTAAGCTCAAGCGATAACGCGCCGAACGACGGGCGCGCGGCGAACCCAACAGGGAAGGCGGGATCACGGTGCGGCATCTCCAACACGTCGCCATTATCATGGACGGCAACGGCCGCTGGGCGCATTCGCGCGGGTTGCCGCGCAGCATGGGCCATCGCCGCGGCGTCGAGGCGGTGCGCGAAGCGGTGCGCGCGGCTGGCGAACTCGGAATCCAGTATCTCACGCTGTTCGCCTTCTCGTCCGAAAACTGGCGCCGTCCGCAAGATGAAGTCGCCGAGTTGATGGGGTTGTTGAAGCATTTCATCCGCCGCGACCTTGCGGACCTCCACAAGGAAGGAGTCCGCGTTCGCGTCATTGGCGCTCGGGACAATTTGACGGACGACATCCGCGCGCTGCTCGATGAGGCCGAGAGCTTGACCCGTGACAATCAGCGCCAGACGCTGGTCGTCGCCTTCAACTACGGGGCGCGGGACGAGGTGGCGCGCGCGATGCGGAGGATCGCCGAGAAGTTCGCGGCGGGAGAGGTGTCACTGGAAGCGCTCACGCCCGATTACCTTGACGCGCATCTCGATACCGCCGGCATCCCGGACCCCGATCTGATCATTCGCACCAGCGGCGAGATCAGATTGTCGAATTTCCTGCTCTGGCAGGCCGCCTATTCGGAGTTCGTGTTCCTGCCCTGCCTGTGGCCCGATTTCGACCGCAAAGCCTTCGAGGGTGCGATCGAGGAGTATTTCAGCCGCGATCGTCGCTACGGTGGCCTATCCCGCGAAATCGCTTCCTGAGCTGATGGGGCTAAGGATTCGGCAATTTTTCGGCGCCGGAAGCTGGACCGACCTGCGGTCGCGGCTGATTTCGGCCGTCGTCCTCGGTCTCCTCGTCCTCGCTCTGACGATCATCGGTGGGTGGCCATTTCGGCTGTTGTGTTTCGCGACTGGGCTCATCGTGTTCGACGAGTGGTCGCGAATGACAAGAGCTCAGCGCGTCGGCCCGATCTTCAGCTTCGCGCGGCGCGCGCTGGTCGTGGCGCTGTTCGCCTTCGTTTTCCGGTTCTATCTCCTGGCACTGGTCGTCGTGATTCTGGCAGCTGGGTTCATCGCCTTTATCGATCGGAACGAACGCAAGGCCGACTGGGTTCTCGGTGGTTTGCTGTATTCCGCCTTGGCGGCACTGGCGCCGGGCATGTTGCGCGGTGACGACAGTGCCGGGCTCGCCGCCCTCGGCTTTGTCATCGCGGTCGTGTGGTCCACCGACATCTTCGCCTATTTCACCGGCCGATCGATTGGTGGGCCCAAGCTCTTGCCGATGGTTTCACCCAAGAAGACAATGTCGGGTGCGGTCGGCGGACTCGTGGCCGGAATCATTTGCGGGGCGTTGTTCGTCCTGTGGACCGGCGCCGCGGTGAGCCCGTTCATCCTAGTCCTCGCCGCCGTGCTGTCGGCGCTTGGCCAAGCGGGGGACCTTTACGAATCCTGGATCAAGCGGCGTTTCGGCGTCAAGGATTCCGGCCGGCTCATTCCTGGCCACGGGGGGCTGATGGATCGAATCGACGCGCTGATCGTAGCTATCGGCGCGGCTTGGCTGGTCGGCCTTCTGATCGCGGGCTTCGGCAATCCGGCTCACGGCATCTTCGCGCTCTGACAGATCGCAGGCCACGGCATCGCCGCGTGTTCTTGAGGGCGATACGGGCTCGTATCGGGTCCTGAAGGATGCGCGAGGCTGAAATCTCGTACGTGGCCATCATTGCGACGCGATCATACGGGGCTTATGACAGTTGCATTGCGGCGGGCGCCTGTCCGCCCGCAAGGACCAATCAAGAGGATGCCCTGATGGAATTTGCCGGAGGTTTGGCCGGTCTATGGAGCGGAGGACTCGTCTATGTCGTCCCGTTTCTGTTTGTCCTCACGATCATCGTCTTCTTCCATGAACTCGGCCACTATCTGGTCGGGCGCTGGTGCGGGATCAAAGCACTGGCCTTTTCGATCGGGTTTGGGCCGGAGCTCATCGGCTTCAATGACCGCCACGGAACCCGCTGGAAGCTCTCGGCGGTTCCGCTTGGCGGATATGTGAAGTTTTTGGGTGACGAGAACGCCGCCTCGGTGCCGGACCACGAGGCGCTGGCGAGTATGGACGAGGCTGAGC
>DRFF01000185.1 GCA_011050685.1 Aurantimonas coralicida
CGCGAGCGCGACCTTGGCCTTGAAGGCAGGGCTGTGGTTCCGCCTGGGTCTCTTGCTCATCGTCTCTCCTGATCTCGGCCATCCTGGCCGCCTTCAGGCAGACAATCCACTCAGCACGCTGTCCAATTTTCCCGAGCCACCTCTGTGATTGAGAATCCAGAGCGTTATTTTTAGCGAGCCAATGGCGTTCGGCCATAGCTGAAATCAATCCCGCACCGGGCGCTGATTCCCTCTTCGGGGGGTTGCGCCCCCTCCTCTTTCATAGCCTGCGGCGACAGACCGCGCGGACGTCATGGGACAGCTCGATCCGGACCAGAAACGGCGCCTCGACCCCGTTCCATGCGGTCGCCATCCGGCTGCCCGCACACGACATTTTGATCCCAGAGCTGGACCACGTGCCGTACTCTCTCTCCAAGGCACCTTGGAGGAGGAAACCATGGCACGTTCGTCCGTATTGTTTGCCGCCACTCTTGTAGCAGGGACCCTTGTCGGTCCCGCCATGGCTCAAGACAGTCCAATGAGCTTCTTCGTCACCAGTCAGGGGCCGGGCGACGGCGCCAATCTCGGCGGCCTGGAAGGAGCGGACGCCCACTGCACCAGCCTCGCGGAAGCTGTCGGCGTCACCGGAAAAACCTGGGCGGCCTATCTGAGCACCAGCGACACCGACGCCCGTGATCGCATCGGCGGCGGGCCTTGGGTCAACGCGAAAGGCGAAACCATCGCCGACAGCCTTGACGCGCTGCACAGCGACGCGAACGCCATCACCAAGGCGACCGCGCTGAGCGAGAGCGGCGAATTGGTCAATGGCCGCGGCGATCAGCCGAACCGCCATGATATCCTCACGGGCTCGCTCCCGGACGGCACCGCGCACGAAGCGACTTGCGAAAATTGGACGTCGAACGGCGAAGGCAGCGCGATGGTCGGCCATCACGATCGCATGGGGCTCGACGATTCCGCCGAAGCCAAATCCTGGAACTCGTCGCATCCATCGCGCGGTTGCGGACAAGAGGCGTTGCAGGGCACCGGCGGAGACGGCTTGCTCTACTGCTTCGCGAAATAGCTAAGGCAGGAGCGGCGGAAAAGTCGCGATGACATCCAAGGCGCTCGCGCGTGGGTCGCCGCGCAAAGGTATCAGACGTAGGATTCTGACATAAAAGCGGAAAATGGTAGCGGAGGAGTGTTGCCACCAATACAGTGCTGTAATTCAGTTCATCTGCTGATTGTTGGTTTTGTTGTCCGCCCAAGGGAGGCGCAACCCCATAGACGAACGCTGTCATCGTCGGAATGGGCGGTCGAGTTCCGCCTGGGCAAAATACGCCGATGCCTTGCGCAGGATCTCGTTGGCCTGACGCAACTTGCGGACCCCGCGTTCGAGAGCCTCGATCCGGTCGCGCTCATCGCTCGTTTGCCCGGCCCTAACACCCTGGTCGCGTTCGGCCTGCCTGACCCAGTTGCGCAGCGATCTTCGCCGCGATGGAGGAAATCGCCGCCCACTGCGAGGCGTGATCGCCCTGGTGCTCCAAAACCATGCGAACCGCTCGCTCGCGGACCTCCGGCGAATATCTCCTCGATGTCGTCTTCGTCATCATGACCCCATTCTCTCAGGAAGTGAGGTCTCCGGGAAACCCGGGGCGATTCAAAGTGACCCGGCAATATAATTGCTTAAAAGCCTGCTTTGATGACCTATTCGCCAATCTTCATGCGGCACAAAAGCGTGTTGTCCCGCACCAGATCTTCGCTCCAGATCAGTTGGGCAGCCCGATCCCACTCGATGGTGTCGTACCCGTCTTTTGGGCCGACTTCGCGGACAGAATATTCCGTTGCGGAAGGCCAGCTGCTGTCGTCAAAATCAGAGGATGTCCAGTTGGTGGGAGTTTCGGTCACCTCAAACGCGCAGGCTCCCTCGCCGGCCACAGGATTGCTTTCTTCGGCACAGGCCCGATCCAGCGGCGCGCGGTGCACCACCAGACAGCGCACAGCCGCATTCGTTACCGCGACGGTTTTGCCCGTCGCTGCATCCAGAAACTGTGCGATCATGCCGCCGTCGCCCATCTGTTGGCGGTTGGTCCCGATGTACTCAAGCCCCGTATCATTCTCTTTGAAGTCCTTGACTTCAAACGCGATAGTCGTCGGCAGGTTCGCCGTGAAGGTCACCGTTTCGGCATTGAATGACCGTTCGGTCGTGATGGGCACGGAATCCTCAACCACAAGGCTGCCATTGGCATACATCGCAAACCAATTGTCCGCCCATACGTCCGCCTTCAGGGTCTGGGTTTCTGCCGTGGCCATACTAGCGGTGAGTGTGAAAGCTGCGGCAAGGATATAGCGCATGATAAACTCTTTCTGCCCGATAGGGGCCTGATTTCAATTGCTAAAGGTCAGCGCGGATAACCCCAACACCAGACCATCCATGGCCGCGATCATCTGCTCCCGATCGACATCGCCATCATCGTGGTTGGGCAAGCGCGCAAGCGGCGCGCGCAGCGCATAGACGGTGATCGTGTACTGATGAGGAGGTCCGGGCGGCGAACAGGGCGGGGTGTAGCCCGTGCGCCGCATGTCCTTGTCCGAGCCTTCATCGCCGATCGAGGTGGGATTGCCCCGCTCTAGCCCTAAGGTCGTGGCCGGAATGTTCCACAGCAGCCAGTAGTGGCTGGGCGCATCCACCCCCTCGACCCTGCCGCGCGGATAGTGGTGCATGATAATCGCATAGCCTTGGGTGCCTTCGGGCGGGCTGGTCCAGTTGATCGGCGGCGACAGACCATCGCCACCATCGCGCTCGCATTTCAGATCAGGGGGCAGGGTGCCGCCATCGGCCATCACCGGACTGGTCAGGGTGAACACCTCTTGCGCCATGGCGGGACCGCTCGAGGCTGCGGTCAGGGACAAGAGGCTTGCCATGCGCAGGATGGGAGCGCGGGTCATCGGCACAGCTCCCCAGTGAAAACCTCACCACCATCCGTCACCCTGCGGGTTTCGAAATTATAGCAATCGGCCGTCTCCGAAGGGGTGTAGTTCATGTAGTAATCCTCGCCTTCATAGCTGTAGGTCATGCTGCGCAGACCGGATGCGTCTTGCGTGAAGACAAGGTTTTGAACACCGCCGCGGGGCGGCACGCCGGGCGTCATCCCGCCGCCCCAGCCCCAGCCTGATGGCTCGAGCGGTGGGACACGGGGAAGATCCTTCATGGCGGCGGTCTGTCCCCTCAGGCATTGGATGATATAGGGCACGCCTTTGGACGTATGATAACGATAGCCATAAACGGGATCAGGCTGACCGTTGCAAACGTCCAGATCGCCCGGGGCAATTGTCGTGCCATCGGGGTTGGTATCCCCGTAAATGGGATAGCCATCAAAGGCCCAGCCGATGATTGCATCCGGCCCCGCGTTGGGCATCTGGGCGATCATGCAGCTGGGCGTTGCGTGATAATGGTAATCATCGCCCCGCCCCGCATGACCCCCACAGATATCCAGCTGCTGGGTCAGAACCGTGTCTTGCTCGGCCTGATGTTCCGACAGGTCTGCCACGCTCATCTCACCGCCACCGGTGTAGTCATAGATCGGCACGCCATTCACAGCCACGCCAAGTGCCGCATCGCGGGTATGCGGTTCAGACCCCAGAACCGGCTGCAAGGGGATGGGCGAGACATAATTTTCTGCCGGGACCGGCACCTGTTCGTTGGAGCCCACAATGCCCGTCATCATCGGATGATCGGGGTAGGTATCCGACGCGATCAGCGTCTGCCCGTCATTGCAGCTGACGGTGACGACATCGCCAAACCCGGCATCTGAAATCGACTTTGCAATCGCCGCACAATGTGTTTCGTCTTCATGTGCGTGCACGATCGCAGGCACAAATCCGATTGCCGCCGCGAAAACAACGACCTGCGTCGCAATCCGCCAAGCGAATTTACAGTCCGCCAACGCCATCCTTAACTCCAATCTTAAAGCAGTAGGCCAGCGATTTGGACTGCGAACCGCCGTTCGATACGGAGCATGTCAATGGTTGCTGTGCCGGCAAGGTGATCAAAATCTGTGTTGAAACAAATGTCGGCTCGCCCCGCCCTCAGCGTCCATGATAGGGTTGTGGCAGTATGGTAGTTCCTCGCGCAGCATGGACCCGGTTTATCCGACCGGAAAATCTCAATCACTATGCCTTTAGAATGGGACTCACGCTGGCCAGCGTGGCTGTCTTCTGGTCGGCCTCAAGCACCGGTTATTACGCTCTGGGCAATAAACTTGGACTTGAAAGTGGCTACAATGAGGCCTCGTTTTCTTTCTTCATTTATTATTTGCTCTGGACCGGTATCGCACTGTTCTGGTTCCGGAAAGCGTTATTCGAACGGCTGACGCAAACAAACACATTTGCCAACCTTAAGGCGATGCTTGCCTTAATGGCCGTCTGCGTGCTTTTTGTGACCGTTTTCCTACCCAGCCTACCACCCGTTTCGATGTGGCGCGCGCCCCTTGATCCACCTGAATTTATGTTCGCATCTGGTTGGTATTACCTGCCGAAATCTGCGGACATCCTGTTTCAACAGGTATTGTTAGCTTCGATCATTTACACAGCATCCGGATTGAAATTCCGGCTGATTACTGTTTCAATTGGTCTCAGCATTGTCTTCGGCGCTTTCCACCTCCTCCTCGCGCTTGACGGATTTTCTCCTTACTATGTTATTCGCTTTACCGCGGCCGCCTCCCTGTTTGGACTGATCGCACCCTATATCTACTTGCGATTGCAAAACGGATTTTTATGGGCCTACGGTTTGCATTGGTCGTTCTACGCGGTGGACGCAACGATCACACACCTCCTTCTGGCCGTCCCGAAGTGGATGAATTTCTAACGATGGGTCCGCAAAACGGTTTCTTTGACCGATGGTCATAGATCGCTGAAGACCGATGGCGACCGCGTGCGCGACATGCTGGCCTTCGCGGCCGAGCGGGTCGTGGAAATCGAGGTCGAAACCCGGACCGGCGCGGCGAAGGGTATCTCCGCTGTTTGCACCGTTGTTGTCGAATCACGCCGCAAAACAGCGATCTTATGCAAGGCGGTTCCCATTGGAGGGCTACAAGTCTACGACACCGCAGGAATTGCGCGGTGGCGGCAACGAGGACTGAGACGGCAAATCCCGGAAACACCGGCTTCGGCTCATCGAGCACAGGCAGGCGCGCAGCTATGCTGGTCATGCGGAGAGGTGGCTCGGGAAAATTGGACAGCGTGCTGAGTGGATTGTCTGCCTGAAGGCGGCCAGGATGGCCGAGATCAGGAGAGACGATGAGCAAGAGACCCAGGCGGAACCACAGCCCTGCCTTCAAGGCCAAGGTCGCGCTCGC
>DRFF01000186.1 GCA_011050685.1 Aurantimonas coralicida
ACGCGCAGTTCGATGCGGCGCATCGGGCAAGCGGTGCGACGCCGTCCGGCAAGCCCGTTCAGCCCACCGAAGGCCGGGCGCTCGCCGCGCCTGGCTTCGTCACGTGCCTCGCCCGATGCGCCGCATCGCGCGTCGTCCCGTTCCTTGCCATGCATCGGCGACCGTCCCGGTCGAATGGGTTCCTATCGCCGCAGGTTGGTATAAGCCATCAAGGCATCGCAAAAAGCCCGCCGGATCGTATCCGGCGGGCTTTTTGTAATTGAGGCCGAACAAGGCGCTGGTCGACATCAGTCTTTCGGCAGATCCGCTGCCATGCCGAGCGCCTGCAGATAAAGGTCGAGGATGGCCTCCTGCTCCTGGCGTTCGTTCTGATCCTGCTTGCGCAGCGAGACAACCCGACGCAGCACCTTGGTATCGAAGCCGTTGCCCTTGGCCTCGGCGTAGACATCCTTGATGTCGTCGCTGATCGTCTTTTTTTCTTCCTCGAGTCGCTCGATCCGCTCGACGAAGGAGCGCAGTTGATCCTGGGCGACACCATTCACGTCGGACATGTTTCCGTCTCCGTAAGGCGCATTCATGGGATGAGTCCGCCGCACCTAGCAGACCTCGGTGATTCGTTGAATGGGTGAATGGGGCGGTATCAGACGGTATCGCGCTTCCGTCAGTCGCGCGGCCGAACTTTCTCGAAATGCTGTTGCGCGGCCGGGCCGACCTCGGTCTGATGTTGCGAGCGCCACTGCTCGTAAGGCATGCCGTAGACGATCTCCCGGGCTTCGTCTTTGCTGATCGCCACACCGTCTGCTTCGGCTGCCTCGCGATACCAGTTGGACAGACAGTTGCGGCAAAAACCGGCGAGGTTCATCAGGTCGATGTTCTGGACGTCCGTCCGTTGCTGGAAATGATCCCGCAACCGGCGAAACGCCGCCGCTTCATATTCCAGACGCTGCCTTGCGCTGATTTCGTCCATGTTTCGCTACTCCTCACGTTGGGTGGCGCCTTCGGCCCCCGTCGACATATCGAGCCGAACCGAACCGGCATCAAGGCTGCGGCATCGAAGATGATGGTCTCGCACCGCACGGGGCTCGAAAGCCACGCCGGGATAGTCTACTGGCAAGGGCGCCCGTGTAAGCTAGCCGGATCGCCGGGTCCACCTCGTTGACAGGTTCGGCCGCTATGCCAAGACTGAAATCATGAGAACAACCGCCTGTTTCGAGGATGGCACGATGATATCAAGATCCCTGCGCCGGCTGCGGAGCGCGGCCATGCTGTGCCTGTTCGCCGCCGGGTTTTTCCTGGCATCAGCTCCAATCGTCGCGGGCGCCGCGCAAGCGGCGTTCCGCGTATGCAACGGCACCCAGTCTCTGGTGGGCGTTGCCATCGGCTATCGCGCCGACGCGGGCTGGACCACGGAGGGCTGGTGGCGCATTCCGGCAACCACCTGCAAGACGATCATCGAGGGACCACTGTCGTCGCGGTATTACTACGTCTATGCCGAGGACGCAGAGGGGCAGGGGCGATGGGCCGGCTCGGTCGACCTTTGCATCGCCGAGAACGAGTTCAAGATCGCGGGCGTGACCGACTGTTTCAAACGGGGCTATCAAAAAATGGGCTTCCGGGAGTATGACACGGGCGAGCAGGCCAGTTGGATGGTTCAACTGACCGAGGCGCCGCGCGAAGGTACGGGGAAACAATGAGACGCAATCGCAGGGTCAAGATCCTCGCAACTCTCGGCCCCGCGTCGTCATCGGAAGAGATGATTCGCAAGCTTCACGAAGCCGGTGCCGACGCCTTCCGAATCAATATGAGCCATGCCGACCACGATTTGATGCGTGAGCTGGTCCGGCGCATCCGCAAGGTCGAAACCGATGTCGGGCTTCCGATCGGGATTCTCGCCGATCTGCAGGGACCGAAATTGCGTGTCGCGCAATTTATCGGAGGCAAGGCCGAGCTCACGGTCGGCCAGGATTTCACCCTCGACGACAATTCCGAGCCGGGTGATTCGACCCGCGTCTTCCTGCCCCATCCCGAAATCCTCGAAGCGGTTGAAGTCGGCCATCGGCTGCTGATCGATGACGGACGGTTGCAGCTGGTCTGCACGGAGACGGACAAGCACCGCATCAAATGCCGCGTCGTCGCCGGCAACAAGATCTCCGACCGCAAGGGCGTCAGCCTGCCCGACACGACGCTCGCCACCGGCGCTTTGACCGACAAGGACCGGCGCGATCTCGACGCCGTGCTGGCGGAAAACGTCGACTGGGTCGGGCTGTCCTTCATCCAGCGGCCGGACGATCTTGCCGAGGCGCGCAAGATCTCGCGCGGCCGGGCGTTCCTGATGTCCAAGATCGAGAAGCCCCAGGCGGTCGAGCGTCTCGACGAGATCATCGATCTTTCCGACGGGATCATGGTCGCGCGTGGCGATCTGGGCGTCGAGATGCCGCTCGAAGCGGTTCCCGGCATCCAGAAGCGCATCACCCGCGCCGCCCGCAAGGCAGGCAAGCCGGTCGTCGTGGCGACCCAGATGCTGGAATCGATGATTTCGGCACCGGTTCCGACCCGAGCCGAAGTCTCCGACGTTTCGACGGCTGTCTACGAAGGCGCGGACGCCGTCATGCTCTCAGCCGAATCGGCCGCCGGTCAATATCCGGTCGAAGCGGTCGCGACCATGGACCGGATCGCCGTGCAGGTGGAAAAGGATCCGCTCTATCCGGGCATCATCTTCGCCCAGCGCCCGGCACCGGAAGCCACCGGCGCCGACGCGGTGTCGCTGGCGGCACGGCAGATGGCCGAAACGCTGGGGGTGGCGGTCATCGTCACCTATACGGCGACCGGGACGACCGGGCTCAGGACGGCGCGCGAGCGGCCGAACATCCCGATTCTGGCGCTGTCGCCCGTGGTCGAGACGGCGCGGCGGCTGTCGCTCGTCTGGGGTCTGCACTGCGCGGTGACGGAAGATGCTCAGGATCTCGACGACATGGTCGATCGTGCCTGCCGCATCGCCGTGGAGCATCGCTATGCCCGGGCGGGCCAGCGCTTGATCGTCACCGCCGGTGTGCCGCTCCGGACGCCCGGCGCGACCAACATGCTGCGCATCGCCTATATCGGCTCGGACGGGCTGTCGGCCGTGTGAGCTTGACAAGCATCGGCGCAACCAAACCGTAACAGCAACGGCAATCTGTTTCCCCCGGCGCCCATTTTAGCCGTGACCGTGCCGGTGGTGCAGGTCGGGAAAGTGCGGATGTTCGTGCCGCATGGGCGCGTGCCGATGCCAGTGCGAATGGGGCTCGCTCACCGGCCCGTCATGATCATGACCATGGTGCGGATCATGCGTATGGGCGTGATCGTGTTCCAGAACCTCGTGGGCATGCTCGTGATCATGACGCTCGTTCAGATGCAGCCATAGACCAAGAGTCATCAGCGCTCCCGCGATGGCGAATTGAGCGGAGATCCCCTCGCCCAGCAGGATGATGGCCAGAGCGGCTCCGATGAAGGGCGCGAGCGAGAAATCAGCCCCGGTTCGAGCCGTTCCCAAGTGGCGAAGTCCGAGCATGAACATCACGAGGCTGACCCCGACGCCGAAAAAGCCGACGATAGCGCCAGCCGCGACATAGCCGGGCGAAGGCAGCGCCGCGCCGAGCCCGAAAGCCAGAGCCAGATTGACGAAGCCCGCAACGAGGCCCTTGATCATGGCGATCTGAGCTGGATCGGCGGACGAGAGTTTGCGGGTCAGGTTATTGTCGACACCCCATGCGAGGCACGCCCCGGCAATCAGCAGCGCGCCCGTATCGAGTTGTAGGCTCTGGCCGTTCCATGTCAGCAAGACTGCCCCGGCCAGAATGGCGAAGGCGCCGAGCAGCAGGCGCCGGTCGACATTTTCCCGAAAGACCAGCCAGGCGATAGCCATCGTCGCCAGACCTTCGAGATTGAGGAGGAGGGAGCCGGACGCAGCGGACGTCAGGGAAAGGCCGAACATCAGTAGAATAGGCCCCACGCCACCGCCGATGACGACGACAGCGGCCAGCCATGGCAGATCGGCTTTGCGTAAAGGAGCTTCGACTCGCGGCAGTCCGATCGCCTGTCGTGCAAAATGGATCGCGGCCAGCCCGAGGCCCGCGCCCACGTAAAGAATTCCGGCCAGCAGCCACGGATCGACCGTGCCAAGCAACAGTTTGGAGAAGGGAGCGGACGCCCCGAACAGCACGGCCGCGCCGAGCGCAAGCGGAACGCCGGGCCAGCGATGGGAATGCAAGTTTTTCATACCTGAAATTAGCACATGCGGACGGCGCCAAGCACCGCCGTGGCGTGATTTTCCAGAACGCAATCACAGGGGGCAGTTTCAATTCGCGAACGCGATCTCAGATCACCGGCCCGATGAGTTCTTCCGACAGCCATTCGGCTACGGCTCGTTGAGTTCCACATTAAAAGCGTGAATCACAATCGGCCTCAACGCCAACCCTTCTCAAACAGTCTCTAAGTGATTCCGAACCCTTCTCTGTGCAGGGTACAGCTGAGTGTTGATTTAAGATCAACGTGTTCGAGACCAAGAGAATCATTCTCTTCTCCTCGAACGTGAAACCGAATTGCGAATTCTGTTTATCTTCGTTGAGCAGCTTCGTATGACCGCTGTCTATCGGCGGGCCTCGGTTGCAATACGAACTGCAAGGGCTGCGAGTACCGTACCCATTAGCCACCGCTGAACAACTTGCCATGTCGGTCGTGAGGCGAGAAAGACAGCGATCGAGCCCGCCAAAATGGCAATGATCGAATTCACGAGGACGCTTACGGCAATCTGCGTAACCCCAAGGATGAGCGATTGCGTGAGGATGCTGCCGTGATCCTGTGTGATGAATTGCGGCAGTAGTGACATGTACATGAGGGCTATCTTCGGGTTCAGAAGATTGGTCAGAAAGCCCATTCCGAAAAGTTTTGACGGTGTGTCCCGCGGCAGGTCCTTGACCTCGAACGCCGAATGACCACCGGGTTTTACCGCCTGCCACGCCAAATAAAGCAGGTAGGCTGCACCGGCGAAGCGGAGGGCGTCATAGGCAAACGGCGCAGCCAGCAGGAGAGCGGTAACGCCGAACGCCGCGCACAGCATGTAGAAGACGAATCCTAGGGCCACTCCCCCTAGAGAGATCAGGCCAGCCTTTGGACCTTGGCAGATCGAGCGCGAAATCAGGTAGATCATGTTCGGACCGGGCGTCAGCACCATGCCGAGCGAGATCAGACCGAAAGCAATTATGTCCACAGAGGTTGGCATTGAGCAGTCCGATGGGGTTAGGAAAACCCGCTTACGATAGCGAAGAAACCTTTCAGCGCTAACGGCCGGTGCATAAGAGCGATCCCGTCTTTCGAATTTAATTCTGAAACAGCATCATTGTACCCTCTTCCAATCACAGAGGTGTTGCGATCTCAGATCGCCGGCCCGACGAGTTCTTCCGACAGCCGGCCGGCCGCGTCCTGAGCCGATTTCAGGGCCGGATAGACCGCAAGCACCCGCAAATAGGTCTCCAGCGCCTTGTCCTTGCGGCCGGTTCGCTCGAGAATCATCGCCAAGCCCATCAAGGCGCCCCAGTGACGCGGCTCGCGCGCAAGGGTCTGTTCGATGTCGGCCAGCGACTTACCCCAAGCTCCGGTGGTGAAATTGAGGGTCGCCCGGCGGTTCCAGGCTTCGGCATAGCCCGGATCGAGGACCAGCGCCTGATCGAGTACGTCGAAAGCGGCGGTGTTCTTCTGCTCGGCCATCGCCTCAGCGGCGCGCAGCATCAAAAGATCGACCGTCGCACTGCCGCTCTTGCGCCACAGCCTTTCGATGCCGGCGGCGATCCGCCGTGCCTTGCTGTCCGACGGCTCCTTGCGCAGTTCCGCGAACAACCGATCGCGCTTTTCCGCTGGCGTCTCGTCAGCGGCGCGGCCCTCCGGCTCGTCGGTGGATTCGCTCTCGGCCGTCGGGGCGCCGCCGAAGGCCTCCGGCGCGTCGGTCGCCTCCTCGTCGGGAGGCGGGATCACCATGGGGGGCTGATCTTCGGGGGGAGGGGCGGTGTCGGGGGATGCCTCAGGATCGACCTGGAAGTCGAACAATGGCGGGGCGGCGTCCTGGGCTGCCGCGGGCAGGGCGAGGAAGCCGGTAACCGCGAGGCCGATCGCACCGGAGATGACAAAGCTGCGCATGCGGAGAGGGTAATTCTCCACAGCGCAGCGTCAATCAGAATTTTCGTGATCGTCGGGGAAGGAGCGGACGCTCGGCTTCCTTTAGAATCAGCCCTGGCGCGCCTTGAAGCGCGGCGCCACCTTGTTGATGATGTAGACGCGGCCCTTGCGGCGCACGAGGCGGTTGGCGCGATGGCGCGAGCGCAGGGACTTGAGCGAGTTCTTGATCTTCATGACATCACCGGATCGTCTGGTGCGACGATCGGATCACCCGGCTCCGCCGCAAAATGAGCGGCGCGCCATCGCTGACGCGCCGAAAAGATTGGGGTCGAGATAGCTTCACCGGGCGCGCTTGTCAATGTTGGCGGCCGTGCGGCGGCTGCTTCGACGTCGTGCGAACTGGCTCTTCCGCTCAGACGTTTGCTGGGCCGGTCAACCGCGTGAAGTGCCCCATCTTGCGGCCGGCCCGCGCCTCCGCCTTACCGTAGAGATGGACAAGGACGGCCGGCTCGGTGAGGAGGCTTGTGGCGCGCTTCACATCGTCGCCGATCAGATTTTCCATGACACAGTCGGAATGGCGGGCCGGCGCGCCGAGCGGCAGGCCGGCAACAGCCCGGATGTGCTGCTCGAATTGCGAGATTACGCAGGCGGCTTCGGTCCAGTGGCCGGAATTG
>DRFF01000187.1 GCA_011050685.1 Aurantimonas coralicida
CTTGATCACAGGACAATTCCGCCCCGCACCAGAGGCTTTTCAGTATACGCGATAGCATCTCGATTTGTCAGGTCAATTCATTCACGCAAAGAATGGCGCAAGGTGGAACCATCGGTAAACTCTTTACGCTCGAATTCGACAGCATAGATGGGGCAATCTTGTATGTCTGGCGTGTAGGATTGTCGGTACTCACGGGACATCTCCCTTAAGCTCCCATTTCTGGGAAGAAGGAGATATCCGTGAGCAAGGATGGACGCGAGATCGCCCGCAAACTGCGAGTTCTCCGGCATGCCGATATGGTCGGTGACGTTTCGAAGACTTGCCGATATTTTGGTGTCGGCCGCAGCAGCTTTTACCGGTGGCGGACAGCCTATCGAAAGCAGGGCGAGGCGGGACTGGTGAACCAGCCGCCGATCCCGAAGTGGCATGCAAACCGCACGCCTATCGAGATTGAGGAGAAGGTCCTTTATCTCAGAAGCCAATATCATCTCGGCCCGATGCGGATCGTCTGGTATTTGGCGCACCACCACGACATCAAGATATCAGACGCCACCGTTGCTCGGATGCTGAAACGCAATGGCGTCAACCGGCTGCCCCGTGGCACTCGGCTGTCAAATCGCTTCGAACCGTGCCCCCCATTTCGCTTCGAATGTTGGGACTGACTCAATCCCGATGCAGTTGAGGGGCCGTATGGCGATTTTCCGAAGAGGAGAACGGCCCCATGCCGAGTGCTATTTCGCTTTCGTCGTTGATTCCGGCCGGGCTTTCGGTCGAACGTTTCGAGGCCGTCGACAGAGTGCTTTTCGTCACCGCTTCGGCTCGAACGCCAGAAGCTGCATGCCCGTCATGCGGAAGACCCTCGCGCCGGCGGCACAGCCGATACGTCCGCAACGTTTCGGATCTTCCCTCGGCTGGGCGATCCGTGCGCCTGTTGATGATCACGCGCCGCTTTCGCTGCGGCATAACAAGTTGTCGCCGCAAGATCTTCGCCGAACGCTTCGGCGACGAGGTCGTCGCGCAGAGGGCGCGTCGCACCGGCCGAATGGAATGCCTCGTCCATCATCTGAGCCTGGCTCTCGGCGGACGGCCCGCAGCGTGTTTTGCCCAACGGCTGATGATGCCGGTCAGCAACGACACGCTGCTTCGGGTGGTGCGGCGACGAGCACGATCGCCTCGGGAGACCCTGAATGTCGTCGGCATCGATGACTTCGCTTTTCGCCGAAATCACCGCTACGGGTCGATCGTCTGCGATCTCGAACGGCGATGTCATTCGCCAGGAATTGGCAAGCGAACATGGCATTGTCATCGGCCTGCGTTCGGTGGAGCTTCGGGTCCAGCGCTGGCGCCGGGAATTGAAGGCGCAGAAGCGGGCGACGGTTCGCTTCGAGACGGCGCCGGGCCGACAGCTGCAGATCGACTTTGGCGATATCCGTCCCTGCTCCCGCATCACGGCGTAGTCGCTGAGCATCTCGGCAATCACCGAGCCCTCCGGCAACAGCTCCAATTCCTCGGCCCCCTGTGCCTGGAACTCCCGTGCTCAGCGGTACCTCGCTGATGCGGGCGAAGCCGGCATCACGGCCGTTCCACGAGATTGCCGCAGGAAGCCAAACTTCAGGATCGAAACACGGGAGGGTCATCGGGTAGTTCGCCCGACGCGACATCCTGATCGTCGGAGATGCATCGATCCAGCTCGTGCGGCTCATCGGAGCTCATCCGGAGAGGCGTTGCCCGACTAAGCCTCTCTTCAAGCACTTGCCGCACCCGCAGGACCTCGGCGGGATCAGGTGTGGGCAGCATGAACCCGGGCAGCCTGCTTCTTCCCTTCGGTGGGCGCGCATAGTGCGTCACGGCGGTGAAATCAGTGCCGTGTCCCAACAAGGCGCCGACCTCTGAGGGCGTCAGAAACGCTTTCGCAGCAGCCGCGAAGGTGTGCCGGGTAGAGTAGAATGTCGGTCTACGCTGGCGACGCGGCCAAAGCTCTTGGCAGACCTCGTGGAGTGTGTCTCTGAGCTGAGCGTAATAGGTCTGCCAAACTGCGCGCGCTCGGTCCTTTTCGCGAGGGAGACAGGTGCTCAGGTGTCCTTGCCAATCTCGAATTGCCTCCACCTCCTCGGTACAGTCGCTCCAAGTCAAGGTTCGGGTCGGTCCGTGCGACCGGCCGTTCGTGCGTTTGCCGTTCTGCACCTTCAGCTTCCATCCCTCTTCCGTGTCCTGGATCAGCCTCGTGTTGATCCACTCGGAAGGCCGGAGGCCAGCGACGAGACCTGCGGTGAGCAACAGAAGGACCCCCTCAGCATGTCGACGCCTCGAGACCGAGAGCGCTGCAGCAAGCTTCTCCCAATCCTGCGCGCTGATACGCTTCTGCTTGAGGGCGGAAGTCCGGGGCGGGAGCTGCCCTCGTGGCGACTGAGGAGTTCCGCGAGTCGAATCGAGGATGGCTACGGCCCGCTGCACCTCCAGACGCAAGCTCGGCCGCAAGCCTTCGACGTTAAGAATGGCTTCGAAGACTGAGATCGATGCAGCACGATACTGGCGGAAGCTCGATGCGGTCATCCCACTGCGACGGTCTGTGAGCCACGTGGCAAAGCCCGGTAAGGATGGATGCTCTGGCTTTTCGAGCTGGTAGCTCGCCAGGAGCCGCGCGGCGCAGTTCTCGTATCGCTCGGCGGTCCCTTTGGATCGGGAAGTCGCCCCACCAGAAAACGCCGTGGAATCAATCGCTTGGAGAGAGGTCGCCATCACAGCGCGACCTCCAACGTCCAGTGCCCAGTTTCATCCTGTCGGGTGCGCCATTTACGAACAAAACTGGGCACTCCTGCCGGAGTAGCCCCACCACCTATAACAAGCCGCTCCAGAACGTCCCGCCGCCCATGAATGCGGATTTCCGCGTCGTCGACTTCAACCTGATCGATGACGGAGCGCAGGTAGGCGCGACGGAACGGGATGGCGCCGTTTGCGACGTTCTCGCGTATAAGGGCCGCGAATTCGCTGATTTTCTCCTCGGTGATTCTTGTTTCCGGCCGGAGTTCGGCGGAGGCGCGGTCCTTCGCCGCCTTCGCCTGATCGCGGTCGGCTTTGAGCGCGGCTAGACGCTCTTTCAATGTGGGGTCGGATGCGTCGGCAATGCCGATCTCAATCGCTTCGGCCTCGTGGCCGGCATCGTTCTGAAAGCGTCCTCCAGCAAAATAGCCGAACGTCCCCTTGCGGCGCTGGAAGGTGATCAGCGCGTTCGGCAGCGTGCCGCCGAACAGCGCCTTGTTGAAATACTCATGCGCCTGCTGGAGGCGCTCATAAGTTTCCTTGGTCGGCTTGATTATGCGAGCAGCGGGATCGACAGGCGATGGTATGTGGGCGTTGGCGGGAGTGTGTGTGAAAGCGTTCATGGAGGAACATCCTTGTCCGCCGGTCCCGCACCACTGGAATGCACACTCCAATTTCAATCAGGAACAGGCTGCGTGAAGGCCTGAATGTCGCTCCTGTTTGAGCCCCGCTTCCTCGTGCTTTCCTTGTGTCTTCTCCAGTTTAAAATGCCATGTACGAGCACTCATTTCGTCATTATGCTGCGATGTACATTTCAAATTAGCCCCCGCCTCATGGCATAATTATAAAAGGGGGCAAACCCGCCGTAGGGGGAAGAGTACAAGGTGTGCGCGGTACTACCGCAAACTCGGGCACCTGGTGGCGGATGCGTATGAACAAAAACGGCTGCAGGCGTTGGCAGAACGGCAGGTGGCCGAGTTTGCGGGGCCCGATCACCGCAGTCTGGCCGTGCGGTATGGGCCCGGGTCGTTCGGATTCCATGAGGCAATGCATGTGACACAGGTCGTCGTCGACCTGATTGAACGGGAGTTGCTCTCGCACAGCGCGGTGCTGCTGGATGAATTCTGGGACGGGAAGGCCAGGGAGGCGCAGGCTTTGCTGCGCAGTACTTACACTCATGTGGTGGAGGCGCACCTGGCGGCGCCCTTGCCGGCGGGTGAGCCTGCGGATGACGGCTCAAGGCATTAGCGCGGCGAGCGGCTCATGCCGCATTCTAGGCGCCCCGGCGCATGCGCGCGTGTTCTGCCATGAGGAAGGTGATGTAGCTGCGGATCAGGTTGCAATAAAGACGGCCTTCATCGGCGTCGATCGTAATGCCGCTTTTCAGGTCAACGCCGTGCCGTACGCCGCCGCCGGTGGGTGAGGAAAGATAGCCGTGCAGAGCCGTCAGCCAACCCAGGACCTGCTCGATGGTCTGGCCCTTCTTCTGTGCGCGCAGTTCCGGGACAATCTTGTTGAAGTACTTCCCCTCGATGGTGGCGTCGCCTGTGCTGAGGCCCTTGAAGGCTGTGACAACGGATTCCATCAGCCATAGGATTTCCTGCACGGCTTGCCGGGGATGCCCTTCGGCCAGCAGCGTCTCTGATTGCTGGAGGGATTTCTGCACTGTGTCCTGTGCCTGTTCGTCCAGTGATTGATAGCGCTCGGGCATGGCGATCGGCTGGTGAAGGCCGACGGCGACCAGTTCCGGCGGCCTGATCTCGTAGCCTACTCCATGCTCTCGCAGAATGCGGTTCATACGGCCGACATCGGGGACGGCAATGCTGCCGTCGCCGCGCAGTGCTTCGCAGGCCTCGTAGAAGGCTTCAATGAACAGAGGCGCATTCTCTGCGGTCTGCCCTACGAGACGGTTCAGGTCAGTTTCGGCCCAGCTCTCGGAAGAACTCCCGCCCGACCCGCCGAAATAGCCTTTAAAATGTTCGAGCATGCGCCAGCGATTGCCCTGCGCCACGACTTTGTCGATCAGTGTGTAGAACGCGCGCACGGCTTCTATTGGCATAGGGCCGGGTGAGTCGAAGCGCCAGGACGGCTCCATTTGCATTGTCCGGTTCTCCTTCAGGGGAAGACTGCTTCGAGCTCTTCCCTGTGCGCCTTGTGCTTGTCAGGGTTCTCGGCGGCGAGTTTTTTCAAGTTCAGCAGCTTCCAGCGCACGGCGGGAAGCTCCGCGGCCTGCGGCAGTCCAATCGCTGCTAAATCCGGTTCGCCGTCGTGCAGTGTGGTCAGGAATCGCTGGGCGTTAACGTCGAGGCGCGCGCTGATATCGGTAATGAGCCGTTCCCTTGTGGCGATGAGATCATCGAGGGTGGAGCTATGGCCGATTTTGGGTGACGCGGCTTGATCAAGCGGCGCGGTTGTCGGCGCCCTGCGAGGCGACGCCGTCGGTGAATGTGACGCCCTCGATGACCATTGGCAACTGGTTCGCGCCCTTCAGACGGCGCCATGTTTTCGCTGCGGCCTGAACGAGCTTGAAGACCATCAGCTTCGCCGTCTTCTGCGACAGCGCGCCCTTGGTCCGCACGGTCCGGTGCCGGACGGTGGCGAACACGCTCTCGATCGGGTTGCCCGTGCGCAGGTGATCCCAATGGTCGGCCGGGAAGTCGTAGAAAGCCAGCAAGGCGTCGCGGTCCTTGATCAGGCAAGTCACTGCCTTCTCGTACTTGGCCCCGTATTTCTCGGTGAAGGTGTCCATGGCGACCTCGGCGGCGGCGCGGGTCTCGGCCTGCCAGATTTCGCGCAGGTCGGCCTTCACCGCCGGCTGCATCGATTTCGGGAACTTGTTCAGGACGTTGGCGGTCTTGTGAACCCAGCACCTCTGATGACGCGTGCCCGGGAAGGCTTCATCGAGCGCATTCCAGAACCCCATGGCACCATCGCCCACGGCGATCTCCGGCGCGACCGAGAGGCCGCGGGCCTTGATATCGACCAGCAGTTCGCGCCAGCTCTGCGCGCTCTCTCGCACCCCGACCTGGAAGCCAAGCAGTTCCTTGCGCCCCTCAGGTGTCGCGCCGATGATCACCAGCATGCATTCTGCGGCCGGCTCCATGCGGGCCTGCAGGTAGACCCCATCGGCCCAAATGTAGACATAGCGGCGCGCAGAGAGGTCGCGGTGCTGCCAGCGGTCGTAATCCTCCTGCCAACCCGCCGTGAGGCGCGATATCACGCCAGGCGACAGGTTCGGCGCGTCAGCCCCGAGCAGCGCCGTCAGCGTTTCCTGGAAGTCCCCGGTGGAAATACCACGCAGGTAAAAAACCGGGAGCAAGGCATCGAGGCTCCTCGACCGCCGCGCCCAGCGAGGCAGGATGTTCGAGGTGAAGCGGATCCTTCTCTCGGCCGGGACGCCGGCGGCGCGGTCGCGCACCTTCTGACGCTGCACCGGTATCGGGCCGATCCCGGTCTGGATCATCCGTTCCGGCCCGGTGCCATGCCGCACGATGCGATGGCGTCCATCGGGCAAGCGTTCGTCCTCGAACTGTGCAACGAAGCTGGCCGCCTCGGCCCTGAGCGCAGCGGCCAGCATGTGGCGCGCGCCCTCGCGGGCGATATCGGTGAGCGGGTCAAGGATCGATCCGGGCTGGTGAAGCGGGGTGATCGTGGTATCGTCTCTCATGGCGTATCGCTCCTTCGGGAGGTTCTGGCAGGCTTCAGCACCCGCCACGATACGCCGCCTTCTCAGGCCCCATCACCCATTTTCCGCCATAGCTCTCGAGGGTGACGGGGATGGTCGTCATGCCGATGAACTCGCGCACGTACGGCTCATCGAGGCTGCTGAGAGTGGGGCGGAGCAGTTCGTGCGCCGGACGGGGAGAGCTTGCGACATAGACGAGGAAGGTCCGGAACAGGGCGTCGGTGAGCCCTTCGTTCTCGTAGAGAAGCTTGACGTCGAACAGGTCGCGGGGGTGTTGCCGGTCCATGGCGGCATGGAGTTTGCCGCCGAAAAGGTCCTCAAAGGAGACGACCTGCAGCGCCGCGTATCCGAACTCTTCTTCGACCTTGGCCGACACTTCGCGCCGTTCGGGATCGTGGACCACACCGCGCGTGACGGGGGAGGTTTCGATCTTGATTTCGGCGGTGCCGAGCCGGGCGTGGATGCGGGTCGCGCCGCCGCCGCCGCCTTCGATGCGGCGGGCATCGAGGCCCGTAATGCCGCTGCTGACGGCGGCCATGATCCGGTCGAGCGTTTCATTGATGTCGGAGAGACTCTCGGCGCGGTCGCGCACCGGCAGGTAGGTGAGGTCGATATCGACCGACAGGCGCGGCATATCGCGGTAGAAGAGGTTGATGGCCGTGCCGCCTTTGAGGGCAAAGACCTCTTCCGGCGCGATGAACGGCAGGAGCCGCACCAGCAGGGAAACCTGTGCGGCGTAGAGTTCACGGGCCATCGGTCTCTCCCGTCGTGGGCACGAATTCCGGGGGGACCATGATCCGGTAACGAGGATGGATCTTGCCGCCTTTCACCAGCGCGCGGTCGCCGGTGCCAAGGTCGAACTCGTCCGGGTTGAGGCGCTCGCTCCAGGCATGTTTGTGGCGGTCCGCGTAGACGAAGAACAGGCGGCGCACTTTGATCTTGCGGCAGCTGTGCAGCAGCGCCGACAGGCGGCGCGGGCTCAGCGTGGCAAGCCCCTGGAACACCATATCGAGATTGTGGAAGCTTTCTTGGTCCGCCAGTTCGTCGAGGGCTTCGAGGATGGCGCGCTCCGGCGTGGAGATGCGCAGCCCCCAGCCCCAAGGTAAGGCATGAGCGCTTCCGGGTTTGCTCTCGGTAAGGCCGAGGCCCGGGTCACTGAACAGATTGAGGCCGCGCGGCATCAGCGGCGCGTCGAGCTTGATGCGCGCAAGCCATGTCGGGATGGCGCTGCCGTAGAACCATACGGGCGGGGACGTGCCGAGCGGCAGATAGTGGCTATACCCCTGCAGGCCGAGGGCGGTGCTGCCACCGGCGTGGACCGGGTATTTCATGATATGCTGGATCGAGAGCAGGCAGATCTGCCAGTCGAGCGGGACCGGCTGCGGGGCCGGACGGCGGAAAACCCCGCGCTCAAGGCGCTCCAACCAGCCGCTGTCTATATATTTGCGGGTCAGGAACCGGCTGACGCCGTGAGCCTCCAGCCACAGGGCATCAACGACGAAGCCCGCTGGGACGGCTTCGAGGACGTTCTTTAGCTTATCTTCCTTTAGTGTACTCATGGTACACATTATAGCATATTTCCAAAGAGCAATTCCAGAGTCTCTTTGAAATGATGGCCATTTGCGTAGTGTGGGTACACATATTCTGGTGTTTTCAAAGAGATGGCGCGTCCCGCCTTTGGCGGGTCAGGCTCTAGGGTCCGTCCGCTTGCGCCTTCGTATACAGAGCGACGCGCCCCCGAACCCCTACGTTGCCGGGGGCTTTGCAGGGTTTCGGCCCATGCGGGTGACGATCCTTCGCGCAAGATTAAAGAGGGCTCGGGAGCCCACCCCCAAAGCAGGCCTGCGCTTCGCCGGTTCCCCCGTCGCCCCTCAGCTTGTGAGGGCGACGGACGGCTCCGGACGATGCAGGCTGAGGACGCTATCAGCGCAGCCGGAGGGGCAGCGCTGTCTTGCCAGATTCGTCCAATTTGGCCATTATGGACGAATCGGGGGGATTCCGGAGCTTGGGGATGAAATCTATGTCTGCGGCCGAGGCCAAAAACGGCTTCGGTCATCTCATAGACACCGCCCGCCAGGAGCCGGTGAAGATCGAAAAGCACGGCCGCCCGGTCGTGGTCGTGATCAGCATCGAGGAGTTTGAGCGCCTTTCGGGCCTCCAGCCCAGTCCCCCACCGCCGGAAGAATACAAGCAGGGGGAATAAAAGTGGCCAAGCAAAGCGCGAACGTCCAGAGCCTGAGCGCGTTCGCATGGTCGATCGCGGATATCTTGCGAGGCGATTTCAAGCAGTCAGAGTACGGGAAGGTCATTCTGCCGTTCGTGGTCCTGCGGCGGCTGGACTGCCTTCTGGAGGCGTCCAAGAAAGCCGTACTGAAGGCCGCCGAAAGCCTGCCGGAAGGTGTCGATGAAGCCACCCGCGACATGATCCTGTTTGGCGCCGTCGGCGGTAACGTCAAGGTCTACAATCTTTCGCGCTTCACCTTCGAGACGCTCAAAGGGCAGGATGCGCGCCAGCTGCACGCCAATCTCGTCGACTATATCACGAATTTTTCGGCCAACGTCCGCGACATTTTCCTCGACAAATTCCTCTTCACCGACCAACTCAAACGCCTGAAGGACGGCGAAATACTCTGGCCCGTGTTCGAGCGGTTGTGCCAGATTGACTTGCACCCCGACCGGGTCAGCAACGTTGAGATGGGCTACCTCTTTGAGGAGCTGATCCGGCGCTTTTCGGAAATGTCCAACGAGACGGCCGGTGAGCACTTCACCCCGCGCGAGGTGATCAGGCTTATTGTTGACCTGCTGATTGCCAACGATGATGAGAAGCTGACCGGGCGCGGCATCATCCGCCAGGTCTATGACCCCGCCTGCGGTACGGGCGGTATGCTCGCGCTGACTGAAGAAGCCCTGAAGGAATTCAACTCCTCCATCCGCGTCGAGCTGTTCGGGCAGGAATTGAACGGTGAGTCCTTCGGCATCTGCAAATCCGACATGCTCGTGACGGGTCACGACCCCGAGCAGATCGCGTTCGGCAACACACTGACCCAGGACGCCCATAAGGGTAAGCGCTTCCACTACATGCTTTCGAACCCGCCCTACGGCGTGGATTGGAAAAAGTACCAGGACCCGATCAAGGCGGAGGCGGAGAACTTGGGATTTGAAGGCCGGTTTGGGGCCGGTACGCCGCGTATTTCGGATGGACAGCTGCTGTTCCTGCAGCACATGATTGCAAAGATGCGTGACGATGAGGTCGGGTCGCGCATCGGCATCGTTATGAACGGCTCGCCGCTCTTCACGGGGGGCGCGGGCTCCGGTGAAAGCGAAATCCGGCGCTGGGTGCTGGAGAATGACTGGGTGGAGGCGATCGTAGCGCTGCCGACAGATCTCTTCTACAACACCAATATCCAAACCTATGTATGGCTACTCACCAATCGCAAGGCAGCGAACCGGCAGGGGAAAGTGCAGCTGATCGATGCGTCGAGTGAGCGATTCTGGAAGCCCTTGCGGAAAGCTCTAGGCGAGAAGCGGCGAGAAATTCCAGAAGAGGCACGTGCGGACATCGTGCGTATCTATGCGGGCTTTCTGAACGGGGAAGACGGCGAATCTGCTGTAGCCAAGATTTTCGACGTGGCGGATTTTGGCTATCGAGAAATCCGTATCGAGCGGCCGTTGCGGCTGAACTTTCAGGCGAGTTCGGAGCGCATCGCTCGGCTGAGCAGCGAGAAGACTTATCTAAAGCTGCCTGAGGACGAGCGCGAGGCAATCGAAGCCGCTTTGCTGGGAATGGGCGGGAACCTTTTTACCAGCAGGGATATGTTCGAGAAGGCACTCGCCAAGGCGCTGAAGGCTGAGAGCGTGAAAATTGGGGCGCCCGTGCGCAAGGCCATCTTTTCGGCCCTTTCAGAACGCGATGAGGAGTCTGAAATTTGCCGCGACAGTGAGGGCAATGCGGAGCCAGATTCTGATCTCCGCGATCATGAGCTCGTACCATTGAAAGAAGACTGGAAAGATTACTTCCCGCGTGAAGTTACACTCTTCGTGCCGGATGCTTGGGTAGATGAGGGCTACCGTGATGCACGTGATAGAGAGATTGGTCGTGTCGGTTACGAAATCAATTTCAATCGGCACTTCTATCGCTACGTGCCACCTCGGCCGCTCGGGGAGATAGATGCCGAATTAAAATCCTTGGAAGAGGCGATCGCTGGGCTACTGAAAGAGGTGGCGGCGTGATTACTTTGCAAGAACGTGTGCACGGAATTGTTCCGCCTGCAGCTTGGAAACTCGCAAAGATTCATCGCGTCCTACGAGTCAGGAGGGGTAGCAAGAATGTTGGTTTGAGGGAGAAAAACCTCCTTTCTTTAAGCTACGGTCGCATCATTCGCAAAAATATTGATAGCAATGAAGGCCTACTACCAGCGAGCTTCGAAACATATCAGATTGTGGAACCCGGCAACATTGTTATGCGGCTCACTGATCTTCAAAATGATAAACGTAGTTTGCGTCAGGGGCTCGTGAATGAGCGAGGAATCATCACCTCTGCTTATGACGCGTTAGAGGTCGTGGAGAATGGTGATCCGCGTTTTTGGGCCTATTTTTTTCTCGCGCTCGATCTAGCAAAATATTACTACTCGCTCGGTGCGGGTGTTCGCCAATCTATCAAGTTCTCGGATTTCCCGAACGATTGGGTCGCTGTAGCCGACGTCCATACACAGTATAGGATTGCTGATTTCCTCGACAACGAGACATCGAGAATAGATTGTCTAATCGAAAAGAAGAAGCGACTTCTGAGTACTTTGGCCGACGCACGCTTCACGGCGATATCAGCAGCTGTGACAGTGGGCACCGACAGCAACGCACAGTTGATTCCAACCGGCTCCATCTACATACCGATGGTGCCAAACGGATGGAAAGTATGGCGCCTAAAGCACCTTGCACAGGTCAAGGGCGGCCTGACACTTGGCCGAACCGTGAAGCCCGGAACGCCCGTTAGTCCGACACCGTACCTCCGCGTGGCCAATGTTCAAGCTGGGCGACTCGATCTAAACGATGTAGCTGAGATTGAAGCAACAGAAGGTGAAATCAAGCGATACAGCCTGCAGAACGGAGACGTTCTAATGAACGAAGGCGGCGACAACGACAAGCTTGGCCGCGGCGCAGTGTGGAGAGCTGAATTTTCTCCGTGCTTGAATCAAAACCACGTTTTTTCAGCACGCCCACATGATTTGGCTCACTCAGATTGGATCTCTCTTGCAACTAATGCAAGGTATGCAAGAGATTTCTTTTTCCTGCATTCCAATCAAAGCACGAATCTAGCTTCCATATCGAAAACGAACATAGAGAAGTTTCCCGTTGCGATCCCCCCACGCGAAATTATGAACGGCATACTAAGCCATATTTCAAATAAACTAGAATTGTTTAATAGGGCATCGGAAATGATCCAGCGATCAATAGATCGCCTTAAAGAAATGCGCGTCTCGATTATTACTGCCGCCGTTACCGGAAAAGTTAATTCTGAGGCGTACGTTCAAAGTGAGAACGCCGATCTTCAAATGAAGCGAATTCAGGAGGCGATGCGGGCATGAGAGACATTCTCGGCAAGGCCAAGACCGTCCGCGAGCTCCTAAAGGGCGTTAAATATTCGATCGACTACTACCAACGCGAATATAATTGGGGCGAGAAGCAGGCGCGTGAACTGATCGACGACCTGACGGGGAAGTTCCTTGAGGACTACCAGCCGGGCCATTCCCGCAAGCAGGTGGCTGGCTATCCGCACTATTTTCTCGGCGCGATTATCATCAGCAAGAAGGATGGCGCCAATTACATTGTCGACGGTCAGCAGCGGCTGACCAGCCTCTCGCTGCTGCTGATCCTGCTGCGCAATCTCCAGCGCGGGTGTGCCGACGTCGTCAACATCGACGAGCTGATCGTGTCCGAGAAGTACGGTCAGATATCGTTCAATCTCGACGTCGACGAACGCAACCCTTGTATGGAAGCGTTGTTCGAAGCCACGGCGTTCGACCCATCGGACCGTTCGGAGTCCGTACAGAACCTCTTTGGGCGCTATCAGGATATGGAGGCGGCATGGCCTGAGGAGCTGCGTGGCGACGCGCTGCCCTACTTCGTCGACTGGCTGCTGGAGAACGTCCACCTCGTCGAGATCACGGCCTATTCCGATGATGACGCCTACACGATCTTCGAGACCATGAATGACCGCGGGCTTTCGTTGAGCCCGACGGAAATGCTGAAAGGCTACCTGCTCGCAAACATCGATGAGCGTAAGCGCATTCCCGCGAATGTCCGCTGGCGCGAGCGCATTGCGGGGCTGGCCGCTACGGGCAAAGAGGTCGAGGCCGACTGCTTCAAAGCCTGGTTCCGCAGCCAGTATGCCTCCAAAATCCGAGAGCGTAAGCGCGGTGCCAAGCCCGAGGAGTTTGATCGCATCGGCACGGAATTCCACCGCTGGCTGCGCGACGCGAGCGATCAGATAGGATTGACGTCCAGCGATGATTATTTCCGCTTCATCGACCGCGACTTCGATTTCTACGCTCGCCAATATCTGCGTCTTGTCGAGGCGTCCCGCACGAAGGTGCCAGGCCTTGAACACGTCTTCTACAACGCGCAACACGGCTTCACCCTGCAGAACATGATCATCCTGGCGCCGCTGCGGCCGGATGACGACGCGCATACCGTCAACGTGAAGATGCGCATTACCGCGCGCTTCATCGACATTCTGCTAGCATGGCGGCTCTGGAACTTCCGCAGCATCGCCTATTCGACGATGCAGTACGCGATGTTCCTGGTGATGCGGGATATCCGCGGACTTGCGCCGCAGGAGCTGGCCACGCGGCTCCGCGAGGCTCTGTCCGAAGAGTCGGAAACCTTTGTCAGCAATGAACGCTTGCGCGTGCATCAGCAGAACCGCTACGCGATCCACCGCATTCTGGCACGTCTGACAGACTACGTGGAAACGGCCTCGGGCCAGACATCACGCTATGCCGAGTATGTCGCCGACGGACCGGGGCGCTACGAGGTGGAGCATATCTGGGCTGACCACCCCGAGCGGCATACTGAAGAGTTCAGCCATCCTTCTGACTTTGCCGAGTACCGCAATCGCATTGGCGGTCTGCTGCTGCTCCCGAAATCCTTCAACGCCAGCTATGGCGATCTGCCCTACGGCGAGAAGCTCAATCACTACCGTACGCAAAACCTTCTTGCCCACTCGCTGCACACCGACTGTTACAGCCACAATCCGGGGTTCCTCCGGCTTGTGAAAGAGTCCGGCCTGCCTTTCCGGGCCCTGAGCTCATTCAAGAAATCCGACCTCGAAGAACGAGGCCAACTTTATCGTCAGATCGCCGAACGGGTGTGGAATCCCGACGACCTTCTGCGTGAGGTATCTGCATGACCACGCATACGGCACATAATATCCATAAGGAAAAAGTGCTTCAGGACCATCTCGTCGCCGAGCTCGTGGCACATGAAGGTTATGAGCGCAGAAACGCGAAATCCGACTATGACCGCGCTCTCGCCATGGATCGCGCGCTGGTCCTGCGGTTCGTGCAGGACACCCAGGCCGAAGCGTGGGACAGGCTTGCGGCGCAATATTCCTCTTCAGCCGAAGACACGTTCTTCAAGCAGCTCGAAAAAGCCCTCAAAGACCGGGGCCTTTTGGATGTCCTGCGCAAGGGCATCAAGATCGTGCCCGGCATTCCGTTCTCGCTTTCCTACTTCCGGCCCGCGAGCGGCCTGGAGCCCAAACGTTTGGCCGAGTACCAGGCTAACATACTGTCCGTAATGGACGAGGTTGAGTACAGCCAGAAGCATGGCGGCCGGATCGATGTCGTGCTGTTTGTTAATGGCCTGCCAGTTGTAACCCTTGAAGCCAAGAACCTGCTGACTGGCTCCACATTCCGCAATGCCGAGAAACAGTATCGCGATGACCGCGCCCCTGCAGGCGAGCCGTTGCTGACATTCAAGCGGGGCGCGCTCGTGCACTTCGCGTTGGACGAGGACAATGTGTCGATGACGACGCGCCTTCAGAACGGCAAGACCCGCTTCCTGCCGTTCAATCGCGGGCGCGATGGCGGTGCAGGCAACCCCGATGTCAATGACGAGCATCGGGTCACCTATCTTTACCGTGGCGGCACAAGGGGAGAAGCGATTTTCTCACGGTCGGTGCTGCTGGATATCATCGGGCAGTTCGTACACGTGGAGAAGAACGGCAAAGAAGAAGCGATGATTTTCCCGCGCTTCCAGCAGCTCGACGCCGTTCGTAAAATCATGGCGCACGCCAAGGCTAGCGGCGCTGGCACCAATTACCTGGTGCAGCATTCTGCGGGGTCAGGAAAATCCAACACGATTGGCTGGCTCGCGCATCATGCGATCAATCTGCACGACGCCGCTGACAAGCAGGTCTTCAACACAGCAATCATCGTGACCGACCGCGTTGTTCTCGACCGGCAGCTGCAGGGCACTGTGGCGCAGTTCGAGCAGACGGCAGGGGTCGTCAAGAAGATTGATGGCACGTCTCGTCAGCTCAAGGACGCGATCGCCAAAGGCGCGCGCATCATCGTCACGACGATCCAGAAATTCTCGACCGATCATTTGCGCGAGCTGTCGGGACAAGGCAACCGCACCTTTGCGGTGATTGTGGACGAGGCGCATTCGAGCCAGTCCGGAAAAAGTGCGCAGGCGATGACCGATGCTCTGACTCGGGAAGCGGGTTCAAGCGACGACATCGAAGACCTGATCGCCGAGTATCAGAAAGCGCGTGGGCCGCAGGTGAATATCAGTTTCTTTGCGTTCACCGCGACGCCACGCAATGTCACCCTGGAGCGCTTTGGGGTCAAAGGACCGGATGGACTTCCCCACCCTTTTCACCGCTACTCGATGCGACAGGCCATAGAGGAGGGGTTCATTCTGGACGTGCTCCAGAATTACATGACCTACAAAGCGTACTACCAGCTCGAAAAAGCCATTGAGGACGACCCCGAACTCAGCGGCAGGAAGGGGCAGCGCAAGGTCGCCCGCTACGCAAGCCTTCATCCCACTGCCATCGGCCAGAAGGTCGAGATCATCGTCGAGCACTTCCGCCGTCACGTGATGCGTGACCTGGATGACCAAGCCAAAGCCATGATCGTCACCCAAAGCCGGGAACATGCCCTGAAGTACTATTTTGGCCTCCGCACCTACATCAAGGCGCAGGGCTACGCCGATCTGAAAGCGCTTGTCGCCTTCTCGGGCGAGCTTGAGGTCGACGGTGAAACCTGGACCGAAGCGGAACTCAACGGCTTTTCGGAAACAGAGCTTCCAGGTAGGCTTGACGGCTTCAAGCCGGACGGCACGCCCTATCCGGAGACTTATCAAATCCTGATCGTTGCAGAGAAATACCAGACAGGCTTCGACCAGCCCAAACTCTGCGCCATGTATGTCGATCGCAAGCTCGCCGGTCTACAGACCGTACAGACATTGTCGCGCCTGAACCGCACACGTGTCGGCAAGCAGCGCACCTTTATCCTCGACTTCCAAAATACGATCGAGGACATCCAGGAGGCGTTCCGGCCCTACTACGAAGCTACGACCGTCGAAGCCATGTCGGACCCCAATCAGGTCTATGACCTCGAAGGGCGCCTTTATAAATTCGGTTATCTCGACAAGGATGAGATCGAGCGCTTCGCACAGACTTACTTCAAGGGCCCGCTGACGGGTGCCGACCGGCCGCGCCTGGAGGGTCTCGTCCGGCACGCGGTCGCGCGGTTTGAGGCGGATGACGACGAAGGACGCCAAGAGGAGTTCCGCCAGCTTCTGAAGAGCTACAACCGCTTCTATGCCTTTGTGGCGCAGGTCATACGACTTGAGGATACCGGCCTCGAAAAGCTGGCATCATACGGGAACTGGCTATCACGCCTTCTGCCTAACCGAGAGGTGCCTCCAGAGATCGAAATAACTGAGGAAATGCTGCGCCTGCAGGCATTCAAGGTCGAGCAAAAAGAGCAGGACAGCGCGTCGCTGTCGCCCGGAGACACCAAAGCTCTCGCCGCCATCAGCGAGTTCGGCGCCAAACCCTATACCGAAGACGAGAAGAAAGAGCTCTCGGAAATCGTGAAAGCCTTCAACGACCGGCACGGAACGCAGTTTTCGGAGGCGGACATGTTGCGCTTCGAGCAGGTCAATCGCGATATTCTCGATGAAGACCTGAGCGAGATGCTCAGAAACAACCCTCCTGATGTTGTCTATGCCGCTTTCCGCGATGCATTTTTCCAAGGCGCTATCCGCATGTTCCAGCGTGACAACGAGATGCGCAATATCGTGCTCACCGACGCTGAAGCACGGGACAAGGCAACAAGGTATTTCTTCGGGCGAGCGCTCCGTGAAGTGCGCGAAAGCCCTGGCGCCGGGACGACAGGCGTATGAAAGTTGTCTATCTGGGCCGGCAGAGCCGCCGCAATAATCCCACTCCCTCGCCTGTCGGTGACGTGATTGAACTGCTCGCCAACAATTGGGACGATTACGGTCATAAAACCAGCTTTCCTGTCACGGCTCGATTTGCAGACAAGACTATCGAATTAGACCTGATAAGGCTCCTGATGGAGAGCGAATATACGAGTAGTACCGCTCTAGATCGTCTGCTGGAGCGAGGATGGGATGGCACATTCCCCATTCCTGATACGAACTATATCTCTGTGCCCTCGGATATTACATTTTATGAGCAGCTTGACGGCCTTCTCGGAACGGAGGGAGCTCTCGCCATCGCCTTGGCGCTGCGGGACGCAAGCTACCTTGTTCACGTTGCCGAAGATGAGGGCGCCATTACGCTATCCCAAACGGATGGTTTCAAAAACTCTCTGCAACGTGAGCGGGGCAGTACCAAAGCGTTCATTGATGGCTGGCGGGTCTTCGAGCAGCAGCTGATTGCAGTTCTCGATCTGGGCTTCCGGTTCAAAGACATCTACGGCGACGTAACCACCCTGAGCCTCAAATTCAGCTCGGACGGTCTTCTGCCACACGATATCAACGTGCTCATCGGTCCCAACGGACATGGAAAATCGCAGACCCTGCATCAGGTCGTGCAAAATTGGATCTCTCCTGACGATAAGGCGGAGACCGGTTTCGTCGAGAAACCCAACCTCAGCCAGATCGTCGTTATTTCGTACAGCCCATTCGAACGTTTTCCCGTTGATCTTGCCGGAAAGCAATTACAGGACACGGATGCCTATCGATACTTCGGCTTCCGCGGCCGCAGCGAACCCGTGGACGGCAAGAAGCGCGGCAATATTCGTATTTCACACGAGTTTCCGAAAAAGAACGCCGCAAAATTGCGGGTTTCGCTAAGTCCCGGACAGTGATTTCAGAATGTCGCGGACACGGATTTCGGTAAGTCGCGGACAGCGATTCCGGAAAGTCGCGGACAGATAATTTCGGGCTGGGTGCGGATTTCGAGAGCGCCGCTTTGGCAGGTTCA
>DRFF01000188.1 GCA_011050685.1 Aurantimonas coralicida
CCGCAAACGACATTGGAGACGATCCACCACCGAAAACCATCATGAGGCGCTGACAAACACGATGGCCGCGACCTCGGAGAGAACCATGACCCCGAACGGACAGATCGCAATCCCGCTTGACAAGGCCGCAAACAGAGAACCGTTTGTAAACGAATGCAAGCAAGTATTCTCTCGTCAGGCTGGGCACAATCCTTTGGTTTCCTTGAACAGAGCGCGAACTGAGAGGTTCCGCCGGCAGTCGCGCGCGCGTACTATATAAAGGGCGCAGGCAGCGGCCACAAAAACGCTTGGGTAATGTGCAAAAAATCAGTATTTTGCACACATGAATACGCAAGCCTCTGCTTTGACTGATGATTACGACGACCCCCTCATCACCATCGAGGAGGATGAAGAGGCTCACGAAGACGATCTCTGGTTTCTACCTGGGTCACTAGAAGAAGAACCGGATGATTTGCCTCCAGGGCCACGGGCGGAACCGCCCGACACTGCTGTCATCGAAGACTGGGCAAAAGCAGAAGGCGTTCACGCTGCGCGACTGGCAAGAGTGGCTGGACGCCTGGGAGCTCTGGATGACCGGCTGCTGCGTGGCCCTGAAGGCTGGCGGCATCGCCTCGCTCTTATCGAGGCAGCGGACCTCAGCTGGTTCGCAGGGGATCGGGTGAGTTCTGATCGTCTGGCGCTCTGGATATCGATGCGGCTGTCAGGTGCACAGGATGACCCAAATGCACTGGCAAGAGTTGGATGGGCTGTTCGACGCCTGACAGGCGGTCCTGGACCGAAAGCTGACTTGGCCGCCTTCCTGGATCGCCGCGATCCCGAGAACATTGAAGACAGCGCTGAGCGTTTCGAGGATCGCGCGGGTGGATGGCTGGACGTCATGGCAGCCGCAGCCGATCTCCACCCAATCACCCGGGCTTGCATGGGCTTTCATCTCTGGAGTCTGGCGGGCCTCGGACAACACGGCGACCAGATCGAAGCCGCCGTCACCGCGTCCAGGATCGCTGCCGACGATGGAAAGGGTGCCATATTCGCACCGGTAGCTATGGGCGGGGCAGGGGGACTGCGTGTCTCGGGCTTGCCATTCGAACGCTTGGCCCGCTGGCTGGATGGGATGGAGCATGCCATTCGCAAAGCGATGCGTCATCTGGATTACATTGAGGCATGGGACGCGCGCGCGAAATCAGCGTTGACCACTCATTTTGGTCGCACGCCGGATACTCTCCGCGCTATTTTGACAGAATGGCCATTGGTTTCGGCAGCTATGGCCGAAGCCCTGAGTGGTGCCAGCCGCGCCGCGATACAGCGCAATCTGGCACTGATGGAAGAGCAGGGCCTGATTAGAGAGGTGACAGGACAGGACCGATTCAGAGTGTGGAAGATCACGGTCTAAGCGCTTTTTTGCCATTGAACCAATTGGCGCGTGAGGGAATCAACTACAACGACCCCTTAGACACGGAGGTACAAAATCGAAAAGCCGCCGTTATGAATCTGTATAGGGCTTCTTTCGCGTATCGGGTTCAGGCGAACAGTTCAGGATATTTACGGGCGCATTTGTTTGTCAGGATGGGGTAGACCTGATGCGGCGTCGCAAGTCCCGCCAGACTTCCAGTCCTAAGCGACTTTCCCAGTCTTGAAATGAAGGCAAGTCGCCACCTGCACGAATGACTAGCAGGGTCTGCTCCGCTCAGTCTCGACAGGTCACGCGAGCCGGAGCTAACAGCAACGGGTGAAATACGCCCAGGCGTTTAGCCGAGGCATCCCGTGCCGTGGCCTCACTCAACCCGGTTTCCGCGATGGCACTGTAACGGTTTTGTCCGGCAGTTTTCTATTTTCAGCGGAGAAGTAACCGGATTGTGCAGCGCGACTCAAAGCCCTATGCTTACCGCAATTCACCAGTCCCAAAGAGATCCGACATATGAGCGAACTTTCCCAATATGCAATCCTTTTTGGATTGAGCATCGGTGTGTTCGGCTTTGTCATCAGCCTCTATGCGTTTGCGCGCGCAATCGGACGCGCCCGCGCCGAACCCGGCAAGGATGTGCCCGCCACCGCAGGCACCTTGTCGCGCGATCCGGTCTGGGTGCGTTACCATGCTCGCTATGCCGGCTATGCGCTTCTGTTTCTCGCCTTCGACATGGAAATGGCCTTCATGTATCCGTGGGCCGTGGTCTATCGCGAGGAGGGGCTCATCGCCCTGCTCGACATGGGCGTGTTTCTTGCCATCCTGTTTCTGGGCCTGCTCTATGGCTGGAGCCAGGGCGCGCTGAGGCGGCAATGATGCTTTCGGGCGCGCGTCAGGGCGCGCTGTCCGGGATCAGGCGTGTCATCGCCACGGCAATGTCGCGCGATCTGAGCGCCTTCGTGCTGCCCGGTCCGGCCATTGCCCGGTCGAGGGGCCTCGATCTGGCGGGGTCGAACCTAATCATCGTCGGCACGCCGCGCCACGCCGGGGTCCTGATCATCGTCGGCTCGATCGCGGAGGGTCTGCAGGATGCGGCGGCCGTCGTCTATGCCCAGATGCCGCGCCCAAGGGCGATCCTCGCGCTCGGCGCCGGGGATATTGCGCCTCTGCCCGTGGCCGATGTATCGGCGCCGTTGACCCAGGATGGGCTGCGGTCGGGACTGGCAGAGCTGCGCCGCGTCGTCGAAGCGGGCGCTTTCCACGTTGATGCGGCCGATTTCACCGCTGCAGCGCTGGAAGTGCGCATCGAATACACCTGCCCGATGCACCCCGAAGTGATCCGCGACGAACCCGGCGATTGCCCGAAATGCGGCATGACCCTTGTCCCACGGGAAACATCCGCAGTGGGCCACGGAGGTCACGAGCAAGCGCAAAACATGGCCGAGACGGTCGACCATTCCGAGCATGCACCGAAGTCGGACGATAGCTGTCACGCGGGTCACGACGAGACGGCCAAGGACGCAGCCTATACCTGCCCGATGCATCCCGAAGTGGTCAGTGACGAACCCGGCAAGTGCCCGAAATGCGGCATGAACCTGGTGAAGGCCGACGGCGAGGGCGGCCAAGGGCACGAAGGCCACGGGACGCATGGCGGGCATGACGAGCATTCCTCTGAACCCGTTGACGGAATCGAGCCACATTTCATGTCGATGGTCGAGTTGACCAAGGATCAGCCGCGCAGCAGCGACGGCTTGCAAATGGAGTGGATCGAAGCGCCTTTCGGCCCGTTCTTCCCCGGTCTGCCCGCCGGTCTGCACCTGAGCCTGACACTGGACGGTGATACCGTGGCGGGCAGCGACGCCCGGAGCCTTGTCGGGATGGCCGACCTGCCGGGGGGGACGGCAATGGCCCCGGGCCAATTCGTCGATCATCTGGCGGCGATGCAACTAAGCCCGATTGCCTACCGGGCGCTGGCCTGTGCTGCGATCGAGGACGCTGCCGGAATCGCGTTCGGCGCGGATGATCGCCGCGCCCGTGCCGCCGCCATCGAGCGGGAGCGGATCGCGAGCCACCTGAGTTGGCTGGCCGAGTTCGGCGTCCAAACCGGGTTTCTGTGGCTGGCGGGGCGGGCCGGGGCGCTGCAACTGGCGGTGCAGGGTGCAGGCACCGCCGAAATCGTCGCGCTGGCGGGACCGATCGGGCGGCTGATCCGACGGGTTCAGGCGGCGCCCCTGATGCGGATGCGCCTGCGGGGGATCGGGCGTTTCGGAAAGGACCGCGTCGCGTGGGGGCCGGTGGACCGGGCGCGCGGCGGCGGGTCGGATGCGCGCAGCGACGATGCGACGCTGAAGGAGCTTGGGTTCGGGATCCGCGTCCGGAATGGCGGCGACGCGCTGGCCCGGATGATGCTGCGCTGCGACGAGATCGACCAGAGCATCGGGCTGATCGCGACGGCGGGCACGCTTGCCGCACCCATGCTGGCGGATGTGGGCGTGGTCTCGGGCGAGGGCGCGGCCAGCATCGAAACGCCGCGCGGCGCGGCGCGCCTGACCGTGACGCTGACCGATGGCAAGGTGACCGGGGCGGAGCTGGAAACGCCGTCCACCGCGCATCTTGCCCTGATCGACGATCTGACCCGGCAGCGGGAGCTGGGCGATGCGCTGGTGGCCGTCGGCTCGCTCGACCTCTCGCCCTGGGAGATGCGCGGATGACTGTCGCCATCGTCCTTCTGTCGCTGGCCCTCGGGGCCTACCTTCTGGCCGTGATCGAACGCTGGGCGGTGCATGGCCACCTGAGCTTGACGGGTCCCGCCTGGGCGGCGCTGGCGCTGCTCGGGCGCGAGTCGGTGCTGGCGCGCAAATCCGACCGGCTATTCTTCGAGATCGGGCCGGTTCTGCTGCTGGTGGCCGGGCTGTTGGCGGTGGCGGTGATCCCGCTGGCGCCGGGTCTGATCATCTCCGACCTGGCCACCGGGGCGCTGTTCCTGAACGCGGCGCTGGCCTATGTTCTGGTGGCGCTCATCATGGCCGGATGGGGGCCGAACGGGGCATATGCCATGATCGCGGGCTGGCGGTTCCTGGGCCAGTTCATCGCCTATGCGATGCTGATCGTGATGCCGATCACCGCCGTGGCGATGCGCGCGGAGTCGCTTTCTACGGTGCAGATCGTGACCTCGCAGGCGCAGCTCTGGAACGTGATCTACCAGCCGATCGGTTTCGTCCTGTTCGTCGTGGCGGCGATGGGGCTGGCCTGGCTGCCGCCGCTCGACCTGCCCGATGCCACCGGCGAGCTGGCCGGAGGGGTCGAGGCGGACTATACCGGCGCGCGCCTCGCGGTGCTGCGGCTGGGGCGCATGACGATCATCCTGGCGCTGGCGGGCGCGACCGTGACCTTCTACCTCGGCGGCTGGCTCGGCCCCTGGCTGCCGCCCTGGGCCTGGAGCGCGATCAAGATCATGCTCGTGGCCGCCGCGATGCTGGGCGTCGGGCGCTACATGCCGCGCATCCGCGAAGCGCGCTATCTGGCGCTCAGCTGGAAACTGGGGATCTCGCTGGCGCTGGCCAACATCTTCATCGTGGGGGTGATCGCCCTGGTGGTGCCGATATGACCGGAATGACCGTCCAGATGATCTTTCTCGTCTTTTTCGGCGCGGCGGCGGTCTGGTTCGGCATCGTCGTCTTCCGCACCCATTCGATGGTGCGCTCGGCGCTGGCGCTGCTGTTCTCGCAGACGGCGGTGGGCGCCATGTTCCTTGTCATGCAGGCCGAGTTCCTCGGCGTGTTGCAGATCATGATGATGGCCACGGAAATGAGCGTCATGGCGATCTTTATGGTGATGTTCATGATGGATCCGGGCGGCCTGGGCGAAATGGACATGACCCACCAGAAGCGCCTGTCGCTCTCGGCGGGGGGTATCGGCCTCCTGGCGTCGCTGCTGTTGGTCTGGCTGCCCGATTGGGGCCCCGTCGCGCTGTCGGTGCCCGGTGCGCATGAACAGGCCCAGGCGCTGGGGCGCGAACTCTTGGGCCGGTCGATGCTCGTCTTCCAGTCGGCGGGCCTGACGATCTTGACCGCGATGGTGGCCGCGACGATGGTCGCCATCGTGCCCAACGCGGAGCAGCGCAAATGATCCTTGAACTGATGATCGCGCTCAGCGTCGGGGCCGGGCTGTTCGGCGTCGGCCTCTATGGCGCGCTGAGCCAGACGAACCTGGTGATGATCCTCATGGGGGTCGAGTTGATCCTTGCCGCGGCGCTGGTCAACATCGTGGCCTTCTGGCGCTATCTGCATCCCGATGAGCCGGCGGCGCAGATGTTCGTGCTGATCGTGATGGCGGTGATGGCGGTGGAAATGGCGGTCGGCTTCGGCATCGCCATCGCACGCTTCCGGGTGCGCGGATCGGTCGAGATGGAAGAAGCGCGCGAGTTGAAGGGATGACGCTGCTGGCCCTCATCATCGCCGCGCCGCTGTTGGCGGGGCTTGCCGCGCTGGTGCTGCGCCGCGCGCCCGAGGCGATCGCGCTGACCGGCATCGGCATCGGCCTCGCGGCGGCGCTGGCCCTGCTGGCAGGCACGTTCGGCGGGAACGCGGCGCAACTGGTCCTTCCCGGATTGCCGCGCATGCCGCTGATCCTCAGTGCGGAGCCGCTGACGGCGGTGTTCGCGGCCCTGGTCGCCATTGTCGCCTTCGGCGTGCTGGTCTATGCTGCGGGATACATGCGCGCTGACCCAGACAGGCCGCGCTTCTTCGGAACGGTGCTGCTCTTCGTTGCAGCGATGCAGGCGCTGGTGCTGGCAGGCGACTGGATCACGCTTCTGGCCGCGTGGGAACTGATCGGCTTTTCCAGCTATCTGCTGATCGGGTTCTGGCACGGCCGCGCGGGCGTGCCCGGTGCCGCGACGCGGGCGTTCCTCTATACGCGCAGCGCCGATCTGGGGCTCTATCTCGGGATTTTCGTGCTGATCGGCTGGGCCGGAACGTCGGAAATCCAGGCCACGCTGGCGATCACCGGCACGCCCGCGCTGGTGGCGGGGCTGTTGCTGCTGGTCGGCGCGATGGGCAAGTCGGCGCAGGTGCCGTTGCAGGACTGGCTGCAGCGCGCGATGGCCGGGCCGACGCCGGTTTCGGCACTGCTGCATTCGGCGACGCTGGTGGCGGCGGGCGCGATCTTGCTGATCCGGGTGGCGCCGATGCTGCCAGCGGGCGCGCTGCTGGCCGTCGGGCTGGTGGGCGGCGTCACGGCTGTCGTCGCCGGGCTGATCGCGCTGGCTGAGCGTGACCTGAAGCGGCTGCTGGCCGCCTCGACCTCGAGCCAGTACGGGCTGATGCTGCTGGCGGTGGGCGCGGGCGTGCCGGTGGCGGCGCTGCTGCATCTGATCGCCCATGCCGCGATCAAGAGCACGCTGTTCCTAGGGGCAGGGGTGTTCCAGCACGACCGCGACAGCACCTATATGGACGCGGTTGCCGGCGCGGGCCGGGCGCGGCCGCTGGTCTTTGCCGCCTTCGCCCTTGCCGCGCTAGCGCTGGCGGGTATCCCGCCACTGGCCGGCTTCTTTTCCAAGGACGCGATCATCGCCGCCGCGCTCGCCGCGCCGGGGGCCGCTTTGCTGGTGCCGCCGGCGCTGGCCGGAACGGTGCTGACAGGCACCTACATGGCGCGGGCGCTAAGGGTGCTTTGGGGCGGCGCAACGCAGCCCGTTTCCGGCAGGGGGATGGGCTGGATGGGGGCCGGGATGGCCCCGCTGGCGGCGCTGGCCGTCGGGCTGGGGGCCGCATTCGGGCCGCTGGAACATGGCCTCGGCGCCGAATTGCCCCCCGAGGGCACCGCGATGATCCTTGGCCTCGCGGCGGCACTGGTCGGCCTCGCGCTCGGCTGGTTCCTGGGCCCGGCGCGCCTGCTCGGCCCGATGTTGCCCTGGGCGCAGAGCGGCTTCGCGCTCGCGGGCGGCATGGATGCGCTGATCCTGCGCCCCGCGCTCGCCACCGCCGCTGCCTGCGAACGGTTCGAGCAACGCCTGCTGGCCGCCCAGCTGGGGCTCGTGCGGGCTGTAGGCTTCGGCAGCGCATCGAGGGTCGAGCGCGCGGAACAGCGCATCCTTGCCCGCACGCTTGCGTTCGGGCGGATGAATCTGCGACTGGGCGACCGCGCCGAGGACACCGACAAGAACGTCATCGACGTCCTGATTTTCGGCCTTGTCTACCGAACCGTCGCCGCTGGCCGCCGCCTGCGACTGCTGCAAAGCGGGCTGATCCACCGCGAACTCGCCCTGACCGTCATGGGGATCGCCCTCATTGTCGTGCTGCTGCTTGCGGCACCGCTATACTCCTGAAGAAAGACGAGCCCGCCATGCCCCTCCTCTCCCTCTCCGTTTTCCTGCCCCTGCTTGGCGGTCTGCTGCTGATGGCACTGCCGGGAAAGTCAGCCCGGACCGCACATGGCATTTCCATCGCCACGACGGGGCTGACCTTTCTGGTAACGCTGGCGATCTGGACGCGAGGCACGCTGCCCGGCGGCTTCGCGCAGATCGAGGAAATCGCCTGGATCCCGGCGATCGGCGCCGCCTACCGGCTGGGCATCGACGGGCTGAGCCTGCCGCTCATCCTGATGACATCACTGCTGTTCTTCCTGTCGTCGATCTATGCGGCCCGGATTACCGACCGTCCGGCGGTCTTCGTGGTGCTAATGCTGATGCTGGAAACCGCGTCAATCGGCACCTTCGCGGCACTCGATGCGCTGCTCTTCTACGTCTTTTTCGAAGTCTCGCTGGTGGGCATGTATTTCATGATCGTCGGCTGGGGCTACGAGGAGCGCCAGCGCGCGGGCCTGATGTTCTTCATCTACACGCTGCTGGGATCGCTGCCGCTGTTGCTGGCGATCATCGGGCTATACTTGGCCACCGGCAGTTTCGACATGCGGCTCTGGATCGACACGCCGCCGCTAACCGGCCTCACGGCAATGCTGGCGCTGATCGCGATGCTGTTCACCTTCGCGGTCAAGATCCCGGCGTTTCCGGTGCACACCTGGCTTCCCGCCGCCCACGTGCAGGCCCCGACCGTGGGCAGCGTGATCCTGGCCGGGGTGATGCTGAAATTCGGCACCTACGGGCTGATCCGCTTTGCCCTGCAAATGACGCCCGAGGCCTTTGTGCAGGCCGGTCAGGTGGTGCTGGCCTTCGGGGTGTTCAGCGCGATCTACGGCGCCTTCGCGGCGCTGGCGCAATCCGACCTGAAAAAGATGATCGCCTACACGTCGGTCAATCACATGGGCTATGTGGTGATGGCCGTCGCGGTGGCCGCGCTGACCATCGACGCCGATCTGCGCGCGGTGGCGCTGAACGGCGCGACGCTCCAGATGGTGAGCCACGGGATCGTCACCGGGGCGCTGTTCTTTCTCGTCGGCATGTTGCAAAGCCGCGCCCACAGTCGCAAAATGGCCGGCTTCGGCGGTTTGCTGGGTCAGGTGCCCTGGCTGGGCTGGGCGTTCATCCTGTCGGCCTTCGCCTCGCTCGGACTGCCGGGTCTGGCGCATTTCCCAGCCGAGTTCCAGATATTCCTGGCCACATTGAACGCCCAGCCCTGGGCCATCGTGGCGATCGTCGCCATCGTGATCACCGCGGGTCTCTACCTGCGGGCCATCGCAGCGGTCTTTCTCGGAGAGTCGAACGGGAAATGGGCCGACATGCCCGATCTGGACCGCAGTGAAAAGCTGGCCATCGTGCCGCTGCTGGTCCTGATCGTACTGATCGGCGTCGCTCCGTCCTGGCTGCTGGGCATGATGGATACAACGATGCGGGCGCTGCAATTCTGATGGCGCGCGATCTTTCCCTGCTGATTCCGGAAATGCTGCTGGCGATGACGGTCGTGCTCATGCTGGTGTCCGAGATGCTGCGCGCGCCGCGGCTTGCCCTCGGCATCGGGGTGATCGGGCTGGGACTGGCGACCGCGCTGACCTTGCCGCTGCTGGAGACCGATACCAGCGTGTTCGGCGGCACCTACCGGATCGACCTGCTGTCGGCCTGGGCCAAGCTGATCCTGTTGCCCGGCACCGCGCTGGCCCTGATGATGGCGCGGGCCGAGATCGCCGGAAAGGACCGCGAGGGCAGCGTCTATGCGCTGCTGTGCCTGGTGACGCTGGGAGCGCTCATGCTGTCGGGTGGCGGCGACATGATGATGCTGGTGCTGGGCGTAGTGCTGACCGGGCTGGGCTCCTTCGCGCTGGTCGCCTGGCCGCGCGACGATCCGGCGACCGAGGCCGCGATGAAATATCTGGTCTTCGGGTCCGTCACCGGATCGGTGATGATCTACGGGCTGAGCTTTTGGTTCGGCGGCACCGGCTCGACGCTCTTTTCCGAGCTGGGCCTGCTGGAGGGCAGCACGCTGATCGCGCTGGCCGGACTGATCGCAGTGCTGATCGGGCTGGGCTACAAGGCGGCGCTGGTGCCGTTCCAGTTCTGGGCGCCCGACGCCTATGACGGCGCGCCGGTGTCGGTTGCCGCCTATCTGTCGGTGATCACGAAGGTTGCGGCGATCTTCGCCTTCGCGCAGATATTGCGCGATTTGCCGGTCGGCACTGGCTGGCCGATGGTGGTGGCGCTGATCGCCGCCGTGACGATGACGTTCGGCTATCTTGCGGCGCTGGTGCAGAGCAACGTGGTGCGCCTGCTGGCCTATTCGTCGGTGGCGCAGGCGGGTTATTTCATGATGGGGATCGTGGATCTGGGGCCGGGCTCGCTGGCGCTGCCCTCGGTGATCGTGTTCGGCGCGGCCTATGTGGCTATGAATCTCGGCGCCTTCGCGGTGATTATGGTCGCCGGGCGCAGCCTCGGCGACTTCCGGGGCTTTGGCCGCGCGCGGCCGGTGATCGGCGTGGCGATGGTGGTGTTCCTGCTGTCCCTGACGGGCATCCCGCCGCTCTTCGGCTTTGTCGGCAAGGTGCTGCTCTTCGGTGCGGCGATCAAGGCGGGCTATCTGTGGCTGGCGGTGATCGGCATTCTCAACAGCGTACTGGCGCTGGCGGTCTATCTGCGCATCGTGGTGCCGATGTATCAGCCACGCGAGGCCGGTCAGGACAGCGCCGCCCTGGCGCCGCCGCTGATGATCGTGCTGGGCGCGACCGCGCTGGTCACGCTGTTCATGGGATTGTTTGCGGGAGTGTTTCCAGGGTGAACCGCAATGGGTTCGACGGTTGGCACTCCGCGTGACGTATCAGCAGCAGTGTTAAACTATTCAGTGCTGATTTCTTCCACCTTGAACCGACCCTCGAGCGTCTCCCCCGCAAAATCCGAGATCAGGACGTCGACCTCGAAATGCCACGCTCCCGGAAGTGCAAGCACGAGATCAGGAACCCTCCAACGGCCGGTCTGCAACCGCTGGGCAGGGCGCTGCAGTGGAGCGACGCTAAGCTCAGGATTCGAAACCCAAAGCGTGACCTCGACGACTTCCCTAGGCCGACCGTCGGAATCTTCGGCAACCACGGCGCGGCTATGTTCGGACACATCATCGGCTTTTAGGCGAAGATAACTCCGGCATTGTTCGACACGAAGAAGAGAACATTTTCTCAATCGGGATCGGGCCATCGATTAAATCCGATTGTAATTCGTCTTCTTGGGGCCGCTTCACCCAGATGGTTGCGCTAGCGCGCAGCGTTCTTGAGGCTGCAAAAGGTGCCCAAGTGCGGTTTTTGGCCAAGGCTGCTTGAGAACGTAATCGGACACCAACCCATCTGTCTCCAGTCAACCCGCGCGATAGTATGCTTTACTATCCTGTCGTGTGGTCTTTGCATTGCGGGCCCAACTTCGAAACTCCCAGCACGATTAGTATTGCCCCGGCAACACCCATAGGTGTGCTCAATACCATGCCCATTGTCAGCCAGTTTCCGGCAAGAAACCCCAGTTGCGTATCCGGCTCTCGAAACCACTCGACGGATATGCGGGCCATCGCATAGCCGAGAAGCATGGTTCCCGCCACAATTCCGGGGTAGCGCAACGCTTTCGCGCGATGTGTGAGAAACCGCAGGACGATGAAAAGAACCACCCCTTCCAGTGCCGCCTCATAGAGTTGGCTTGGGTGACGAGGCAGTTGGCTCGGATCGTGCGGGAAGACAAAGGCCCATGGCACATCTGCCACGCGGCCGTAAAGTTCCCCATTCACGAAGTTGGCGAGCCGTCCCAAAAACAGGCCAATCGGTACCACAGCCGCAATCATGTCAGAAAGCGAAAGGAGCGGAATGCTGTTCTTCCAACTGAAGACGACAAGTGCGACCACGACCCCAAGCATTCCGCCGTGGAAAGACATGCCGCCCTCCCATATCTTAACGGCGTCCAGCGGATTGGCAAAATAATACTCGGCATTATAGAAGAGAACAAAGCCGGTGCGCCCGCCGACGATAACGCCGACAATGATCCAAGTGAGCAGGTCGCTCACTTGATCTCGGGTGGCGGGAGGGCCAGCCGGACTCCATAGAGCACCGTTCTTGAGAAGGCGAAGGCAATACCACCATCCAACAAGTAAACTGAACCGCCCCGATTTTACCGGAGGGTGCTTTGTTCAACGTCAGGCTACTTTATCGAGTGTGTTTAGATTTGCATAGAATACCTCCTCTGCTTCTGCGGGTGTGATGTATCCGATGGGACCGAATAGCCGACGGTTGTTATACC
>DRFF01000189.1 GCA_011050685.1 Aurantimonas coralicida
CCCGCCGCAAGGTCGCCAAGGCGGCGGGTCTTGACGGACACGGAGGCACCTTCCGTGAAGGCGCGCGACACGGCCGAGCGTGAGACCCCGGCGCGTTCCGCCACTTCCTTGAGGGTTACTGCCATTCAGCGGTTGTTTCCATTGTCGCAGGCGGGATTGGCCGGCCGGCCGGGGACCGGCTCGACGTCGCCGCCCCGACTCCCGCAAATGTCGATGGACGGCCCTTATATTGGGGCAGGCTGGCGCGAGCTACCATCGTCTGGGCCGTCGACGCGGGGTCGGGGCACACGGTCTTATACCGTGCCGCCCAGCGTGCCTTCCAGTTCGGCCAGTTCCTCGCCGCCCGCCATCATGTCCTGCAGCTCTTCGGCCTTGATCTCGCCGCGCTTGGCGGTGCCGAGCGTCTTGCCGCGATTGAGCACCGTGAAGCGATCGCCGACGGCCATGGCGTGGCGGACATTGTGGGTAATGAAAACGACGCCGATCCCCGACTTGCGGACCCGGTCGACCGTCGCCAGAACGTTGGAGGTCTGGCGCACGCCGAGCGCCGAGGTCGGCTCGTCGAGGATCAAGACTTCAGCGCCGAAATAGACCGCGCGGGCGATCGCCACCGTCTGGCGTTCGCCGCCCGAGAGCGTTCCGACGGCCTGGGTCGGCTCGCGCAGCCGGATGCCCATTTTCGCCATCTCCTGCATGGTGATGGCATTGGCCTTGTCGAAGTCGAAGAATTTGAACGGCCCGACGCGCTTTTCGGGCTCCTGACCCATCCAGAAATTGCGGGTGACCGACATCAGCGGAATCATCGCCAGATCCTGATAGACGGTGGCGATGCCGGCGGCCATGGCGTCGCGCGGGCTGACGAAATGAACTTCCTTACCCCCGACGATGATCTTGCCGGCCGAGGGTTTGTGGACGCCCGACATCGTCTTGATGAAGGTCGACTTGCCGGCGCCGTTGTCGCCCAAAAGGCAATGGCATTCGCCCGGCATGATCGACAGCGACACGCCGGCCAGCGCGATGACCGGGCCGAAGTGCTTTTCGATATCGACGAGTTCGATCAATGGTGTGGTCATGGTCAGCGCTCCCCCGTGATCATGCGGCGGATGTAGGTGTTGAGGATCACGGCGATCAGCAGGATTCCGCCGAGGAAGACCCGGAACAGCGAACTCTCGACGCCCGCGAAGAACAGGCCCTGCTGCACCACGCCGAAGATCAGTGCGCCGAGCGCCGCGCCGACCACCGAGCCGTAGCCGCCGGTCAGAAGCGCGCCGCCGATGACCACGGAGATGATCGCCTCGAACTCCTTCAACAGGCCGCGGTCGGCGGCGGCCGATCCGAACTCGATCACCTGCAAGGTGGCGAAGACGGTGGCGCAGAAGGCCGAGAACATGAACATCAGGATCTTCACCCGGTTCACCGGTACGCCGACATAGCGTGCCGCCTGGGCATCGCCGCCGGAGGCGAAGATCCAGTTGCCGAATTTGGTGCGGGTGAGCAGGATATGGCCGAAGAGGATCAGGCCGAGCGCCCAGACGATCAAAATCGGGACGCCGTCGACGATGGGTTGGCCGGCCCGGCTGCCGGCGACGAACTTGCCGACGATTCCGATATCGGCCAACCAGACGAACAGGCCCTTGAATAGCGTTCCGCCGAACAGCCACGCCAACGGGTCCCCCTCGGTGACGTCCCTGATGCCGCCGATGATGGTCTTGCGAGTGGTGACGATGGCCGCGAAGATGGTCAGGCCGCGCAGGATGTAGAGTGAGGCGAGAGTGACGATGAACGAGGGCAGGCCGGTCTTGACGACCAGATAGCCGTTCAGTGCGCCGATACTGATCGCGCAGGCAAAGGCCACCAGGATGCCGAGCCACAGCGGATAGCCCCCCGTCACCGAGACTAGCGCGATGACGATGCCGGAAAAGCCGATCATCGAGCCGACCGAGAGATCGAATTCGCCGGCGATCATCAAGAGGCAGGCGCCGACAGCGATGATGGCGAACTGGGCGGAGACGACGCCCCAGTTGACGATCCCCTCGGGGGCGAACATGCCGCTATCACCGGCGACGCCGATGAAGAAGAAGAAAACTAGGATGGTGCCGCAGATCGCGCCGAGTTCCGGCCGCATGAGGGCCGTTCGAAGGCGCGAGCGTTTGCGGATCCGCTCGTCCACATCCGGGGTGGCTTGCACTTGAGGCGACGGTTGATCGGCCATGTCTCTCCTCCCAACCGCGTCAGCGGCCGAACCGATGGAGCACGGATGGCGTGCGTCCCATTGTTCCTTCGATCTGGTGAGATCGCGGCGCCGATTTCGGCGCCGCGACCAGGTGTATCGCGAGGCAGCCCGAGGGCTGCGCCGGCCTAAGCTCTAGCGGTATTCGCCAGCGTATTTCTCGACCATCTCCAAGGCGTCCTTGGTGACGAAGCCCGGGCCGGAATTGATGTTGTTGCCCGGCAGAACGCCGTAGCGCTTGTAGTTGGTGAGCACGACCACGGGCAGATAAGCCTGCAGGAAGGGCTGCTGATCGATGCCCCACTGGATCGTGCCGTCCTTGATCGCCTTCACGATCTCGGTGCCGAGATCGAACGTCCCGAAGTAGATCTGGCCGGCCATGCCGTTTTCCTTGACCGCCTCGATCGTCGGGTCGGCGGACGTCGGCCCCAAGGTCAGGATCGCGTCCGTGTCCGGATTGGCCGACAGGTAGGCCATGACCTTGTTCTTGATCTCGGCGGGGTCCTGGCCGGAATCGATCATCGAATCGCCGAGATCAACCCCGAGGCCGTCGGCGAAGCCGCGACAGCGTTCGCCCACGACCGGGTTCGACACCACATGATTCACGCAAAGGAACGATGCCACGCCGTCCCGCTTGGCCCGCTGACCTGCGGCGAGGCCGGCATCGTATTCGGGCTGGCCGACATACATCAGCGCGCCGAGTTCCGCTGCCTGCTCCGGTGTGCCGGAGTTGATGATGATGACCGGAATACCCTTGGCGACGGCATCCTCGATCGGCCCCTTCAGGACGTCGGCGTCGGCCAGCGTGGTAATGATACCGTCGGGATTCGTGGCCGTGGCCTGTTCAATGATCCGGGCCATGTCGGCGATGTCGCCCGTCGTTGGATTGCGGTACTCAACTTCGACGCCCATTTGCTCGCCGGCCAAGGCGAGGGCGTTCTTGATGGTGTTCCACCAGCTGTCGCTGTCCGGCGCGTGGCTGACCAGCACAAAACGCTCGCCTTCCGCCTGCGCGGCTCCGACCATGGCGGTCGCCGCCAGCGAAGCGGCGAAGGTCGCGCCAAGGAATTTCGAGATGAGTTTTTTCACTGTGATCGTCCTCCCTGTTTTTCGCGAACGGAAACGGCCAACCGGTTCGGGTCGCTGATCCAAGACAAACACAAGCGAGATAGTTTTGCAACCGGTTGCAAAACTTGCTGACGTGCAAAACTTCGCTCGGCGGCGAGGTGAATGCAGAGGGGCGCGGCTCCCTTCAGATCAACGGTCCGGCCGCCGCGCGGAGAAGGCGGGGAGCGGCCCTCCGGCAGGTCAGGGTTTGGCCTGGCTGTGCGCATGACAGCAATTCAAGCCAACCCCCGCGAATTCGCGACGGCTCACGTAATATTCAAGGTGAAGTTGGGGGTTATTCGTAACGTAAGCATACGGACATTCACGATCAAAGCGGTATGATTAAGGCCGGCGCGTTATGATGAGAAGTCTTTAAGTATTGTAGGGCTAGGGTCGGCGCCCATTGCAATCGAGTACCCGCTTATGCGCGCGCTACCTGACATGTCGATCTTGAGCAGGCGAAAATTGGGCGGCGTGGCGCTCATGGCGCTGCTGTATGTTCTCGGCGGGGCGCTTGGTCTCCAACTTGCCGTTCCACCCGGATACGCAACAATCATCTGGCCGGCATCCGGAATCGCGACGGTGGGGCTGTTGCTCTATGGACGAGCGCTTTGGCCAGGCGTCTTCCTCGGATCCCTCGTATTGAACGCCGTCGTGAGTGGCGGGATCCATCAAAGCAGCCCTGACCTTCTGGCGATGACAGTCGCCGGGTTCGTCGCGGTCGGATCGACATTGCAGGCATTGCTGGCGGCAACTTTGGTGCGTCGGCTTTTCGGCATTCCGGTGCAATTGTCAGGTCTTAAAGACCTCATGCTTTTCGGCGCGATCGGCGGTCCGCTCGCTTGTCTTGTCGCCGCCAGCGTCGGCGTCGCGACGCTTTATGTCAGTGGCGTCCTCTCAGCGGATGCGCTGTTCGGCAATTGGCTGACATGGTGGTTGGGAGACATCCTCGGCGTTCTGATTTTCGTGCCGATCGGGCTTCTCAATCCGTGGCGTCCGTGGAGTGTGCGGTGGTCGGGTGGTCCGGTCGCCGGCTTTACGATGGTTGCAATGCTGAGCCTGATCGTACCGTTGGGCGTGACCTTTTACGCGTGGAAGTTGACGAGCGAGATCACCTTCGAACGCAATCACGCGGCATTTGAAACGCTGGCGGAGGACAGCGCCCACGCTTTGCGGGATCGGCTGGAATCCTACAAACGCAGTCTGGACGGCGGCGCCGGCCTGTTCGCAGCATCCGAAGCCGTCTCTCTCGACGAATGGCGGACCTATGTCGACGAACTCGATATAGAAAGGACTCTGCCGGGCATCAACGGGATCGGCTATATCGAGCCGATCGGCCTGGGCGACGTCGCTTCCTTCGAAGCACGCATGCAGCTCCAGGGCGTGCCCGAATTCGCTGTCCATCCGGATACGCCGTCACCCGACGTTTTCGCGATCACCTTCATCGAGCCGCTTGCGCCGAATAGAAAGGCGCTTGGTCTGAACATCGCCTTCGAGGACAATCGCCGAAACGGTGCGGCCGCCGCCCGCGATACCGGGAAGGCGACGATCACCAAACGGATTTTCCTGGTTCAGGATTCGACCAGAAGCGCCGGATTTTTGCTGCTGCGACCACTTTATCGCAATGGCGCGCGCCTCGATTCAGTGGCAGCCCGCAGGCAAGCTTTTCGAGGCTGGATATACGCTCCCTTCATCAGCAATCGGTTTCTCGGCGAATTGACGTCGAGCCAGGGAACCAACCTTCACCTGACGGTCTATGACGGCGAGGTCGCGGACGGCGATCAGCTTATCTTCTCCAGCAAAGCCGGCGACAGCACCGCGGCGCCGGCGGCCTACAAGATCACGAAGGTGATTTCGGCCATGGAGCAACGCTGGACCGTGGTCTGGGAAAGCACGCCGGCGTTCGAGGCGAGCGTGACCCGCGGGGAACCGTTGCTGGTCCTTCTCGGCGGCATCGCTCTGTCGGCGCTGTTCGGCGCGTTGCAGATTTCCTACGTCCGTCGCGAAGCGTCCATCCGGCGGACTGTCGCCTTGAAGACGCGGGAGATCGCTGCCCGCGAACATGAGAACCGTTCCATCGTCGACACCGCCGTCGTCGCGATCATCCTGCTCGACCGAAATGGCGAGGTGCGCTCGGCCAATCGCGCCACCGAGCTGATTTTTGGCTTTCCCGCCGACGAAGTCGTCGGGGGTCCGATCGCGCGCTTGCTCGATGGCTTCGACGCGAGCAGCCTTGCCCAGTTCCACAAGCGTGGCGAGCAGGAGCCGGAAACCGACCGTCTCCCCAATCTGGTGGAAGCCAGGCGGAAGGATGGCGCCGAACTGTTTCTCGATGTGCAACTCAATGACTGGTTCACCGAAGCCGGCGAATTGCGATACACCGCCATCATCCGCGACGTCACCGTGCAGCGACGCGTCACCCTGGCGCTCGAAGAAGCCGAGAAACGCTGGAACTTTGCGCTCGAAGGCGCCAGTATCGGCGTTTTCGATATCGACCTGACGCGCGGGACGTCATTCGTCTCCGATACTTGGAAGTCGATGCTTGGCTTCGATCGCCAAGAAGAAATCGATGCTCAGCGGGAATGGCTGTCCCGCATCCATCCCGACGATATCGCTACGGTGAAGGCCGCCGACGACGCCTGCATGGAGGGCTGGGCGCCGCGCTCCCAGTCCGAGTACCGGATTCGCCGAAAGGACGGACAGTGGATCTGGTTGCGGTCCGATGCGATCGTTATCGAACGCGCACCCGATGGAACCGCCTTGCGTATGATCGGCACCCAGACCGAAATCACGGAATTGAAGTCCGCCGAAGCCGCCATGCGTGCAAGCGAGGAAAAACTACGCTCGGCCATCGAGCATGCGCCCGTCGGCATGGCCTTGGTCGACCTCGATGGACGGTGGTTCAGGGTCAACGAGGCACTCTGCAAGCTGCTCGGCTACAGCGAAGATCAACTCCGACAACTGGATTTCCAGTCCATCACCCATCCCGACGATCTGGAAACCGACCTCGTGCTCGTCGATCAGCTTCTGAGCGGGGACATCCAGACCTATCAGCTCGAGAAACGGTATATCCACAAGGATGGCCATTCGGTTTGGGGGCAGTTGAGCGTCTCCCTGCCGAAGGACGCCGAGGGCAAACCGGAATATTTCATTTCCCAGATCCAGGACATCAGCGATCGCAAGGAGATGGATCGGGTGAAGACCGAGTTCATCGCCACGGTCAGTCACGAGTTGCGAACGCCCCTGACCTCGATCCGCGGTTCTCTCGGCCTCGTCGTCGGCGCGATGTCAAAAGATCTTCCCACCAACGTGCTGCGACTCTTGACGATCGCGCATAAAAACTGTGAGCGGCTGATCTTTCTCATCAACGACATCCTCGATCTCGAAAAGATCGCGGACGGAAGCATGCATATCGAAAGGAAGGCCGAGGAGCTTGGATCCCTGGTCGCTCAGGCGGTCGAGGCGAACGAGGCCTACGCCGAACAGTTCGACGTTTCCCTGGAGTTCGAGCGGCCGAAAGCCGAGTTTTTTGTCGATGTCGATCAGGCGCGGCTCCAGCAAGTCCTGTCCAATCTCCTGTCGAACGCCGCCAAATTCTCACCGCGCTCCGGCAAGGTCGATGTGCGCATCGAGGTCCTCGGCGAGACCGTGCGCGTCTCGGTCGTCGACCATGGTACCGGGATCTTGCCGGAGTTCCGGTCGCGGATTTTCAGTCGATTCTCACAGGCCGATGGCTCGGCGACGCGCGAGAAGGGGGGGACGGGCCTGGGCTTGCACATCTCCAAACAGCTCATCGAAAAAATGGGGGGAACCATCGGGTTCGACAGTCAAGCCGGCGAGGGTTCCACCTTCTGGATCGAGCTTTACGCTCTCGATATGAGGTCGCATGCGGATGTCTTGGCTATCGAGAACAGCGCGTTGACCGACGCCACTCGGAACCTGCCGAAAGCGCTTCATATCGAAGACAACAAGGACTTCAGCGAGGTACTGGCCGCCTCGCTGAAGGATCGCGTGATGCTGATAAACGCGTCAACTTGTGCTAGCGCGAGGCAGCGGCTCGACGACCAGGAATTCGATCTCGTGATCATCGACCTGGAGCTGCCGGACGGGGATGGCCTCGGGTTGCTCGATCACGAGCGCCTGGCCGACACCGGCGTGCCGGTTATCGTCTTGTCGGCCAGCGATCTTTCCAAGAAGGATCCGCGCATCCGGCGGAGCCTGGTGAAATCCAGAACGCCGGACGATCAGATCGTGGACACGATTCTGATGATCGCGGAAGGTGGGAAAGATCCGGAAGTCGTGCATTACGGCGGCGCCAGAGCGTGATCGACAGCAATGGAATTTGCCCACCGCGCCACCCGGTTCCGCAGTCGCTGACAGAGATGAGCGACCGCTCTGCAAGACCGCATGGACGATGGGGCTGCACGATCGTCGGTGAATTGGCTCGTGGTAGAAATGGCACCGCGCGATCAAGCAGAGCCAGTCATCGCTTATCGCTTATCCCAATGCCACGCCTGAATGCCGGGTGGCACAACCTTTCGGCGATGCGGTCTAAATGACCGATCGTTCAGCAAGACCGACGGCGTTTATGCCTCCTTCGACCATCAACTACGTGAGACCGTTACAATGCCAGTCGTGAACCTGATCGAAAGCGCCTCAGTCATCACGCTTGCGGTTTTGTGCGTCAACTTCATCGGCGATCGGCTCGACCGAATGTTCTGGCTTAAGAGCATGCTCTTGGGCATCGTTTTCAGCCTGACCGGCCTCATCAGCATGTTATCGCCGGTCAGTCCCGCGCCCGGCATTTTCATCGATGCCCGGAATGTCGTGATCGCATTGTCCGCGATCATCGGCGGGCCGATCAGCGTCGTTTTCACCGTGCTCACGCTGTCGATCTTCCGTGTATCGGAAGGCGGAGCAGGGGCTTTAACCGGGGTGGCCAGCATCACGCTGGTCGCCGTATTCGCAACTCTCGGCTGGCTCTGGATTCACTTCAAAAAAAAGGGTCGTCTCGATTTCACGATTATTCTTGCCATTGCGACCGTGGCAGCTGCGGTGCCGGTGTTTAGCGTTACGTTTCTCCTGCCCATCAGCGACCCGAAAATTGCCGTCAAAATCCTCTCCTACGTCGTGCCGACCAATCTTTTAGGCGTGATCGTCTTCGGCATCCTCTTTCTGAGGGAACAGCAACGCCGTTGGGCTCTGGCGGCGCTGCTCGATAGCCAGGCTCAGATGAAGGCGGTGGCTAACAACGCGCCCGGTGTCCTTTTTCAAATGGCGCTCACGTCGAGCAACACGCCGCGACTGAGATACCTGTCGGGCGGCGCGAAGCGCGTGATCGGCATTTCGGCGGAGGAGGCGCTCGCCAAGCCAGAGATGCTGACCGGGATGGTGCCCCCGAAGACCATGCAGCGGCTCTCCCTGTTGCTCGCGCAATCGGCGGAAAGCGGTTCTCCCTGGACGATCGAGACCGAATTCATCCGGCCAGATGGCCGGACGCTCTGGATGCGGGCCTCGGCCGAACCGCGTCGGGACCAGACCGGAACGTTGGTTTGGGATGGAACGCTGTTCGACATTTCCGAGGAAAAGCGCAACGAACAGCTTCGCAACGATTTCATTTCCACCGTCAGTCACGAATTACGCACACCCCTAACCTCGATTCGCGGTTCGCTCGGCCTTGTCGCGGCCGGGGCGGCCGGCGAAATGTCGTCCAAGGCCACAAAGCTCATCGCGATTGCCCATTCGAACAGCGAACGCCTCGTCCGGTTGATCAACGACATTCTCGACATCGAGAAGATCGAAACCGGGAACATGCCGTTCGCCCCCCGCCCGCTGCAGCTTCGTTCGCTGACCGAGGAGGCGGTGGAAGCGAGCCGGGACTATCTCAGCGATCGCGGCGTTTCCATCGAGATCAGGGACGAGGCACCTGGAGCCGTGGCCGTCGTCGATCCGGACCGGTTCCATCAATTGATTGCCAATCTACTTTCCAACGCCATCAAGTTTTCGCCGCAGAACGGCCAGATCGAGGTGCGCCTAACCCGTTCGACGGATTTTCTTCGTATCTCGGTCAAGGACGAGGGAGCCGGAATTCCCGAAGCATTCCGAGAGCGGATTTTCGGCAAGTTCGAGCAGGCCGACGCCTCCGACACCCGAGCCAAGGGCGGCACAGGTCTGGGGCTCAGCATCGCCAAGGCGATCGTTGAACGGCTCGGGGGTCAGCTTTCATTCGACAGCGAGGTTGGTGTCGGCACCATTTTCCATGTGGATCTGCCAGAGGCGCGGGGCGCGAAAAACAGCGGCGAGGAAGTTGTCCAGGTTTTCAACCGGGTCACCGGGGGAAAGCGCATCCTCATCTGCGAAGACGACGCCGATGTCGCGGCGGTGATCGCGCATATGATCGACGAACTGGGAATCGCGACGGATATCGCGCCCGATGTGGCAACAGCGCGGGCCTATCTGACGATGAACCACTACATGGCGATGACCCTCGACATCAAGCTTGGCGGAGGGTCCGGAATTACGCTCTACAATGAACTGCGATCGATGCATCGCTGCGCCGATCTGCCGGTGATCGTCGTTTCAGCCATCGCCGACGAGACACGGAAAACACTGAACGGCCAGGCAGTCGGCATCGTGGACTGGCTTGCGAAGCCGATCGATTCCAATCGCCTTACGTCCGTCATCCGAGATATCGCGACGGACGATTTGAGAGCCGGCGCGAAAATCCTGCATGTGGAAGACGACGAGGGAGTTCTGCAGGTGATTTCCGCCAGCCTCGGCGACGGGGTCGATATCACCGGCGCCCGGACGGTTGCGGAAGCGCGACAGAAACTCGCTGCCGAGCACTTCGATCTCATCATTCTCGATCTTTCCCTTCCTGACGGCACGGGGGCAAGCCTGCTGAGCGACATTCCCGCCGATACGGCGATCGTCATCTTCTCGGCCTACGAGATCGACGACGATCTGGCGTCGCGAGTGCATGCCGCGATGACAAAAACGAAGACGTCGGAGGTATCGATGGCCAGATTGATCAAATCCCTGACCTTCAAGCGGTCGAAGCAAAATGATCTCATCAAGCAGGGGGCCGCGTAAGCCTATGTCGAAATACCGTATCCTTTATGTCGATGACGAGGCGGATATCCGGGAAGTCGCGGAAATGTCGCTGGAGCTGGATCCGACATTCGAGGTGAGAACCTGTTCCTCCGGGGCCGATGCGCTCATGGCGGCGCCGGCGTGGCAGCCCGACCTCATCCTTCTCGACGTGATGATGCCTGGAATGGACGGTCCCGAAACCCTCAAGGCCCTCCGGAGCGACGACAGGACGGCCTCGTGCCCGGTCGTGTTCATCACCGCCAGAACCCAGAGCTACGAGGTCGAGCGCTTTCTCTCGCTCGGGGCGGCCGGCCTGATCGCCAAGCCGTTCGATCCAATGTCGCTGGCTGAGGATGTCAAACGCTATCTGAGCTGATCGCATCGTCCGAGAGTCGGCCGCTTCCTGCCTGATTGTGCGGAAGAGCGAGTGCCGCGTCGATTGAGCCTGGTAACGGCCTGTGCCATAGCAAAGCGCGCAAACGCGCCGGGGCGCACGTCGCATGCTCCATGCGATGCCGCGACCGACACTATGCAAGGACTGCCCCATGGCGTTTCGCCCAACGAGCCCCCCGCTGGCCCGCGCTCTCGCGGAACGCGGCTACGAAGACCCGACGCCCGTCCAGGATGCGGTTCTGGAGACGGAGGCGGCAGAGCGCGATCTCCTCGTCTCGGCGCAGACCGGATCGGGCAAGACCATCGCCTACGGCCTGGCGATCGCCTCCACGTTGCTCGGCGACGCGGAGCGGCTGGGGCCGGCCGGCGAGCCGCTGGCGCTGATCGTCGCTCCGACGCGCGAACTGGCGATGCAGGTCACGACGGAGCTGACTTGGCTCTATGCGCAAACCGGCGCGCAGATCGTGACCTGTGTAGGCGGCATGGACCCGCGTGCCGAAAAACGGAAGCTGGCCCATGGTGTCCACATCGTGGTGGGAACGCCCGGCCGCCTGCGCGATCATCTGGAGCGCGGCGCGCTGCGGATCGGCGGGCTCAAGGCCCTTGTCCTGGACGAGGCGGACGAGATGCTCAATCTCGGCTTCCGCGAGGATCTGGAATTCCTGCTCGAGGCGACGCCGCGCGAGCGCCGCACCTTGCTGTTCTCGGCGACCCTGCCGAAGACGATCACCACCATGGCCAAGCGCTATCAGCGCGACGCGCTGCGCATCGAGGCGACGCGCGGTGCCGCCGGCCATGTGGATATCGAGTATCGCGCCATCCGCATCGCGCCGAACGAGATGGAGCACGCGATCGTCAATGTGCTGCGTCTGGCAGATGCGCCGAGCGCGATCGTCTTCTGCAACACGCGTGAGGCGGTGCGCCATCTCTCTTCGGGACTTTTGGAGCGCGGCTTCTCGGCCGTGACGCTGTCCGGCGAACTTGGCCAGAGCGAGCGCAATCAGGCCATGCAGGCGTTGCGTGACGGGCGGGCGCGGGTTTGCGTGGCCACCGACGTCGCGGCGCGGGGCATCGATCTGCCGAGCCTCGGCCTCGTCGTCCACGCGGATCTGCCGAGCGACGCCGAAACCCTGCAACACCGCAGCGGCCGAACCGGCCGCGCCGGCCGCAAGGGCGTGTCGGTGCTGCTGGTGCCGATTTCGCGACGCCGCAAAGCCGAGCGGCTTCTGGCCGAGGCCCGGATCCAGGCGACATGGGGCGGGGCCCCCTCCGCCGACGACATTCGCCGGCTGGACGAACAGCGGCTGTTGTCCGATCCGATCCTGACCCAGGAAGCCAGCGAGGACGATCTGGCCGCCGCCCGCAATTTGCTGGCGACACGATCGCCCGAAGAGATCGCTGCGGCATTGGCGCGGCTCTATCGTTCGCGCCTGCCGTCGCCGGAGGACGTCTTCGATCCCGGCTTCGGCCCCGATCCGAAGGCCGGCAAGGACTACGCGGCCGGTCGTGACCGAACGCCGGGGCGCGGCAAGGAGCACGTGCGCGGCGGCCCCACGGTGTGGTTCCACATGGATGTCGGCCGGCGCAACAATGCCGATCCAAAATGGATTCTGCCGCTCTTATGCCGGCGCGGCAAGATCACCCGCGAGGAGATCGGTGCAATCAAGATATTCGACCGCGAGACCAAGGTCGAGATCAGCGAGAGTGTCGCCAAGAAATTCGCCGCCGCGGCCGAGGTTAGCGACGGCGACGACATCACGATCTCGATGACCGATTCACCCGGCGATGGGGGAGCGCGCGCGGGCAGGGGGCCGTCGGGCAAGCCGCGCGGCAAGAAACCCTATCAAGGCAAGCGCCAGGACGGCGTGCCAACCTCGGATAAACCCCAGGGCAAGCCGCGCCGTCCTAAACGCCCAAAGGTCTGAACGCCAGGCCGTCCCGGGCGGGTGCGGGGATCAGATGTCGACCTTGTCGCCGCCCTTGAGCTGCAGGATTTCGCGGGCTTCGTCGGGCGAGGCCACGTCCAGCCCCAGGCCCTCGATGATGGAGCGGGCCAGGCGAACCTGATCGGCATTCGAGGTCGCCAGCTTGCCGGCACCGGCCCATAGCGAGTCCTCCAGTCCGACGCGGATATTTCCACCCATCGCCGCGGCCTGTGCGGCGATGGCCAGTTGGTGACGGCCGGCGCCGAGTACCGACCAGCGATACTGATCCCCGAACAGCCGGTCGGCCGTCCGCTTCATGTGCATGACGTCTTCCGGGTGCGGCCCGATCCCGCCGAGCAGGCCGAAGACGGACTGCACGAACAGCGGCGGCTTCACCAGACCCCGGTCGAAGAAATGCTTCAGATTGTAGAGATGCCCGATGTCGTAGCACTCGAACTCGAAGCGCGTGCCGTTATCGTAGCAGGTCTCCAGGATGTACTCGATGTCCTTGAAGGTGTTGCGGAAGACGAGATCGCGCGTGTTGGCGAGGTGTTCCTTCTCCCACGGGTGCTGGAATTCCTTGTATTTATCGAGCAGGTGAAACAGGCCGAAATTCATCGACCCCATGTTGAGGGATGCGACCTCCGGCTTGAACCGCGCCGCCGGCAGGATGCGTTCTTCGACCTTCATGTAGGGGCTGCCGCCGGAGGTGATGTTGATGACCGCCCCGGTCTGTTGCTTGATGCGCGGCAGGAAGCGCGCGAAAGCCTCGACCGTCTGATCCGGCTTGCCGGTCTCAGGATCGCGGGCGTGGAGATGCAGGATCGCCGCGCCGGCTTCGGCGGCGGCTACGGCATCGGTGACGATCTCATCCGGCGTGATCGGCAGATGCGGCGACATGGTCGGCGTGTGGATTGCGCCGGTGACGGCGCAGGTGATGATGACTTTGCGTTGGGCCATAGCCGTCTCCTTCAGGATTTGATGTCGCGGTCGGATTGTCGCTTGTGCGCGGCAAGGGCCATCAGGCGCCGGTCACGCCATTGCTGCCGGGCGCCTAACTCGTCTTCAGGCAAGCGCTCGCGGCGGTCCTTTTCGACCGTCTCGATAACCGGGCCGGCCCAATCGACGCGCCGGCGCTGCGATGGCGCGATGGTTTCGTAGATGCCTTGGTAGCGCGTCACATAGTCGCGGACGCCGCCGGGAGCGTTGAGGTCGATCGTCTCGAACGGCCCCATGAAACTCCAGCGTAGCGCCAAGCCTTCCCGAATGCCGATGTCGACGTCCTCGGGATCGGCAAAGCCGTCATGCACAAGACGAAACGCTTCTTCGAGCAGCGCCCCCTGCATGCGGTTCATGACGAAGCCGTCGATCTCGCGCTTCATCACGATCGGCGACTGGCCGGCCTCGCGCATCAAGGTCGCGGTCCGATCGCGCGCGTCCGCGCTGGTCCAGGGCGACGGCACGACTTCCACGGCCGGCACGAGGTAGGGTGGGTTGATCGGATGGGCGACGAGGCAACGCTCGCGGGTGCGAAGATGCTCGCTGAACAAGGACGGCAGGATCGCCGAGGTCGAGGAGGCGAGCACCGCGTCGGCGTCGGCATGTTCTTCCAGTTCGCTGAAGACGGCGCGTTTGATCGCCACATCTTCCGGCGTGTTCTCCTGCACATGCACCGCGCCGTCGAGCGCTTTGGGCAGGGAGGGCGCCAGAGCGATACGGCTGAGCACGGCTTCGGGCGTCGCTTCATTCAAGAGGTCGAATTCGGCCAATGATGGCAGGACCTCGGCGATATAGGCCCGCGCGCTTTCGGGAGCGCCGTCCTGGCGGTCGAACAGCGCGACGTCGTGCCCGGCGCGGGCGAAGGTGATGGCCCAGGCGCGGCCGATCAGGCCGCAACCGACGATGGCGATCTTGGTCATGGATTCTCCTTGCCGTTCAGAGCCAAAGGACCTCCCGGCGCAGATCGAGATCGCGCGCCAGCGGCCGGGCTGGTCCTTCATGCACGACGCGACCGCGTTCGAGCACCGTCACCCTGTCGGCCAGATTGAGCACGAGATCGAGATGATGATCGACGATCAGGATCGAAACCTCGCTGCGCAGCTTGTCGAAGGCGTCGAACAGCTCTTCGGTGATCGCCGGGGACAATCCCTCGAACGGTTCGTCCAGCAGCAACAGCCGGGTGTCGCCGACGAGTGCGCGCGCCACCGCGACCATCTGCTGCTCGCCGCCCGACAGGCGGTCGGCATCGATGTCGAGCCGTTCGCGAAGCCGCGGAAAGAATTCGAGCACCCGTTCCTCGGTCCAGTGGCGGCCATTGCCGGTCAGCCGCCGCAGGCGCCCCAATTCGAGGTTCTGGCGCACCGACATGCCGGAAAACAGCCCCCGGCCCTGCGGGACGTATCCGACACCCCGGCGCGCGATTTCAGCGGAGGCAAGGCCTGCGATGTTTTCGCCAGCCAGCGTCGCCGCGCCGGTCGCCGGCGGCGCGATGCCGATCAACGTCTTCAGCAAGGTGGTCTTGCCCGCTCCATTACGGCCGAGCAGGGCGACGATCTCGCCGTGATGGACGTCCAGCGAGACGTCGGAAAGGATCTGGCTCTTGCCGTAGAAGGTGTCGATCCCCTTGAGGCCGAGCAGCAGTTCCGGCCGGGCCGCCGAGACGAGTTCGCGCGCGGCAAGCGCGGCGACGCCCGAGCCGATATAGATGTCCTGCACGCGCTTGTCGGTGCGAACCTCTTCCGCGCTTCCGTCGACGAGGACCTCGCCGCCATTCATCACGGTAACCGCATCCGCCAGGTCGAAGACGCGGTCGATGTCATGTTCGACCAGGAGCACCGGGATGTCGTCGGCGATCTGGCGGATCAGGCGACCGATCCGTTCGCGCTCCGCCGCGGCCAGGCCGGCCAGCGGCTCATCCAGCAGTAGCATACGCGGCTTCGAGGTGATGGCGAGCCCCATGTCGAGCACCCGCTGTCCGCCATAGGACAGCGCCCCCGCTTCGGCGCTCTCCATGCCACGGACGCCGAGGAAGCGAATGATCTCGGCGGTTTCCTGATTGATCGCCGCGATTCCTTTCGCGCCGATCCATGGATTGAACCGGCTGGCATGGGTCGCCTGGACGCCCAGTCGCAGGTTCTCCTCGACGCTGAGGGTCGGGAAGAGATTGGTGATCTGGAACGAGCGGGCCAAACCCCGGCGGCAGACCGTTTCTGGGGGCAGACCCTCGATGCTCGCATCGCCAAGCGTTACCTTGCCCCGGCTGGGCGCGAACATGCCGGAGATGAGGTTGAACGCACTGGTCTTGCCGGCGCCGTTGGGACCGATGAGAGCATGCAGGGTTCGATTGCGAACCGTAAAGCTCGCGTCGCGTACCGCCTGGACGGAGCCGAAATTCTTGGCCAACCCGTCAACGCGAAGCAGCGGCTCGCGGTCGGCATCCTTGCGGCGCAGAAAGGCGGGGAGCGGTTCGCCCTCGGCGATGCTGCGGTTGGCCATTGCGGCGGCGCCCGTGCGCTTCGGCAGGAACGGGCCGATGATGCGCCCGGCCACGCCCACGAGACCGGAGGGCGAGAACATGATGAAACCGACGAACAGTAGGCCGAAATAGAACAGCCAGTCGCCGGTCCATTGCGACAGGAACTCGCGGAACAGGACGTAGAACAGCGCGCCGAGGGCGGGGCCGAGGAAGCTGCGCGAACCGCCGATCAGCACCATCGCAAGGAGTTCGCCGGAAAAGGCCGGCGAGACGGGATCGGCCGAGGCGAAGCGATGATGGAAAAGGAACAGGACGCCGGCAAGGGCGGTAACCGTCGCCGAGACGACGAAACAGATCAGCTTGTAGGACGGTGTCGCGTAGCCGAGGAAGCGCGCCCGCTCCTCGTTTTCCCGGATTGCGACGAGCACAGTGCCGATCGGCGAGCGGACGAAGCGCTGCAGCCCGAAGAATACGGCGAAGACCACGATGGCGGCGAGCACGTAATAGGAGCCGCTGTTCACCGTCGAAAGGCCGAACGGCGTCGGGCGGGTGATGCCGCCGAGGCCGTTTTCACCGCCGGTCACCTCTGTCCAGCGAAATGCGATGGCGTAGCCGAGGGCCGTGAGAGCCAGGGTCAGAAGCGAAAAATAGACGCCCTTGCGCCGTAAGATCAGGAAGCCAAGGACGGTGGCCATGACCGCAACGGTGGCGATCGAGATCAGCGCGGGCAGCAGCATCTGGTCGGGAAACCAGTTCAGATGGGCCAGCGCGGCGGCGTAGACGCCGATGCCGAACCACAGCCCGTTGCCGAAGGAGATCAGCCCGGTGTAGCCGAACAGAAGATTCAGGGCGAGCGCGGCAGTGGCAAGGACGATGACGTCGATGGCGGAATCGACCGTCAGGCCGATCGCTTCCATGAAGAATGGCAGGACGACAAGCGCCGTCAATGCGATGACGATGTTGAGAGACCGTGACAGCATGGGAGCGCCCTACTCGAACCTGGCGATCCGCTCGCCGAACAGGCCGCGAGGCCTGACGAGCAGCACGAGCAGCATCAAAATGTACATCGAGGCTTCGGCAGCCGGCGGATAGAAATAGATGGTCAGCCCCCGGACCACTCCGACGAGGAGGGCGGCGACGATCACCCCCCAGAACGACCCCAGCCCGCCGATCACCACGACCACGAAAGCGGGGATGAGAATCTCGGCTCCCATGGCCGGATGAATGCCGGTGATCGGGGCCATCATCGTTCCGGCCAGTCCGGCGAGGCCGAGGCCAAGGGCGGCGACGGCGGTCAGATACGGCTTCAGGGAAATGCCGAGCGCGCCGACCATGTCGGGCGCCTGGATGCCGGCCCGCACGATCCGGCCGAACGGCGTTCGCTGCAGGAGCAGCCAGAGGCCTGCTACGGCGGCGGTGGCGACGATCAGGATGGCGAAGCGATAGCGCGAATAGATGAAGTCGCCGATAAAGATCTGGCCGCTGAGAAACTGCGGGATCGAAAAGGGACGGGGGCTCGCGCCGAAGATCATGCGTAGTGACTGTTCGATGACCATGGCAAGCCCGAAGGTCAGAAGCAGGCTCAACGCCGGATCGGCCTTGTAGAAAGGCCGCAGGAACACCCGTTCGACCCCCACGCCGATAACGGCCACCAAGAGTGGCGCGGCCACGAAGGCGGAATAACCGAGTGTGTCGAACAGCAGGACGACCAGATAGGCGCCGATCGCGTAGAAACCGCCATGCGCCAGATTGACGATGCCGCCGAGCGAAAAGATCAGCGACAGGCCGAGTGCGATCAGCAAATAATTGACGCCGACGAAAAGGCCGTTGACGACCTGTTCGAGGACAAAGATGGCTTCCAGGGGCAAGGTACGACCCTCAGCGATGATCGGAAGACTTCAAAACCCGTCGGCGCGACGAGCGGCGCCGCGCCGACGAACCCGATACGACGAACCTATGCGGCGTCGAAGCTACAGGCGTTCTCGGCCTCGGTCGGCGCGATCGCCTCCAGATCCTCGCCTTCGCCCGGCACGGCCGCGCCGAGCAGCATCAGATCCCACTCGTCTTCCAGTTGATCGATCGGCTTGGCCGTCATCGTGTACATTTCCTGGATGAGCTGGTGGTCACGCTTGCGGAAATATCCCTCGCGCGCCTTCAGGATGTCGAGTTTCGGCTCGCCCTCGAAATACTCCAGAACGGCGTCGGTCTCGGTCGATTTGGTTTCGGTCATCGCCTGCGCGACGAGCTTGGTGGCGAGATAATCGCCCCAGGCCTGGTTGTCTGGCGGTTTGCCCCACTTCGCGGTGAAGGCCTGGACGAACGCCTGCGCGCCCGTGTTTTCCAGCTTGTGATGCCAGACCACCGGCCATTCGCCACCGAAGTTGCCCTTGCCGGCGCCCCAGGCGACGGCGGTGTCGAAGCCGAAGCCGCCATAGGGAAAGTCGAGGCCGTACTCGGTATACTGCTTGACGAAATTGGTGATCTGGTTGCCGGCGAGGTTGGAGATGATGAGGTCGGGTTGCGCCTGCCGGATCTTCAGGATGTAGGCGCTGAAATCGGTGGCGTCGGTCGGAACCAGATCCTCCCATGCGACCGTGCCGTTGTTGGCCTCGATGAAGTTCTTGCCGACGCGGGACAGATCCTGGCCGTAGGCGTAGTCGGCGGTGAGGAAGTAGATCTTCTTGCCGTCGATGAGGCCGTCGCGCAGGAAGGCGGAGCCGACCCCCTTCACATATTGCGAGTTCGACGCCTCGACGTGGAACATGTAGCGGCTGCAGTCGCTACCGCGCAGGGCATCGGAGTTGCAGCCGGTGTTGAAGAACAGCTTCTTGTTCCGTTCGACGACCTGCGCGATCGCCAGGCCGGACGCCGAGCTGATTTCGCCGATGATGCAGGCGACGTTGTCGCGGGTGATATAGCGCTCGGCCTTGGTCGATGCCGTGGCCGGATTGACGCTGTCCTCCATCAGGAGCTCGATCTGGCGGCCGTCGATGCCGCCAGCGGCGTTGAGTTCCTCGACCGCCAGCTGGACGCCGAGTTGAGCGTATTCGCCGAGGGGGCCGAGAAAGCCGGTCAGCGGCGTCAGATGGCCGATCTTGACCACCTCGCTCTGTGCCCGGGCGATGAACGGCGTTCCGATGCCGGCGACGAGCGCCGCCGTGCCGATGCCCTTGATGACCTGTCTGCGGTCAGGCCGGATATGCGAATTGGACATTGTTGTTCCTCCCAATGGACCCGTCTGAAGGGCATTCCTCCGCCCATGATCCGCGGGGCCCGCGGCGACGGCCTCCTGCCCCTTCATATTCACATTGTCATCTGTGATCACACATGACACATCTAAGAAAACGTGCTTTCGTGTCTGAGTCCAGCCATAAGGTCGGGATAAGAGGAATTTATTTCATGAGCGTGGTCGAGGCGGGTATCGTCGGCAAGGTTTTGCGGGTGTCGCGGGTGACGCTCGGGGAGCACGTCTATCGGGACCTGCGGGAGCTGATCCTGGCGGGGCAGGTGGCGCCCGGAGACAAGTTTACGCTGCGCGGTCTGGCCGAGGCTGTCGGCACCAGTGCGATGCCGGTGCGCGAGGCGGTCGGTCGGCTGTCGGCGGAGGGGGCGCTGGAAATCCTGCCGAACCGGGCGATTCGGGTGCCGATCATGACCCGCGAGCGGTTCGGCGAATTGACGATCATCCGCATGGAAGTGGAAGGCCTTGCCGCTCAGTTCGCGGCGGAACGGGCCGACGCCGCGCAGATCGCCGCCGCTTGCGCCCATCACGAACGCTTCGCCGCCGAGAGCCGGCACCGCGACCCCGACGGGGCGATCGCACTGAAGGCCAACAAGGAACTGCATTTCGCCGTCTATGCGGCGGCGGGCATGCCGCAATTGCAGCAGATCATCGACGGGTTGTGGCTCCAGGTCGGACCGGTCATCAACCTCGATCTGCGCGCCAGCGGACGCCGGCTGAAAGAGGTCGAGGCCCACAAGCACCATGCCCGGCTCATCGCGGCGCTGAAGGCAAGGCAGGCCGATGAGGCTCGCGCCGCCGTGGCGGCGGATATCCGGGACGCGGCGGATTTCATCCTGGCGAACGGCAATCTGCCGTCCGCTTCAATCTGAGAACGAGAGTGACGATGGTATCGGACATAGCCGGTTTGCGGGTTTTGGTGACGGCGGGCGCGTCGGGCATCGGGCTGGAGATGGTGCGGGCCTTCCAGGCCGGCGGCGCGCGGGTGCATTACTGCGACATCAGCGACGGGGAGGGCGCCGGAGCCGACCTTGATGGCGTCACCGCCAGCCGGGCCGATGTCTCGGATCGTGGCGACGTCGCGCGGCTGTTCGCGGAGGTAGAGAAGACACTCGGCGGGCTCGACGTTCTGGTCAACAATGCCGGCATCGCCGGGCCGACGGGGCGGGTCGAGGACATCGATCCCGCAGAATGGGACCAGACCCTCAACGTCAACATCACCGGCCAGTTCAACTGCACTCGGCTGGCCGTGCCTCTACTCAAGCGGAGTTCGAACGCCAGTATCGTCAACCTGGCGTCGCTGGCGGGGCGGCTGGGGTTTTCCATGCGCACTCCCTACGCCGCGTCGAAATGGGCCGTCGTCGGCTTCACCAAATCGCTGGCCATCGAACTTGGCGAGTTCGGCATTCGCGTCAACGCGATCCTGCCCGGTTCGGTCGATGGACCGCGAATCCATTCGGTGTTCGCCAACAAGGCGGCCGCGCTCGGCAAGAGTTACGAGGAGGTCGAGGCGGCGGCTCTTGCGGTGACGTCGCTCAGAAAGCTCATTCCGCCGCAGCACCTCGCGGCGATGGCGGTTTTCCTGGCATCTCCGCAAGGTTCGAGCATTTCCGGACAGGCCCTGAGCATCGACGGCGATGCGCAAATGATGGTCTGACGCCCGAGCTTCAGGCCAGACGTCGGCGGCGCCTGGTCTCGAACCGACCGCCCACGTCCTTCGTCCGCGCTTCCCGGAAATCGCGGCCATTGGGATATCCCCGCAGACGATCGCTGTTATATGGGGCGGGTCGATGTCTGAGACGCGGGGAAAATGACGGCTCTCCAGGAAACCAGCGGGACTCTGGCCGCTTTCGATGCGGTCCATGATTGGCTGTTGCACGGGTTGGCGCCGGTGGCGCCGGTCGATCTGCGGCTTGACGCCGCGCTCGGCGCGATCGCCGCGGAGCCTGCACCGGCTGTGCACGCCTGTCCGTCGCGCGATGAAGCGGCGGTCGACGGCTGGGCATTGACGGCGCGGGATCTGATCGGCGCGTCGTCTTTCGCACCCGCCGTACCGGCGGTTCCTCCGGTCTGGGTCGAGGTCGGCGACATCCTCCCGGACGGATGCGACTGCGTTGTCGACGCGCAAGGTGTCGAGGCACAAGGACCGTTGGTCCAGGTCCTCACCGAGGCCATTCCGGGCCAAGGCGTGCGCCGCGCCGGCGAAGACATCGCGGTGGGGCAGTTGCCGGCGATCCCTGGCCGCAGGATTTCCGCCTTCGACATTCTCTGTGCTCGGCGGGGCGGTCTTGCGCACTTGCCCGTCCGCCGCCCGCGGCTTCGGCTGATCGATCTCGACTCCGTAAATGCCGCGCGCCTCACCGCGGATTTCGCCGAGATGAGGGCTGGATCGGCGGGCGCCGATGTGGCGCGCGTTTCGTGCAAGCGCGACGTGGCCTCCATCGCGAACGGCATCCTGGAAGAAACCGCGGACCTGATCGTCCTCGTCGGGGGCACCGGCGCGGGCCGGAACGACCAAACGGCGGCCGCTATCGCACAGGCGGGCGAACGCTTTGCCCACGGGATCGCGTTGCAACCCGGACGCACTGCCGCCTTCGGCAGGGTCGGGCATATTCCGGTGATCGCCTTGCCGGGGCAGCCGGATCAGGCGCTGGCGGTCTGGCTGGCCCTTGTCGAGCCGATCCTGCGGGCGTTGACTGGATCGGGACCGCGAGACCCGGTATCCATGCCGCTTGCGCGCAAGATATCGTCGGGAATCGGAGTGACGGAGATCGTTTTACTGAAGCAGACGGAACGCGCCTGGACGCCGCTTTCGGTCGGCGCCCTGCCGCCGGCACAGCTTGTGTCGGCGGACGCATGGTGCCTGATTCCCGCGATGAGCGAAGGCCATGCCGCCGGTACGCCGGTTGCCGGATTTTCTCTCCACGAGGAGCCATGACGAAGAATTTCACAATCGCGTCGAACGCCCCGACCACCGCCCGCAGCGGGGGCGTGGAGCAGGAGCAGTTCCTTTCGATCCTGTCACGCGAAGAGGCGTTTCAACGATTCGAAGCGGCTGTATTCCCGCGCGCGTCGGCGAGCGAGCAATGCGCGCTCGAGGACGCGCTGGGCCGGGTGCTCGCGGCCGATATCGTCTCGCCCATCGACGTGCCGTCGTTCGATCGGTCCAATGTCGATGGGTTCGCGGTGCAGTCGGGTGATCTGGCGACCTCCAGCCAAGCCAATCCGGCGCGTCTGGCTCTCAATCCCGAGACGCTCGCTTGCGGCATTGCTCCGACATTGTCGGTGCCCAGCGGCACGGCCACGCCGATCTCGACGGGGGGGATGGTTCCGCGCGGGGCCGACGCGATCGTCATGGTCGAGCACACGCAGCCCCTTGAAGACGGCGCGGTCGAAGTCCGGCGCGCCGCCTCGGCCGGCCAGTTCATTTCCTATGCGGGCTCGGACATCGCGCGCGGCGAATTGCTGCTGCGTGCCGGGACCAGCATCGGCTCGCGCGAAATCGGCATGCTTGCCGCATGTGGAATTGCACGCCTCGACATGTTGCGGAAGGTCAAGGTGGCGGTCCTGTCGACCGGCGACGAACTCGTGCAGCCCGGACAGGCGCTCGGTCCGGCTTCGGTCTACGATACCAACGGCGCGATCGTCGCCGCGGCCATTTTCGAGAATGGCGGCGTGCCGGATTTCCTCGGCGCGTTTCCCGACGACGAGGACAAGCTGGAAGCCGCGATGCGCGCGGCGCTGGAAACCCACGACATGGTCATCCTGTCCGGCGGCACCTCGAAGGGCGCCGGCGACGTCAGCCATCGCATCGTCGATAGGCTGGGTGAGCCGGGGATCGTCGCGCATGGCGTCGCGCTGAAGCCCGGAAAGCCGCTTTGTCTGGCGGTCTGCGACGAAAAACCGGTGGTGATCCTGCCGGGCTTCCCGACATCCGCGATGTTCACGTTTCACGACATGGTCGCGCCGATCCTGCGGCGCATGGCCGGCCTGCCGCCGCGTGCCGAGACGCGGGTATCAGCGCGCGTTCCCGTGCGGATCGCGTCCGAACTCGGACGTACCGAGTTCGCGATGGTGTCGTTGGTTCAGGGCGATGACGGGTTGATCGCCTATCCGACCGGCAAGGGGTCCGGCGCCATCACGTCGTTTTCCCAGGCGGACGGGTTTCTGCGCATCGAAGCGCTCGCGGACCATCTGCCCGCGGGGACGCAAGCCGAGGTCACGCTGTTCACGCCGCATGTGCGTATCCCCGATCTGGTCATCATCGGCAGCCACTGCACCGGCCTCGACCCGGTCCTGGCGCCGCTCTCCCGCGACGGGCTGACGGTCCGTTCCCTCGCGGTCGGCAGTCTGGGCGGCCTCGCGGCGGCCAAACGCGGCGAGTGCGACCTCGCGCCGATCCACCTCTACGATCCGCAAACCGACAGCTACAACACGCCGTTCCTGGTCGAAGGCCTGGAACTCGTTCCTGGCTGGCGGCGCATGCAGGGGATTGCGTTCCGCCTCGGCGACCCGCGTTTCGAGGGCGCTGGCGCAAACGAGGCCGTCGCCAACGCACTCGCCGATCCGGAATGCCTGATGGTCAACCGCAATCAGGGCGCGGGTACGCGCATTCTGATCGACCGGCTGCTGGGTCAAAATCGTCCGGACGGCTACTGGAACCAGCCGCGCTCGCACAACGCGGTGGCGGCCGCGATCGCGCAAGAACGTGCCGACTGGGGCGTGACGATCGAGCCGGTGGCGCAAGCGGCGGGGCTCGGCTTCATCCCACTCACCGAGGAGTCTTATGATTTCGTGCTGGTTTCGGCGCGGAAAAAGCGGAGCGCGGTCCAAGCGTTCCTGTCGGCGCTCCACGCTCCGGAAGGCCGCGAGGCGTTGAGACAGGCGGGGTTCCGGCCCGCCTGATTGTCAATCGGCGAGACGGGTCGCCAGAGTCTCGGCTTCGCCAAGATCCTCGACCGTATTGGCGTTGAAGAAGGGATCGACCGGCTCGTTCGGCCAGGCGACCGTCGCCAGGCGATAGCGCGCCGTCCATCGGTCGATCTTGCGCATGTCCTCTCCGACAAGGGCGTCGCGCAATTCGTCGCGCAAGGCCACCTTCCAAAGGCCGATGACCGGATGCGACCAGCCGCCGGATGCGGCGACCGCCAGATCGGCGTTCTCGGCTTCCCGTGCCTGCTCGAGACGAGCCACAAGATCGCGCGGCAGGAACGGACAATCGCCCGCCACGCTCACGACCCATGTGGCGCCGGGCCGGTTCTCCGCGGTCCAGTCGAGCGCCGCCAGGATACCGGCGAGTGGTCCGGGGAAGTCGTCGAGCGTGTCGGCGACCACCGGCAGGCCGAAGGCCGCAAAGCGGGCCGGGTCGCCATTGGCGTTGAGGATCAGTTCGGCGCATTGCGGCGCGAGGCGATCGACGACATGCGACAGGATGGTGCGTCCGCCGATCGCCCGCATCGGCTTGTCGCCGCCGCCCATACGCCGCGCCAAACCGCCGGCGAGGATGACGCCGATCGGCAATGTCGCATCACTCGTCATAGCCGGCGCCCTTTCGCTTGCTGCGCGAGGGTTCGTCCTCGACGGTCGCGATGTCCTGGTCGAAAATGATCCTATCCTGGCCCGACAGCGCCGCGAAACGCTTGCCTCGCGCCCGACCGACCAGCGTCAGGCCGACCTGCCGCGCCAGCGCCACGCCCCAGGCCGTGAAGCCGGAGCGCGAAACCAGGATCGGGATGCCCATCCGCACGGTCTTGATTGTCATTTCCGAAGTGAGCCGGCCGGTGGTGTAGAGGATCTTGTCCGCCGCATCGATCTTGTGGCTGAACATCCAGCCGGCGATCTTGTCGACCGCGTTGTGCCGCCCGACATCCTCCATGTAGCAGACCGGCTCGCCCTTCACGCAGAGGACGCAGCCGTGGATCGCCCCGGCCTCCAGATACAGCGAGGGGGTCGTGTTGATCGTTTTCGTCATCGCGTAGAGCCACGAGGTGCGCAGTTCCGCGATCGGTAGGGCGATGTCATCCAGCGCCTCCATCAGGTCGCCGAATGCGGTGCCCTGCGCGCATCCCGATGTCAGGGTCCGCTTTTTCAGCTTTTGCTCGTAATTGGTGCCGCGCTCGGTCCTGACGACCACCACCTCGAGATCCTCGTCATATTCGACGCTGGTGACCACATCGTCGGGCTTCAGCATGTTCTGGTTCAACAGATAGCCGAGCGCCAGATAATCCGGATAGTCGTTGATCGTCATCATCGTGACGATCTCCTGGGCGTTGAGATAGAGCGTCAGGGCGCGCTCGACGGGGACGCTGAGTTCCACCGGCGCGCCGGTCTGGTCGATGCCCGTGACTTGCTCCGTCAGGCGCGGGTTGCCGGGGTCCGGCATGACGACGCCGACGGTCGCCCGGTTCTTCAGTTCTTGCATGGTGCTCCCATCGTGATCCTGTCGCGTGTGCGGCGGCCAGGGCCGACGCAGAAGATTCCAGGACAAGGGTAGAGTGTCGCTCGCTTGTCATATAGTGCCCATCGCAGGACATCCGGTCATTTCCTGCGACCGGCGATGGATATGGGTTGCGACGATGGCTCAACTTTCGGACGATTGCTTCGCATTCGGCAGACCGATGATGACGGTGGCCGAGACGGTCGCACTGATCACATCGCGGGTGCTGCCGCTTGCGGAAACCGAATCGATTCCGCTTGGCGAAGCGGACCGGCGGATACTCGCCCGTGACATGATCTCGTCGATGGCGTTGCCGCCCTATTCCAATTCCGCGGTCGACGGCTATGCCGTGCGCGGCGTCGACCTTCCGATGACAGGAGAGCGCGGCTTTCCGGTCACCGGGCGGGTTCAGGCGGGTTCGGAAGCGAGCATCGCCGTAGGGTCCGGTGAGGCCATGCGGATTTTCACCGGCGCACCGATGCCGGCCGGCGCCGATACGGTCTTCATGCAGGAAGACGTGCGGCTCGACGAGACGGGCAGGGTAATCCTTCCCGCCGGTCTGACCACCGGCGCCAATATGCGAACGGTGGGCGAGGATGTCGAAGCGGGAGCGGTCGTCTTGAAAGCCGGCCGTCGCCTGCGTCCCCAGGACATCGCCCTCGCTGCCGCGCTGGGGGAGATCCGGGTAGACGTCAGCCGCCGTGTCCGCGTCGCGGTGTTCTCGACCGGCAACGAGATCGTCGCCGCCGGTACACCGCGTGGACCGACGCAGCTTTTCGATTCCAACCGGTTCATGCTGATGGCGATGCTCGGGCGGCTCGGCTGTGCGATCACCGACCTCGGCATTCTGCCGGATGATCGGTCAGCGATCACGGAAACGCTGAGCAAGGCGTCATCGGCGCACGATCTGATCCTGACCTCCGGTGGCGTCTCGACAGGGGAGGCGGATTTCGTCAAAGACGCGGTGGAAAGCGCCGGGTCGCTGGTGTTCTGGCGCGTCGCGATCAAGCCGGGACGCCCGGTGGCGATGGGCGTTATTGACGGGACGCCGTTCATTGGGCTGCCGGGCAATCCGGTGGCGAGCTTCGTCACCTTCGCCTATATCGCGCGACCGGCGATTTTGGCGCTTTCCGGCGCCGGACCCAAGCCAATCGTCTCGACGCCGGTCCGGACGGCGTTCTCGTACAAGAAGAAGAAGGACCGCCGCGAATATGTGCGTGTCAACCTGCGCCCTGCCGCAAATGGATCGGTGGAAGCCGTGAAGTTTCCCCGCGAGGGTGCCGGCCTGCTGTCGTCGCTGGTCGAGACGGACGGGCTTATCGAGCTTGCCGAGGACGTGACGCAGATCCAGCAGGGCGATATCGTGGGCTTCATTCCCTATTCGAGCCTCTACTGACAAAGCGATTGACGACGCCGGCCGCCTCGGCCAACTTGCCGGCCATGCCCGTTACAACCAAACTCGATCTCGTCGGTCTGAAATGCCCTTGGCCGGCCCTGAAAACCCGCAAGGCGCTGGGCGGTCTCGCCGCGGGCGATCGCCTCGAAGTCCATTGCAGTGATCCGCTGACGACGATCGACATCCCGAATCTGATCCGCGAGACCGGCGATAGTGTCGAGATCACCAATCGGGGCAAAGACCGCGTGGTTTTCCTGATCGAAAAGCGCCAAGAAGCCGCTGTATCGGGGTAGGGCGCGAAACCGAACCGGTCGGACGGGGGGTTGCCCGCTTCCGGCCCGGCCCGGCTCAGGCGCCGCGCGGAGGCCTTACTCGAAGACGATCGACGGCCCGCCGCTCATCTGGCGCTCCTCCAACACCCTGGTCCATGCCTTCTCGGCGATCTCCCGATAGATTTTCGCATGCGCGCCATCCGGATCGGAAACGACGATCGGCGTGCCGCCGTCGGACGTCTCGCGGATGGCCATGTCGAGGGGCACTTCGCCGAGGAACGGCGCACCGATTCGTGTCGCTTCCTTGCGCGCTCCGCCATGGCCGAAAATGTCATGCTGGCTGCCGCAACTCGGGCAGATGAAATAGCTCATATTCTCGACGATGCCGAGGATCGGGACATCGACCTTTCGGAACATGGCGAGGCCCTTGCGCGCGTCGATCAGAGCAAGATCCTGCGGCGTCGAGACGATGACCGCGCCGGCCAGCGGCACGTTTTGGGCCATGGTCAGCTGGGCATCGCCGGTGCCGGGCGGCATATCGACGACGAGCACGTCGAGTTCGCCCCATTCGACTTCGCGCAGCATCTGGGTCAGCGCGGAGATGACCATTGGCCCGCGCCAGATCATCGGGGTTTCCTCATCGACGAGGAAACCCATCGACATGACCTTCAGGCCGTAGCCCTCCATCGGCTTGAGAATGCGGCCGGACACCGTCTGCGGCCTGCCGGAAATATGCAGCAGACGGGGCATGGAGGGACCGTAGATGTCGGCATCCAGAATGCCGACCTTCAACCCGTTCGCCTGAAGGCCGAGGGCCAGATTGACCGACGTGGTCGACTTGCCGACGCCACCTTTGCCCGAGGCGACGGCGATGATCGCGCCGATGCCGGGAACTCCGGCCTTTGCCGGCGGGGTTGGTCTGGCGTGAGCGGCGTGGACCGCCATTGGCGGGGGCACGGCGGCGGCTTGCTGGGCGCTCGGTGCCGGACGCACAGCCGACGCGGAGGAGGAGCCGCTGCGCTCGGCGGTCAGCGCGACGACCGCCTTCTCGACGCCCTCGGCGTTCATAGCCGCCTTTTCGGCGGCGGCGCGCAGAGGCTCCAGTTCCTCGGCACGGTCGGCCGGGACCGTCAGCGAAAAGAACGCCTTGCCGTCGGCGAGGAAAATTTCCGAGACCAGGCCGAGATCGACGATGTTACCGCTCAGGTCGGGTCCCTTGACCCGCTTGAGCTGCTCCAGAATTTTGTCCTTGCTGATTGCCAACTGAACTCTCGCTGTTATGGAAGTCTGGACCGTCACATACGGCAAATGCGGTGCGCGGCCAATCGCGCTTCGTGATTGCAGATAATGCCGACCGCCGGGACGCGCCAGGAGGAGACACGGATATGCCGTCGCAGGGAAATGGCACGCAAGGGCAAGCGAGCGAACCGCTGGAAACCAGGAGCCCGGAGGCGTTCGTCAGGCTGGCCGACCGATTCATCGATGTCGCCAACCGCGCCAATCGCAAGGTCCCCGCGACTGACATTCACATGGCCTTTCTCTATGCCGCGGCGCGCTACAATGCCCATGTCGGGCGCAATGTCCGCGATGTCGCAGACCACGAGGTGTACGTCGAGGAAATGGCGGGCATCTACAAGGAAATGCTGCGGACACATCTGGCCGATCCGGACGTGTGAACGGAGGGCCGACCGAGGCCCCGAAGCCTCAGTCCTACCCCTCCAGGCGGCTGCGTATAGACACGCGCCGTCGCGGCTGTTCCGCCTCTTCCGGCTCGATAGATTGCACAGGCGCGAACGCGAGTTCATCCGCCTCATCGCTTTCGATGGCGATCTCGACGGGCGCTTCTTCTCCGTCTGTGGACGCCGCCGTCGGGTCTTCTTCGTCCCCAGTGATCGTGGGAGCTTCGGCGTCGCGCATCTCCTCCACGGGATCGGCTTCACCCGCGGCCGGCTCGTCAACGACGACGTCGCGCGACATGCGGCCGGTCGCCTGCTGGGTCTCCTGCTCTTCGACGCTCAGAAAGCCGCGCCCGACCTGCCAGAGCGACTTGTAGGCATTGTGGGCGGGATTGCGGAAATCTTCGTCATAGTCGTTGAGGCCGTCGAGATTGGCGAAAACGGGATTGGTTCGCCACAGCTTCCGCAAGGCCTGCTTGCGCAAAAGCTCGGGAACGCCGCGCTTCAGGAAGAGCGAAAAATCGTCACCCTGAACCAGCGAATCGATGTCGATCGCTTCGGCGGCAATGCGGTTCTCCTCCGCTTCCGGATCGGGCGTGTCGGCTTCGATGACCGGCGCGACATCGTCCGGCGCGATTTCTACCGCCGGTTCGATCTCGTCGGGCTCGCGCTTGCGCCGCGACCAGCGCGACAAGAAGCCTTCGGTCTTGTCGGCCTCGTCAACCATCGTACTTGCCTCCAGCCGGTCGCTCGCGATGAAGGAAGATCGGCTCCTGGCCGAATTTGTGCGCGTCGGTATCGAGCTTGTCGCGCCGCCGCTTCTTGAACACCTCCTCCTTGTGATAGCGATCGACGAAATCCATGATCGCCCCGGCAATTTCGGGCGGCATCGCGACCCGCTCGACGATGTCTTCGGCGCTGTCGTCGTAGTCCTGCGCCAGATAGGGCGAGGCCGTCACCGAATGGACAAACCACGGCAATGGGTGGGTATCGTCTTCAGAGCGCCGCAGGATGACGAAAAGGGCCGGTGTCTGGCTATTGAAATTATGGACATAGGCCTCGGTGTCCGCGGCATGGCATGTGAGATTGTGGACGCCCATGAAATAGCGGGTCATGGTGTCGTCGCGCAGAAGTTCATTGCCGGCCGAAAAGTTCCCGGAAGCGGGCGTCACGCCGACCGGAATCCAGTACTCCTTCGCCCATTTCGAGACCGATCGCCGCTTTTCGGCGAGCACTCCCAACATGATCGTCAACTCCCGGGCCAAACAGGGTCATCCTTTCGTATGAGACGGGCTTATTTGCCCGCTTCCGCTGATAGAATAACGTGTTAAGGCTCGCTCACAAGGGAGAAGCCATGTCTGCAAAGCGTCAACGGGTCCTGATCTGCAATTGCGAGAAGTCCATGAAAATGGATGGGAAAGCCATTGCGCGCGCGTTTGGCGAGACGGAATTGACCGTTCATACCAATCTTTGTCGCAGCCAGATCGGCGTTTTTGAAGGCGCACTGGAGTCCGGCGACGAGATTGTCGTCGCGTGTACACAGGAAAGCCCGCTCTTTGCCGAAGTCGCGGAAGAGGGAGGACGCGAGGTCGCGGCCTTCGTCAATATTCGCGAGACCGCCGGCTGGACGACGGACAAGACGTCGACCGCGCCGAAGATGGCCGCGCTGATCGCCGCCGCCTCCCTGCCGATCAAGCCGGCCCGTCTGCGCACCATCGCCAGCGATGGGCTGTGCCTTGTCATGGGCGAGGGGCAGGCGGCCTTCGACGCCGCCGCGATGCTCAACCGGACCCTTTCGGTCACGCTGCTCCTGACCGGAACCGACGATATTCTGCTGCCGGCCGTTCTCGATTTTCCCGTGTTCCGCGGCAAGGTCTCCATGGCGCACGGTTCGCTCGGGGCGTTCGACGTCGTCGTCGATGGCTATGCGGCCATGCTGCCCTCTTCGCGCGGCGAGCCGCAGTTCGGCCTCGCCCGCGATGGCGCCAAATCAAATTGCAGCGTCCTGTTCGACATGACCGGCGGCGCCGCCCTGTTCCCGCGGCCGACGGGTCGTGACGGCTACTTCCGTGCTGACCCGCGTGATCCGGCCGCCGTCATGCGCGCCGTTTTCGAGGCGAGCGCCTATGAGGGCGAGTTCGAAAAGCCGATCTATGTCTCCTACGACGCCTCGATCTGCGCCCATGAACGGTCTAAAAAGACCGGCTGCACGAAATGCATCGACAATTGTCCGCCGAGCGCGATCACGCCAGCGGGCGACGAGGTCCTGATCGACGCCGATATCTGCGGCGGTTGCGGCAATTGCGCCGCCCATTGCCCGACGGGCGCCGTCTCCTACGATTATCCGGCGCGCACCCAGCTGGTCGGGCGCGTCCAGACGCTGGCGCAGACCTATCTCGCCGCGGGTGGAAAATCGCCGGTCCTCTTGGTTCACGATCGCCAGCATGGCGCGCCGCTGATCAATGCCATGGCGCGGCTCGGGCGGGGCCTGCCGGCCAACGTCATTCCGCTCGAACTGCACTCGGCTACCGGGGTCGGACATGACCTGATGGCCTCGGCGCTGGCCACCGGGTTCCGCTCGCTGGTGGTGCTGGTCGATCCGCGCAAGGCCGGCGAGTTGGACGCGCTGAATGAGGAGATCCTTCTCATCGATGCATTGACCGGCGGAATGGCGCTCGGTGACGGCCGCGTCCTGGTCCTCGACGCGAGCGATCCCGATATCGTCGAATCGGCGCTCTACGACCTTGAGCCCGCAGCGGAAATCGCGCGTACGGCTTTTGCGCCGGTGGGCGGCAAGCGCGAGGTGGCGCGGGCCGCCATCGCGATCCTCGCCAAGGGTGGACATGCGGAGTCCGACCTCATCCGGCTGCCCGAATCCGCGCCCTATGGCGCGATCAACGTCGATCAGGAACGCTGCACGCTGTGCATGGCCTGCGTCTCGGCCTGTCCCGCTGACGCGCTGCGCGACGATCCGGACAAGCCGCAATTGCGGTTCGTCGAATCGGCCTGCGTCCAGTGCGGCATCTGCGCGGCCACTTGCCCGGAGACCGCGATTTCGTTGGAGCCGCGCTATAATTTCGCGCCGACCGTCATGCAGCCAGTGACGTTGAACGAGGACGAACCGGCCGAATGCATCCGTTGCGGCACGCCATTTGCGGCACGCGGCATGCTCGACAAGGTCAAGGAGAAACTCGGCGGCACGCACTGGATGTTCCAGACCGAGGAGCGTGTCGCGCTGTTGCAGATGTGCGAAAGCTGTCGGCTCGAAGCCCTGGCCGCCGACGGTGGCGATCCCTTCGCGATCGCCCACCGGTCCCGAATTCGCACCACCGACGATTATCTCGAGGCCGGCAAGCGCGGACTGTCGATCGACGACTTCTTCAGCGAGGACTGACCGAAGTTCCTCAGTTGCGGTCGTAGCAGAGCGAGCGCGCCTGCGAGCGTGACTGCTCGGCGGCGTCCGCGCTGATCATGCCCTGATCGACCATCGCGTCGATATCGGCGACCCGTTTGTCGATGCAGGCGGCCACCTCGTCCGAAACGGTCAGTTCCTGAAGTCGCTCGGCCCGTTCTCCAACGGTCGACACCCACTCCTCGGTGTTCAGCCACAGGAAAAAAGCGCCAATGGCGAGCAGGACCGCGAGCAGTAACGCCACGAGCCGCATCCACGGGGTGTTCACGATCTTTGTCGATGAGGTCGTCATATCGTTTCCTTGCTCACTGTAGGCCCGGTGTCAGGGGAAGGTTCGTCAACAGGTTTTGCGGTTTCAGTCGAATGAGATTATCGCCCGACGCCGCGAGGCCCAGATAAGCCGGCTTGCCCCGCATCGTCTCGATGAGACGATCGGGTTCCAGGAACTCCATGCGATATAGCGCGGCGATGCGGTTGAGACGGGTCTCGTCGACTGGCTCCCCCTCATAGAGCCCGTTCAGTATCAGCGTCGATTCCGTATCGAGGCCGACATGCCAGGTCCAGCGCTCGTCGCTGATCGCCTGCATGGCCTGTACGCGCACCGGCAACTGCATGAAATGACCGACCCATCGTTCGATGACCCGCGCCAGCGCGTCCTGTCCCGGCTGGGTAAAGCGGAAGTCGAGCGCGAAGTTGAACTGATCGGCGCGCTCCCAATAGGCGGCCGCGTTGTCCTCGGTCATCACGTCGAGCGAGACCTCGCGCATCGGCGTTCCGGCCTCGGCCAGCAACGCTCCGAGTCCGCCGAAACCGCCGGATTCCGAGTACATCTCGACCACTTCCGCGTCCGCGAGCATGAGTTGGCCGTCGCTCGTCGTCGCCTTTTGGTCGCGGAAGAACAGCTCGGCGGCGCGCAGCACGAAGGGATCGCGCTCATCCGCCAACAGGCCGGACAATACGAGATGAACCATCTGCTCGATGAAGACCGGCGGTACTTGCGGTGCGCCCGGCTGAAACAGCGCCAGATAACCCGCTTCGATCGAGCCATGCTTCAGCAGGTGATCGCGATAGCCAAGCACCAGGCGATAATTGTCGGCGGCGTCGGTATCGGCGATCGCGGCGAGCTCTGCGTCGAGGATCGGCGCGGTCGGGGTCTCCATCAGCTTTTCGAACAGGCGATGCTCGTTCTCGCAGCTCTCTTCGATCGGATGGATTTCCGGGCGCGTATAATAGGCGCGCAGGAAGTCCGGGGTCACGGCCAGCCAGCCGCTTTCGAGCCGGTGCGTCAAATGCAGCCCGGCGGATTTCCAGATAATCCGCTGCTCGCTATGGGCATGAGCGGGTTGAGCGTCCATCACGCGCCGACTCCCAAGGCCGTGCAAAGAGGGACCAGCACCGTCTGCCCTTCCGCCTGAATAAGCAGGCCGCCATCCTCGTCCATGCCGACCATCTTGCCAGAGCGGGCACCGCAGTCGGCTGCCACGTCGATCTGCTGGTCCTGATCGTGGGCGCGCGACAACCAGGACTGGTGCGCGGCGCGAAATCCATCATGCGTCCACCCGTCGATCCATGACAGGAAGTGCCGCGCCACGGCCTCGATGATGCTGGTTCGGTCCAATTCGCCGCAACCTTCCTCGTAAAGCGCGGTCACATTCGGGTCGAGGCCGGGTTCGCCGCGCGAATTGGCCGACGTGTCGAGCGCCAGCTCGAAACCGACAACGATTTGGTCCGGAATATCGGCAGCGACGGCGTTGTCCGGAGCGCGGAACGCGACCTTGCCGACGATCCCGCCATTGGCCAGAATCGTGCCGGGCCAGCGGAAGGTCAATGCCAGATTGGGCGGGCCGATGGCGCCCACCGCGTCACCGAGCGCAACCATCATGACGGGGACCATCTGCGCCGCAACCACGAGAGGCGTCTCCGGTTCGAGAATGAACGCAGCCGCGGCGCGGCGGCAATCCTCGCTCCAGACGACATCTCCAGCTCCGTAGGAACCCGACACTGCACCCTCCACCGCGACGGCGAAGGGGTCCGCGTCGGCGGCAACCGCGTGACCGGCGAAGACAGGCGGAAATTCCGGATCGGCCAGTTGCTGGACCTCAGGCGCTGCGGGCATCACGGCAGTTGGATTTCGCCCTCGACCACATGATTGAGCGGCGCGCCCTCGGCGGTCAGGACGATCTTGACCTTCAGCGAGCCCGAGCCCGCCTTTCCCGTGCGCACCAGATCTTCGATTTCGTGCTGCGAGGTTACCCCGACCTGCTTCAGGAATTTTCTCAGCGACATGTTGAAGGCTTCTTCGCTCATCGGTCTTTTCCTTTTTCGCTTTTATCGTGGACGAGGATGTCCAACAATTCGCCGGCCCGTTCAATCGAAAAGGTGAGCGTATCCTGCCCGGCGTCGAGGACGATCGCGGTGAGATAGTCGGGTTGGCCCCGCACCGGCAGATCGCCGATGGCGCGGATCCGGTCTCCTTCAGCGATGCCGGCCCGATCTTCCCGCGATCCCGGTGCCACGCGCACGACTTCGGCGCCGGGTTCTCCGGTCTCGCCGGGCGCGGGAAGCGGGCGCAGGATGACGCCCGCCGCGCGTCGGTCGATACGGCCATCTTCGGCGTCATCCAGCACCGCTTCGAGCAACCGCGCGGAGGCGACGAAATTCACGCCGAGATTGCCGTCGGACGACTTGGTGAAAATCGCGCTGGCCATGCCGGCGACGTGCCCGTCCGCCGTGATCAGCGGCGCTCCGGACATGCCCGGATTGATCGCTGCGTCGGTCTGGAGGAAGTCCTCGATACGATTGAAGCCGACGCCGCGCCGGTCGGTCGCCGAAACCACGCCGCAGGCAAGGCTGACGCCGAGGCCGAACGCGTTTCCGAGGACGCAGGCATCGGCGCCTGTCCGCGCGCCGGCGGAGAAGGCCAAGGGCGGAAGGGCATCGCTGATATGCAACAAGGCGATATCGGTATCGGCGTCACGCAGCGCGATGTCCGCGTCCCGGACGGCTCCCGAGGACAGCCGTAACCGCACCGCATTGGCACGTCCGAGCACGTGGTCCGCCGTCACGATGGTGCGGCCGTCGCGGACCGCGAACCCGGTGCCCTCGGGCTCTTCCTGGTTGATCTCGTGCGTCTGCAACACCGGAAGGACGGCGACCACGGATTGCGTCGCGACGGTTGCGATGGCCGTGCGCCAATGCTCTGCGGCAAGCTCTTCTGCTTGGCCGGTCGCGACCGCAAATCCGGCGAAGGCCAGCGCAAGGAGAGCCGCGAGGCCGCGAGTGATGTGCATTACAGCCGGACGTTCTCCGTCGAATAGGCCTGGCTCGCCGGGGTTTCAAGCTGGGAATCGAAGAGATAGCCAGCGCCGATCGCCACGACCAACAGGATTACGATGCTCAACAGAAAGGCTCTCATCGTCAGTTCGACTCCGTCAGTTCTTGTTCTGCCGCTCGCCCGGCAGCGGCGTTGTTTCGTCCGCCGCTGTGGCTCGCAGCAAGTAGGTGATCAGTGCGTCCCGCCGTTCGACGCTCTTGAGCCGCTGGACCGGCATTTTCGTCCCCGGCGCTACGATATCCGGTCCATCGTCGAATAGCTGCGAAACCGTCTCCGGAGTCCAGACAATATCCGATTCCACCAGGGCCTGAGAATATTTGTAGCCCGGCACCGTCCCAGCCACCCGGCCGAACAGGCCGTAGAGCGTCGGTCCGGCGCGGTTGGCGTCATCTGGCGTCAGCGTGTGGCAGACCGAGCATTTGCGCAGGAACTCGATTTCGCCGAGGCCAGCCCGGGTAACGGTTTGAAACCGGCGAGGATAGACCGACTGGATAGGCTCGAGGAGATGGCGCGGCGCGACCTGCCAACGGATCGCGAAATCGTCCAACCCGCTGCGATAGAGCTGGGTGCCTTCGGGCGTGAACGAAAGCCCCCACACGGGGCCGTAGATATCGCCGTATTCCTCCACGAGGTTTCCCGAATCCATGTCGAAGACGCGGACATGCCCGTCGGCGCTGCCCGTGGCGAACCACCCCGCGCGCGGCGACGAAGCGATCGACAGGACCGGGTGCTCGTTCGATGCGAGTTCGGCGACTTCACCGCTCGGAAGATCGATGACGCCGGTCACGCCGTTCAGCGTGCCGAAGGCCAGCAGCGAACCGCCGGGCGGGGCGGCCAGCACGTTGACGCCCCAGCCATGGGCGTACAACAGGCGGGAGGGCCCGGTGATCAGCCCGTCGTCGAGTGGCCACTCGCGAACCGTGCCGTCGTAACCGGCGGTGAAGAGCTGCCGGCCGTCCAGCGAGAAGGCAACGGCGTTCACATTGCCGCGGTGGCCTTCGATGCGGGCGATCTCCCGCCCAGCGGCGATATCGAAAATCCGCGCCGTCCCGTCCCATCGCGCCGCGGCCGCGAACCGCCCGTCGAGACTGACCGCGACGTCCTGAACCTTGTCCTTGGTGTCCTCGATCAGGGTTTCGAGACGGTTTTCCCGCAGATCCCAGATCGCGAACGCGCCGTCATCGGAGACAGAAACAGCCTTTGCAGCGCCGGGGACGAAGGCGACGTCATTGACGGCGGCGTTGTGTCCGACCAGCCGCGCGACGATCGTGCCCTCCGGGCCCTGCATTCGCCAACGAATGATCGAATAATCGAAGGATGCGGTCAGCGCCTCGGAGCCATCATCGGACAGGGCGATTCCCATGACCGGTCCGCCATGGCCGACGAGGCGTTCAGGCCATTCCTGCTCGCTCGAAGCGGACTGCGCCGGCGCAAAGAAGGTGAGGAGCGCCGCCAATGTCACCCGCCGGAGCGTCCGGTCCATTGCGCCTGCTTTCCGATTGTTATTCCGCGGGCTCGGGATTGGCCGCGGCCGGGGGCATGGCGTCCTTCTCGCGGAGCTCATCGACCCAAAGCGAGTGGTGTTCTCTGGCCCAGTTCAGGTCGACCTTGCCACTGCCGACCGCACCGAAAGCCCCCTCCATGCCGATGCTGCCGATATAGATGTGACCAAAGATCACGCAGATCATGAAGACGGCCATGACGACGTGCCAGACCGTGTTGAACTGTTGTTCCAGAATTGGCGAATAAGGCGGCTGCGGCAGCCCCAACAGCGCCGGGATATCGAGGCCGATCGAGGCAAGGCCGGTGAAAGTGTCGCCGAAGAAACTGTGCTCGAACGGAAACAGCAAGGCCCAGCCCGAGACGGCGAGCGAAAGCCCGCCCAGCATGACCAGCCAAAAGATAATCTTCTGGCCCGCGTTGAATTTCTTTGCTGGCGGATGGACGCCTTCCGAGAACAAGCCGCCGGCATGGGCAAGCCATACCAGATCGTGCCGGCTCGGCAGATTGTGCGCGATCCAGGTGACGAACGCGATCGCCAGGCCGAGCATGAAGGCAAAGGCCACGTAGTTGTGGGACAGCTTCAGGAATTCGGAGATCGGCCCGAACGCCTCCTTGCCGATCAGCGGTATGATGACGCTCCGCCCGAACGAGACGTTGAGGCCGCTGATCGCCAGGATGATGAACGACAGCGCCATCAGCCAATGGCCTGTGCGCTCGATGGTCGAGAAGCGTTTGATCTTGACGCCGGACAGGCCGTGTTCGACGCGGATCCGTCCACGAATGGCAAAAAACAGCGCCAGCAGGATCAGCGTGCCGATCATGGCAAGGCCGAGATAGTCGAACAACGGTCCGTTGCGCAGCAAGCGCCAGGATTCGCCCTCGGACTGGACCAGCACGGCCGCCTTCTTGTCCGGGATCGAGACGTTGCCCGACACGCCTTGGCGGACAGCCCGCCAGATTTCCGCATCCGAGGTCGTTCCCAGGGCGTCTCCGGGCACCGCGCCGCCGGTCGGCGACCCGGTCGCGGAGATCGCGCTCTCAGGCGGTCTGACCGAACTTTGCGCGGTTCCTGCACTGGTCGCCGCCAATGTCATGAATAATGCCGCGGCAATGATGGGTGCGATCGCCGTCAGCAAACGCATCGACCCAAGCCGGGTCAAGCGAGCGCGGAGCATCCTCAAGCTGGGCATTTGCTCTTCTCCTGAGCGGATCGAAAACACCGAACCCGGCATATTGCGCCGGGCAGGAAGGCAACGGTTTCGCCTTGCTGTTCGGAAAAAGAGGCGGGCAGCCGGAGCCGCCCGCCGGTCGGTTACGATCGCTGGCTCAGCCGCCGGTCTTCTGACCGTAGGCAGTGCCCCAACCCCAGGCCCCGGCGCCGAAACCGCGGGCAACGACGCGCTCGCGGTAGATCGACGAGACGGTGTCGCCGTCGCCGGCAAGCAGCGCCTTGGTCGAGCACATCTCCGCGCAGAGCGGAAGCTTGCCCTCGGCGAGGCGGTTACGGCCATATTTCTGGAACTCGACCGCGGAATTGTCTTCCTCGGGGCCGCCGGCGCAGAAGGTGCACTTGTCCATCTTGCCACGCGAACCAAAATTCGACGCCTGTGGATATTGCGGCGCGCCGAACGGGCAGGCGTAGAAGCAGTATCCGCAGCCGATGCACAGATCCTTGGAGTGCAGCACTACGCCGTCGTCCGTCGTGTAGAAGCAGTCGACCGGGCACACCGCTGCGCACGGAGCGTCCGAACAATGCATGCAGGCGACCGAGATCGAGCGCTCGCCGGGCTTGCCGTCATTGATGGTGACGACACGCCGGCGATTGACGCCCCAGGGAACTTCATTCTCGTTCTTGCACGCGGTCACGCAGGCATTGCACTCGATGCAGCGCTCGGCGTCGCAGAGGAATTTCATTCTTGCCATTGTCTTATTCCTCCCTTTACGCCCGTTCGATCCGACACAGCGTCGTCTTGGTTTCCTGCATCTGGGTCACCGAGTCGTAGCCGTAGGTCTGCGCGGTATTACAGGCTTCACCAAGAACGTAAGGGTCCGCCCCTTCGGGATATTTCGAGCGAAGATCGTTACCCTGGAAATAACCGCCGAAGTGGAACGGGGTGAACACGACCCCCTGACCCACACGCTCGGTGATCATCGCCATGATGCGGATCTTGCCGCCTTCTGGACTGTGCAGCCAGACCGTGTCGCGATCCCGAAGGCCGAGATTGTTGGCATCCGAGGGGTTGATCTCGACGAACATGTCCTGCTGCAGTTCGGCAAGCCAGGGGTTAGACCGCGTTTCGTCGCCGCCGCCCTCATATTCGACCAGCCGTCCCGACGTCATGATCATCGGGAAGTCCTTGGAAAAGTCGTTCTTCTGGATCGACGCATAGGCCGTCGGTACGCGCCAGAAGGTCTTGTCCTCATAGGTCGGATAATCGGTGACCAGATCGCGGCGCGGCGTATAAAGCGGTTCGCGGTGGATGGGGACGGGATCGGGGAAGGTCCACACCACTGCCCGCGCCTTGGCGTTTCCATAAGGCGCACAACCGTGGGCGATCGCAACGCGCTGGATACCGCCGGACAGGTCGGTTTTCCAGTTCACGCCGCCGACCTTCTTCTCGTAGTCGGACGGAAGTTCGCCTTGATCGGACGTTTCGCCGACCTCCTGACCCGCTGTCGGACGCTGGTCGGCGAAGCCTGCGACATAGTCGATATACTTGCGCTCGTACGGCGTCAGGTCCTTGTCCCAGCCGAGTTCTTTCAGCATCGCCATGGTGAACTCGGGATAGCCGTCCTCGATCTCCGAGCCGACCGGCCATGAGCCTTCGGCCAGCAGATTGTCGCCGTTGCGCTCGACGCCAAAGCGGGCACGGAAACCCATGCCGCCCTGGGCCACCGGGATCGACGTGTCATAGAGATTGGCCGAGCCGCTGTGCTTCATCTCCGGCGTACCCCAGCACGGCCAGGGCATGCCGTAGAACTCGCCGTCATGCGGGCCGCCAGCGGCGCGCAGAGTGGTCTTGTCGAAGGTCTGCTGGTTTTCCATGTGCGACTTCATCCGCTCCGGCGACTGGCCGGTATAGCCGATGGTCCACATGCCGCGGTTGAACTCGCGGGTGATGTCCTCGACGAGAGGTTCCCCGTCCTTGACCTCGATGTTGCGGAACATGCGATCGGCGAAGCCGAACTTTTCCGCGAATTTATACATGATCGTGTGGTCGGGCAGGCACTCGAACAGTGGCTCGACGACCTTTTCGCGCCATTGCAGCGAGCGGTTCGACGCGGTGACCGAACCGACGGTCTCGAACTGCGTGGCGGCCGGCAGCAGATAGACGCCGTCGGTGCGGTCCTGCAGCACGGCCGTCATGGTCGGATAGGGATCGATCACGACCAGAAGGTCGAGCATGCCCATCGCCTTCTGCATTTCCGGCAAGCGAGTTTGCGAGTTCGGAGCATGGCCCCAGAACACCATCACCCTGGTGTTGTCCGGCTGCTGCAGGTTTTCCTTGGCTTCCAGAACGCCGTCGATCCAACGGGACACGGGAATGCCGGTCTCGTTGATCATCATGCGGTCCTTGCCGTCGGCGCCCGCGCCCGGCATCACCGCGAACCGACCCTTCAGCCAGTCCAGCTCCTCTTCCCAGACACGTGCCCAGTGGGCCCACGAACCATCGCTGAGCCCGTAATAGCCGGGCAGCGTATCGGCCAGCACGCCCAGATCCGTCGCGCCCTGCACATTGTCATGGCCGCGGAAGATGTTGGTGCCGCCGCCGGCCGTGCCCATGTTGCCGAGGGCCAGCTGCAGGATGCAGTAGGCGCGGGTGTTGTTGTTGCCGTTGGTGTGCTGGGTGCCGCCCATGCACCAGATCAGCGTGGCGGGACGGTTTTCCGCCATTGTGCGGGCGACGCGGTTCAGCTGCGAACCTGGTACGCCGGTGACCTTCTCGACTTCCTCCGGCGTCCATTTCGCCACTTCGGCGCGGATCTGATCCATGCCCCAGACGCGGCTCTGGATGAACTGCTTGTCCTCCCAGCCGTTCTCGAAGATGTGGTAGAGGACGCCCCAGATCAGCGCCACGTCGGTGCCGGGCCGGAAGCGGACATACTCGTCGGCATGCGCCGCGGTCCGCGTAAAGCGCGGATCGAGAACGATCAGCGGGGCGTTGTTTTCTTCCTTGGCCTTTAACAGATGCAGCAGCGAAACCGGATGGGCCTCCGCCGGATTGCCGCCGATCAGGAAGATCGCCTTGGAATTGTGGATGTCGTTGTAGGAGTTGGTCATCGCGCCATAGCCCCAGGTGTTGGCAACACCCGCGACAGTGGTGGAATGACAGATACGCGCCTGGTGATCGATGTTGTTCGACCCCCAATAGGCGGCGAACTTGCGGATCAGATAGGCCTGCTCGTTGGAATGCTTGGCCGAACCCAGCCAGTAAACGGAATCGGGCCCGCTGGATTCGCGAACCTCGAGCATCTTGTCGCCGATTTCATTGATGGCCTCGTCCCAGCTGACGCGCTGCCATTTCCCGCCGACGAGCTTCATCGGATATTTCAGCCGGCGTTCGCCATGAGCGTGTTCGCGCACCGAAGCGCCCTTGGCGCAATGCGCGCCGAGGTTGAACGGGGAATCGAAACCCGGTTCCTGGCCGATCCAGACGCCGTTGGAAACCTCCGCGATGACCGTGCAGCCGACCGAGCAATGCGTGCAGATCGACTTCTTGATCTCGATGTTGCCGTTGGCCGCGTCTGTCGCGGCGTCCGCCCGGCGCACCATCCCGCCGGACAGCGACGAAATCGCCGCCGCGCCGCCGATGGCGAGCCCGGATCGCTTCAGGAACGTGCGGCGATCGACCGCCCGGTTTCCGAATTCCGACAGCGCAGATGACACCCGGGGACTTCTCGCAGTCCCTACAGCCTTCTTCCTGAGCATGGTTGTCTCCGTTTCCTCCGTCGCAGTCGCCTGCAAACTGGCCTGATAGTGGTTCGCGTCAGAAACGCGCGGTCTGATAGAACGTCTTCACATGGTCGGTTTCCCGGTAGCCGGGCGCCGCGGATTTTGCATCCGCGACCTCGGCTTCGGCCTGCCCGCCCGTCACCAGGGCCGCGCCGGTCGCGACCGTCCCCAAGCCGGCGAATTTCAGGAAAGCGCGACGATCTGTCCTGGCGTCTTTGTCCTTGGCGCTCATGATTATCTCCTCTTTTCGCGAGACCCGTTTCAAAATATTCCCAAAAACCGGCGCGAGCCTCACTCGTCCGGTCAGTCGGCATGGCGTCGCCGATTACATGTCGAAGCCGGCTTCTTCAATCTCTAAGAAGCGCCTGCCGATCGTGCCGACCGGCCGGAACAAGTGCGCCGACGGTGCCTTTTCCAGGTCGGCGAAAAAGTGCTCGGCCCAGGAGCCGATATGCTTCTTGAAGAATGCTTTTTGCGTTTCGAGAGGCTGACGCTGACCGAACGAGCCGTCGATCAGTCCGGCCATCATGTCCATCAAGGCGCCGACATGATCCTCGGGCTCCTTGGCGTCGGGCGAACGCGCGATGCCAAGCGGCGCCATATCGTCACGCAGCCGCGCCAGCGGCTTCTCGTTCAAAAAGCCGGTCAGATAGTAGGAGCCGAATGGGACCAACTCGCCCCGGCCAACGCCGATGAAAAGGTCGTGATATTCCTCGCGCGCCGCATTCTCGGACAGCGCTTGAGCGGCCGCAGACAAATCGCCGATCGCGGCGCCCAGATCCGTATCGTCGCCCGATAGAGCGCCCAACGTATCCAGCAGCTCGCGATCCGGCGGCAACGCCAAGAGACGGGCCATCAAGCGGTAGAGATTGACGCGCAATTGTTCCGGTTCTGGCAGCCCGTGCGAAATGGCGACGTTTTCCTGTGACAACCGGATTCTCCCTAGCGCAACTAAACCAGCAAATCCCAGATTCGGCAACGCGATTGGCATAAGACTAAAGGCGAATAGGCGCCGGTTCCGGACCTGGGATTCGGCCTTTTCTGCGCCAGCCAGCGGCTTCCCACAGGACCGGTTTACAACGCGTTAGCGGGGGCTGGCCGCGCGAAGCGCTCAGCCTCCTGGGAGAGCGAGTGGACTTGCGACGATCTCCTTGGCATAACTCCTGCGAAATATCCGAAACTGCGTGATGAAACGTAAAAAATGCAGGATTTTGCAGAAAGCTTTGGCCAGGCCGCCAACTTGATCGTTTGGGGCGATCAAGAGCTTTGGGCGATCGTTCTTTTGTCATTGCGCGTCTCCTTGAGCGCGGTCGCGATCGCCGCGCTGGTCGGCATGCCGCTCGGGGCCGCGCTGGCGGTCGGCCGATTTCCCGGCAAGCGCGTGGCCGTGATCGTGATCAATTCGCTCATGGGGCTGCCGCCGGTGGTGGTCGGGCTGGTGGTCTATCTGATGTTGTCGAACGCCGGCCCGCTGGGGGTGCTGCAACTGCTGTATACGCCGACGGCGATGATCATCGCGCAGTTCGTGCTGGTGACGCCGATCATCGCGGCATTGACGCGTCAGGCCGTGGAAGACCTGCATGCGGAATACGCCGAACAGCTGTGTTCCCTGGGAGTTTCGCGCGCCGCCTCCATCCCGACGCTGCTTTGGGATGGACGCGCCAGCCTGATGACCGCTTTCCTCGCCGGCTTTGGACGGGCGATCGCGGAAGTCGGCGCCGTCATCATCGTCGGCGGCAATATCAATCATGTCACCCGGGTCATGACGACGACGATCGCTCTCGAGACGTCGAAGGGAAATTTGACGTTGGCGCTGGCGCTCGGTGCCATCCTGATCCTGATCGCCGTCGCCGTGAACGCGGCGGTGGCCCTGCTCGACAGCACGACGAAGGGGGCGGCCTATGCCAATCGCTTCAATGCCTAGTCCGGTGAGCCCGCAGACACGCGATGGCGGGTTGGACATGCCGTCGCGCGCCGTGGCGGAGGCCTCGGCGCCTTTGCTGCCGATCCATGCCGAGGGGCTGGTTCTTCGCGTTTCGGGAAAGCGCCTCGTCGATATCGACGCATTGACGCTGTCGGGTCGCGCGCCGACCATGGTGATGGGACCGAATGGTGCCGGCAAAAGCCTGCTTCTGAGACTGCTCCATGGTCTGATCGATCCGGCGGAAGGGCAGGTAGTATATGGCGGCCAGCCGATGTGCGCGCGCATACGCCGCCGTCAGGCGATGGTGTTCCAGCGGCCTGTCGTCCTGCGTCGCTCGGTCGCCGCCAATATCGGTTTCGCCCTCCAGGCCCACGGTGTGTGCCGCCGCGAGCGCGCCGGCCGCATCCGCTCGCTGCTCGAGATCGGCGATCTCGCGGGCAAGGCCAGGCAGCCGGCTCGAACCCTTTCCGGCGGCGAGCAGCAGAGGCTGGCGCTACTGCGCGCCATCTCGACCGAGCCGGACATCCTGTTTCTCGACGAACCGACATCGAGCCTCGATCCCACGGCGACACACAGGATCGAGGCCTTGATCCTCCGGGCGGCGGAGCGGGGTGTGAAAATCGTCATGGTGACGCACGATATCGGCCAAGCCCGCCGGCTCGGCGCCGAAATCGTGTTCCTTCACCAAGGGCGGGTCGTGGAGCAGGCTTCGGCGGCCGCGTTTTTCAAACAACCGAGCACACAGCCGGCGCGGGCATTTCTCGCCGGGGCACTTCTGTTCTGAACCAAGACAAACAACCAGCAAGGATAGAGAATACCATGTTGAAACGCGTCTATTTTTCCCTGGCCATGGGGTTGGCCGCACTGACCGCTACCGGGCCGACTTCGGCGGTGGCACAGGATAAGTTCATCGTCGTCCAGTCGACGACCTCGACGCAGAATTCCGGCCTGTTGGACGCCATTCTCCCGGAATTCTCGAAAGAGTCCGGCATTGAGGTGCGTGTCGTCGCCGTCGGTACGGGGCAGGCGATCAAGAACGCCGAAAACGGCGACGGTGATGTCCTCCTGGTCCACGCCAAACCGGCGGAGGAAAAATTCGTCGCCGACGGCGGCGGCGTCGAGCGCTTCGACGTGATGTACAACGATTTCGTCATCGTCGGGCCGCCGAGCGATCCGGCCGGCGTCAGCGGTACGAAGGACGCCGTGGCCGCCATGCGGAAAATCGCCGAAGCCAAGGCGCCGTTCGCCTCGCGAGGCGACGATTCCGGGACCCACAAGGCCGAGCAGCGCTTGTGGAAGCAAGCGGGCGTCGATGTCGGCGCCGCCTCCGGCGACTGGTATCGAGAGACCGGTTCGGGCATGGGCGCGACGCTGAACACCGGCGTCGGCATGGGCGCCTACATCTTGACCGATCGCGCCACCTGGATCTCGTTCGGCAACAAGGGCGACTTCGCGGTGGCCGTCGAGGGCGACCCGAAGCTGTTCAACCAGTATGGCGTCATTTTAGTGAATCCGAAGAAGCATCCGGGCGTCAAGGCCGCCGAGGGGCAGGCGTTCATCGACTGGCTGACGGGCGAAAAGGGGCAGGCCGCGATCGCCAACTACAAGGTCGATGGCCAGCAGCTGTTCTTTCCGAACGCTAAGTGACGGCAGACATGGCGACGCCGCCACGCCAACCTTTCGGTTGATCTGGCGGCCCAACCAATCGACGGATCGAAGCCGATTCCTCGCGCAAAAATCGCGGACCCGGCACAACGCAAAAGGGGGTGTCGGGTCCTATGGCGTGGTCGCGTTGTAGTGGACGGTCCCGGCCCCGCTGATGTCGTAGCCGGACATCTCGGAGGCGCGGTCGGCGAAGTCGCCAGAGGCCAGAAACCGCAGTAGCCGCTGGAACGGAGGGTCGAAATAGGCTCTGCGCCAGACCAGCAAGTCGGTGCGATCTTCCGCAAGAGGGATGAATCCCAGCCGATATTGCTCGGCCATCGCGGCGAGGCCAAAAGCCGCGTCCGCCTTGCCGTCGAGCACGAGGCGGGCCACGTCATCCTCGGTTTTTGCCGGCGCTTGCGGACCGGCCAGAGCGGAGACGTCGACGCCGGCTTCCTGCGCCAGCATCTCGAACAGGCGCTGGCCACCGGCGCCCGGCTGGCGGCGGGCGAAGCGAAGCGGCTTGAGATCGGCGACCGCGGCAACCTTCCGGGGATTGCCTGACTCGACGATCAGGCCACATTGGCGCCGCGCGAATTCGATCAGCACCACAGGCGCCTCGCCGAGGATCCGGCGGACCGTGTCGATGTTCCAGCCGTCGGTTTCCCTGATATGGGTGGCACAGGCGGCCGCATCTGCCCGGCCAAGCCGCGTGATCCCGTCCAGGCTGCCATCGAAAAAGGCAGCCAACCCGCTGCCGGACTGGCGCAGCGCCCATTCCAGGAGGGGATCATGGCTGCCGGCCAGGATCAACGGCAGTTGACGGCTGGCCACGACGGGGCCAGAGCGCGACGCCGCCATCCAGGTCGCCACCTCATCCTTCGGGAACAACAGCTTTCCGACGACGCGGACGCACGGAACCTCGCCACTCGCGGCGAGGTCGTAGACCTTGCGTTCCTTGATGCGCAGCAGCTCGGCGAGCTCGCGGGTGGTCAGATAGGAGGGCGTCGATTCGGACATTGCCGCATTTAGCCGCGTCGGGGCGATGGCGGCAAACCGCGACGCGAAGGATTGCGCGCCTGGAAAAGCGGGCACCCCGGAGTTGACGGCGCCGAACCCACGTTTACACGTTCCTGACCGCACATCACCCGGCGGGCAGAAACCTGTTTGGAATCGCTTCGACCATGACGCAGCGCCTGTTCGGCATCACCGGCTGGAAGAACTCCGGCAAGACGACGTTGACCGAGCGTCTCGTCACCGAACTGACCCAGCGCGGATATCGCGTCTCGACGGTCAAGCATGCGCATCATGCCTTCGAGATCGATACGCCGGGCACCGATTCCTTCCGCCATCGTGCGGCCGGCGCGAGCGAGGTAGCGATCGTTTCATCCACGCGCTGGGCCTTGATGCACGAACTGCGCGGCGAGAGTGAACCGACGCTCGATGCGATTATTGCCCGGCTGGAACCGTGCGACATCGTGCTCGTGGAGGGGTTCAAGGCCGCGCCGCACCCCAAGATCGAATGCCGCCGGACGGCGTCGAAGGAGCGCACGCCGATGCTCGGCACCATTCCGGCGATTGCCGCCATCGCCGCCGATCACGCGGTGGAGGCAGCGGCCGTACCGGTTTTCGACCTCGACGACGTCGCCGCGATCGCGACGTTCATCGTCAGCCAGCAAGGCTTGACCTGACGGGCCATGATTTGCTCTCCACCCCTGCGTGCCACCGTGACGAGCGCGCGTCCCGGCATCCGGCACGGTTGACCGCCCGGCGAGGACCGGCAGCGGGGCCTACAGGGTGCTGGATGGAAGCTTGAACGTGGCCCCTTCGATTCCTGATAGCGTGAGAACGATTGACCGGGATCAAGGGCGACTACGGGATTCGCCGACAAAGATGATGCCGGTCGCGTGTCCGCAGAATCGAAAGGTCGTCATCCATGAACCTTGCCAGGCCTGCTCAGGCGATCCGGGACATTGCCGTCCATGTCGACGGTTCGGACGGTGATGCGGCGAAGACGAGCCATGCCGACATGATCGCGACGATGTTCGATGCTCCCCTCATCGCTCTCCTGATGAATTATCTGCAGGCGGCTCCCATCCCGCCCGGGCCCGGCCGTTCATGGCTCAACGCCGAGCTCCGGAAGCGAGGCGTGGAACAGGGCGATGCCGCGGAAATACGCGCGCGGGAGCGTCTGGCCGGGTTGCGCGCGCCCAGCGAGATCAGACGGATCGACTATGCCTACCAGGAACTCGGCGCGCGGATCGGACCGCCGGCGCGCTCTGTCGATCTTGTGGTCGTCGGACGCCCGCATGGCGACGGGGGGCAGTGGCCGGAGATGTTCGAGGCCGTGATCTTCGATGCCGGAGCTCCCGCCTATGTCGTTCCGCCGAATGCGGTGAATGCCAGGGAACCGGAGACCATTCTCATCGCTTGGAAGGATGCGGCCGAGTGTTCCCATGCCATCAAGGCGGCCCTCCCGTTTCTCCAACGGGCGAAGCAGGTGTATCTGGTTTCGGTCGCGGAGACGTCCTCGGACGAGGAACGGCATCGGGAGCCGGCGGACGATATGGCCCGGCATCTTGCGCGGCACGGCGTCGCCGTCGAGATACGGCACCTGCCGCAGTCGGACGATCCGGCCGCTGTTCTTTTGAACGAGGCCTCGAGCCTCGGCGCGGAATTGATCGTCGTCGGCGCATACGGGCGGACGCGGCTTCGCCAAATGCTGTTCGGTGGCGTCACCCGCGAACTCCTGGAACGCAGCCCGATTGCGTTGCTCATGGCGCACTGACGCCTACCGCCCAATGGCCGCTCGGCAGAACGATCACCGGTGACGCACGATGCCCGCCCATAGCCAGGACGAAACGATCGCCTTCCTGAGGTCTGCGGCCTTCGACGACGGCAATGCGTCGACGGTCGAGACGATCGTGACGCATATTTCCACCGTCCTTCTCTCGGGCGAGCGGGCGATCAAGCTGAAACGGCCGGTGCATCTGCCTTATGTCGATTTCTCGACACCCGCGCGCCGGCTCGCGACCTGCGAGCGGGAACTCGTGCTCAACCGCCGCACCGCGCCGGAGCTCTACCGCGCCGTGCGCCGGGTGACGCGCGAGCCGGACGGTGGTCTCGCCATCGATGGCGGCGGACCGCTCGTCGATGCTTATGTCGATATGCGCCGTTTCGACGAGGATTGCCTGCTGGATCGCATGGCGATGGAGGGCACGCTGACGGCGCCGCTGATGACGCGGCTCGCTCACCGGATCGCGGCATTCCATGCCGGCATCGCGCCCGATCGCGGCGTCACCGGCTCGGCCGCGGTGGCCCTTGTCCTCGATATCAACGAGCGTGCGCTGGCGACGACGGACGTGTTTGCCGCCGAGGCGGTGGCCGATTTCAATCGTCGGTTCCGCGATGGGTTTGCACACCTGACGCCGCTACTCGATGCCCGGGGCGCGGCGGGCAAAATCCGCCGCTGCCACGGCGATCTGCACTTGCGTAATATTTGCGTCTTCGAGGGCGAGCCGACGCTGTTCGATTGCCTCGAATTCGACGAGGCCATGGCCACCACCGATATCCTCTATGATCTGGCTTTCCTGCTGATGGATCTCTGGCACCGGGGACTGGAGGAACACGCGAACCTCGTCCTCAACCGCTATCTGGACGAGTGCGACGAGGCGGACGGCCTGCCGCTGCTGGCGTACCTGATGGCACTGCGTGCCGCGGTCCGCGCCCATGTCACCGCGACGCGGGTCGCCGATGCCGGCCCCGATGCGCCGACACTGAGAGCCGAGGCGCATGATTATTTCGACCTCGCCCTCCATCTCTTGCGGCCGCGAGCCGGTCGGCTGGTGGCGGTCGGAGGACTGTCGGGCTCCGGCAAGTCGACCGTCGCGGCGGCGATCGCGCCGCGGATCGGCCCGCCGCCGGGCGCGCGAATCCTCGCCAGCGACCGGATACGCAAGTATTTGTTCGGCGTTGCGGCCGAAACCCCGCTGCCGGCCGAGTGCTACCGGCCGCAGGTCTCGGAAACCGTTTACGCGCGTCTGGCCGAACAGGCCGGTGCGATCCTGCCCCTCGGGCACGGCGTCGTCGCCGACGCGGTGTTCGACCGCCCGCCCGACCGGGAACGAATCGCCGGCATCGGCGAAGGCGGGTCGGTTCCCTTTCTGGGGCTGTGGCTCGAAGCCCGGCCCGAGCGGCTGGTCGAGCGCGTTGCCGCACGTCGCGGTGATCCCTCCGATGCCACGCCGGAGGTGGTGCGCGCTCAGGTGAGCCGGTCGCACGCGCCGGCCGATTGGACGCATCTGTCGAGCGAGGCCGAGATCGGTGCGGTGGCCGAGGCGGCGCGCCGCGTCGTCGAGGGCGCTTCGGACGGTCCGATTCCCGGCGTCGCCAGAGATCGACGCGACGACTGAATCTTTAAGCTCGCGATCAGTCGCCGTCCCGATCGTCGGCCGCCGCCGCCCTGGTGCGAAGGGACTGCTTCATCAGTTTGCCGTTGACGTTGCGGGGCAGGGGCTCGCTGGTGAAGGTGAAGAAATCCGGCACCTTGTAGTCGGACAGGCGCTCGCCGCAGAAGGTTTTGAGGGCCGCCTCGTCGAGATCCGGATCGGACCGGTGGACGAAGGCGTGGACCTTTTCGCCGAGCACCGGATCGGGCCGGGGAACGACCGCGGCTTCGGCGACGCCGGGATGGAACGACAGGATGTTCTCGACCTCGGCGCTGTAGACCTTGTAGCCGCCGCGATTGATCATGTCCTTGAGGCGGTCGTGGATATAAAGCAGCCCGTTTCCATCGAAACGCCCGACATCGCCGGATTTCCAGAACCCCGCGTGAAAACTCTCGGCGGTCTTGTCGGGCAGGTTCCAATAGCCCGGCACGACCATCGGCCCGCCGATCCAGACCTCGCCGGATTCGCCCGTCGCGACCTCGCATCCCGCCACATCCATGACGCGGATGTCGGCGCAGGGCGCGGGCGCGCCGACGCTGGCGGGAGCGGCGGCCTGGCCACCCGGCGGCATGATGGTAGCGGGCGATGTGGTTTCGGTCGATCCATAGGCCTGGATCAGGTCAAGGTTCGGCAAGAGCTTGGCGAGGCGTTCGATCGTGGCGACCGGCATCGGCGCGCCGCCGAAGGCGCCGATGCGCCAGGCGCCGATGCGCCAGGCGCCGAGGTCGTGGCGGGCGAAGTCGGCGCGCAGCAGACACAGATTGTACATGGCCGGGACGAGGATCGTCACCGTCATCCGTTCGTCGGTGGCGAGGGCCAGGAAGGCGTCGGCGTCGAATTTTTCCATCATGACCACCGCTGCCCCGGCAGCGAGCGGCGCGTAAACGCTGGCAATCAGCCCGGTGACGTGGCTCGCTGGGACCGCCACCACCGACCGGTCGGCGGCCGTGAGGGCAAAGCAGTGGGCGTAGTGGAGGCATGAGTGGACGATGTTGAGATGGGTCAGCATCGCCCCTTTGGGCGTGCCCGTCGTGCCGGAGGTGTAGAGGATGACGGCGACGTCCTCTTCGCGAAGATCCGGCGGTGTCGTCGCGGGTGCTGCGGCAAGCAGATCCTCGAAGCTCGATCCCGCCGGCCCGTCGATCACCGTGCGCGGCATGGTGTCGGGCAATATCTTAGTCTTCTCAGCGTCGCAGATGGTGAGGCTGGCACCGCAGTCGTCGAGAATGAAAGCGATTTCCCGCGCGCTCGCCCTGACGCTCAAGGGGACCGCGATGGCGCCGGCGCGCACGATGCCGGTCAATGCCAGGACGAAATGCCAGCGGTTGCGCACCAGGAGGCCGACCCGGTCGCCCTTTGCGACGCCGCGCGAGGCCAGTCCGCCGGCCACGCCGTCGCTCATCGTGTCGAGCTGGGCGTGAGAAATCCGGAGGGTCCCGTCCACGACGGCATCGTCTTGCGGGTTGGCGGCGGCGGCAGCGCGAAGCATGGCGTCGGCGTTGGCCGGACGATCCACGAAACAGGTGACGACGCGATCGCCAAAATGCGCCTCGGTGCGCGTGGCGGGCGCGTCTTTCCAGAAGCGCCGGAAGTCTTTCATGCGGCCTCGGCCACCACGTTGGCGCCGCGCTCGATGCCCCAGACGTGGTCGAGCACGGTGTGCGAATGGGTGAGTTCCGACATGCTCATGACGATCGAGAGCGCGTCGCTCTTCAACGCCGAGATCACGTCCGATAGCCGCTGCGCCAGCGCCGGCGCCACGCCCTCGAACGGCTCGTCGAGCAAAAGGAGGCGCGTGCCGACCGTCAGCGCTCGGCCCAGCGCCACCATCTTCTGCTGTCCGCCGGACAACAATAGCGCCTTGCGGTCCGACATGGTCGCCAGTTCCGGCATGATCTCGTAGACCACCTTGAGGCGTGCGGCGCCATCGACGGAGGTCACCCAGGTGGGCAGAAGGATGTTTTCCTCCACCGTCAACTCGGGGATCAACCCACGCGTCTCGGGCATGTAGCCGATGCCCAAGCTGGCCCTTTTATGCACTTCCAGCCCGGTGATGTCGTTGCCGTCGAAATGCAGACGTCCCTGCGTCAACTTGGTGATGCCCATGATGGTGCGCATCACCGTCGTCTTGCCGGCGCCGTTGCGGCCGGCAAGGCCGACCATCTCGCCGGCGCCGACCTCGAGCGAAAAGCCGCGCACGGCCTCGACCGAGCCGATCTTTACGTGGGCGTCCTTCAGGCTGAGCATCGGTCTACCTCGCCGTTCCGGTGACATATTTCTGCACCGCCGGGTCCGAGAGCACCTCGTCGGGTGCGTCGTCGGCGATGATCTCGCCGGCGTAGAAGGCGAGCACCCGGTCGGCGTAGCGGGTCACGATATCCATGTCGTGCTCGACGAAGATCACCGCAGCGTCCTCGCCTGAAAGCGCCTTCATCACTCGGTCCATCAGCGGAAACTTTTCTTCCGAACTGACGCCGGAGGTCGGCTCGTCGAGCAATAGCACCCTTGGACGGCTCGCCAGCGCCATGGCGATATCGATCAGCTTGCGGACGCCGCCGGGCAATTCGTCGACCGGCTGTTCGGCATAGTCGGACAGGCCGAAACGGCCCAGCATTTCATGCGCCCGGTCTAGCGATTCCTCGGTATGGGCCGGACGGAAGAAGGACGGGCGGTCCTTCCTGGCGATGTCGATGGCAACCAGAATGTTGTCGACCGGCGTCATGGTTTCGCAAAGCTGCGGGATCTGGAAGGAGCGGCACATGCCGCGCCGGGTGATGCGCCGCGGCGCGAGACCGGTCACGTCCCGGCCGTCGAGCAGCACCTGCCCGGAATCGGGCTTGAGATAGCCGGTGACCATGTTCACGAAGGTCGTCTTGCCCGCTCCGTTCGCGCCGATGAGCGAAAGCCGCGCTGTCGGGGTGACGGAGATATTGATGTCATTGGCCGCCACCAGCGCGCCGAAGGATTTCATGAGGCCGCGCGCCTCGAGAACGGCTTCGCTCATTCGGCTGGCTCCTCGTCCGGGGTGGTGTTCCGCGCCCGCCATTTCGATGCGGCCCGTCCGCCCGTAGCGCCGGCCCACAGCGATCCGAAGCCGCGCGGCAGGAACAGAATGACCAGCAGCAGGAACAGGCCGAGCGCGAGCTGCCAGCTGTCGGGGAAATATTGGTTGGCGAAGGACCGCACGAGTTCGGTGATCAGCGCCGCGCCGAACACCGCGACGACGCTCGCATAGCCGCCGAGGACAGCGATGAACACGACTTCGCCGGACGTTGTCCAGTAGGCGAAGAACGGGTCGATATGCCCCAGCGCGACACCGTTGAGCACGCCGCCGAGGCCGGCCAGTACGCCCGCGAGGATGAAATTGCGGGCGGTGAGGGCGAAGACCGAGGCGCCGAGATATTCGACTCTCAATTCATTCTCCCGCGCCGCCAGCGAGATCAGCCCCGGACCGCTATCGAAATAGATGCGGCAGACCGCCGCGGCGATGGCTGCGACGCCCACTGCCACGGCGAAGAGTGCGAAATCGGCGGACCCGGTGCCCGGCAGATAGCCGAGAAAAGTGGGCTGCGGCACGTTGAAGCCGTCCGAACCGCCGATCGCCGTGACCTTGGCGAGAACCCCGTACAGCACCATCGACAGGGCCATGGTCAGCATGGCGAAGAAGATGCCGCGATAGCGCGCGATCAGAGGCGAGACCAAGGCGGCGACGAGACCGCCGGAAAACCCGCCGATAGTCAGCAGCACGAAGACATCGGTAATTCCCCACCGGCTGGCCAGCATGCCCGACACATAGGCGCCGACGCAGTAGTAGAGCCCCTGGCCGAAGGAGACGAGACCGCCGCGCATCAGGGCGACGATGCCGAGCGCGATCAGCCCGAAGGCGATCGCCTTGGTCATGGTGAAGAGCAGCCAGAGCGGCAGCATCCAGCCCAGCGCGATGAAGACGATGGCGCCGAGGACGGCGATGGCGAGAGTTCGTAGAGGCGCGCTCATATCTTGCGCGCCTGGACCGGGGTGAACAGGCCTTCGGGCCGGAAGATCAGCACGACGACCATGACCAGATAGATGATGAAGATCTCCGCCTCCGGTATTTCATAGACCGCGAAGGATCGCGCCAGTCCGACGATCAGCGCCCCGATCGCGGCACCGGGAATCGAGCCGAGGCCGCCGATGATGACGACCGCGAAGCTGACGATGATCACGCTGACGCTGATGCCCGGCTGCACCGAAATGAGCGGGCTGGTGAAAGCCCCGCCGAGGGCGGCGAGAAAGACGCCGAGACCAAAGGCGAGCAGATAGATCCGGGTGACGTTGACGCCCATGGCGGCGCTCACCTCCGGCTCGTTGATCACCGCGACGGTGATCTTGCCGATCCGGGTGCGGGTGAGGCCAAGCCAGACGCCGACGCCGCAGACGATCGCCAGCCCGATCAGCGCGATGTCGTAGCCGACATAGAACAGGCTGCCGACCTCGACATTGCCGAACAGATTGCGCGGCTCGAAGACGTAATAGGGATCGACACCGAAGATCATCTTGGTGATGTCCTCCAGCATCAGGAACACCGCGTAGGTCACCAGCAGAACGAGAACCTCGTCGCGGCCGTAGAAAAACCGCAGCAGCCCGCGCTCGATGAGTGGGGCGACGACGATGGCGACGGCCAGCGCTGCAATGAACATCGCAACGAGGCTGAACCATTCGGGCAGGCCCCAGCCGGCGAACAAGGGCACGGCGACCGCGGCGGCATAGGCGCCGAGGGCGTACAGGCCGCCATGGGCGAAGTTGAGGATGCGCAACACGCCGAAAACGAGCGTCAGCCCGAGCGCGACGATGAACAGCCAGGAAGCGTAGATCAGTCCGTCGAGAATGATGGTGAGAACGATGTCCATCGCGGCGTGGTCCACCCGTCGCAGGATTGCGGTTAACCGGGCCGCGAAGCGGCCCGGTCGTTTTGCCGTGTCAGATCATCATTCGCATGTGGCGCCGGGGAAGCCGGCGTTGATCCATTCGAGACCCTTCATGTCGGCCGGCGGGTTCACGCAGCGCGCGTCGAACCGAATGATGTCGTCGAGGATGATCTCGCCGTTCTCATCCTTCTTCGAACGGCCGAAGCCGATCGGCTGGATCGCCTGGTGGCCGTTGCCGTTGACCATCTCGATCAGGCCGCCGGGGCTTTCCCAGCTGAGCCCCTTCATGGCCGCGGCGAGTTCGTCGCTGCTGGGCTTCTTGCCGCCGTTTTCGGCCATGGCCTTTTCGACCGCAGTCTTCAGGCCGAGGATCGCCTGCGCCATGCGATAGGGCGCCTGCACCGGCATGACGTCGTAGGTGGACTCGTAATTGTCCTTCCACCACGTATTCAGCTCGGATTCAGGCGCCATGAAACCGTAGGCACCACGGGCCCCGACGATCGCCCCCTCGGGCATGTTTTTGCCGAGCGGCGGCAACGAGTGATCGCCGGCGGAAAATGCCACCTGGCTGCGCTGGAACAGGCCGCGCGGCAGCGATTGCAGGATCAGCGCCTGCAAGTCGCCGCCCCAGAGCGACGAATGCACAACGTCGGCCTTGCCCTGCAGCAGGGCCGAAATCTCGGTGCCGTACTGGCCGGCGCCGAAGGCGGGGAAAAGCTCCGCGGTCACGGTCGCGTCGGGATAGATCTGTCCCATGGCGGCTTTGAAGTCGCCCCAGCTGTCCTGACCCCAGGCGTAGTCCTGGTTGATGCCGGAGAAGGTCTCGACCTTGATATCCAGGGCTTTCAGGTAGCGGGCCAGCCCGACGTTGTCCTGGGTTGCGTGAGCCGCGGTGCGGAAGACGTATTCGTAGTCATTTTCCTCGAAGACCCGGGGTGTGCCGCAATCATAGAGGATCGTGAACTGCTTGAGTTCCTCGGCCACCGGCGCGACGGCCAGACAGTCGCCGGAGCCGACATAGCCGACCACCACGTCGACATTCTCACGCTGTACGAGGTTGCGGTATTCCTGCACCTGCACCGTGGCGCCGCCGGCTTCGTCGATCACCACCGGCTCGATCGTCAATCCGCCGAAGCCCTTGGTGTCGTAAGGGGCGGGGGCCTCGCCGGCGTTCAGTTTCTCGATCAGCATCTTGCCGCCGTCCCAAGCGGGGACGCCGAAGCTCTGGGCGGCCTGGCCGGACAGGAAGGTGACCACGCCGATCTTGAACGTCTCCTGCGCCGCGGCGGCGCCGGTCAAGGCGAAGGCGGCCGTGGTGGCCATCAGCGCGGCGGCGATGCCGGCGTGTGAAGATTTCTGTTTCATTGACGTTTCCTCCTCTTTGGAGGTCCGTTTCGCGCAGACTGCGGCGGACCTTGTTTATCGGTTTGCGGTGGGTGTTCAGGGCCGCCGGTCTCCCATACCGGTCGGCCAAGCTCTGTCGTTAACGGCGGGCGCCTCCCTTTTGCGTCGCGGACAGATGCACCGGCTCGTCCGGATCGCAGCCCGCAAGGACGTAGCCACGCCGGAAGTCGTTGATGTGCCGGCGCATCCAATCCGCCGCCAGGGTCGCGTCGCGTTTCTTAAAGGCTGCAATGATGTGTTCGTGCGCCTCGATCAGCCGCGTGCCGGCCTGGCTCAGGCGCGGCAGCATCCGTTCATTTGCCGGAAACAGCAGCATCGCCGCCGGTTCGCGCGCCAATTGCCAGGTGGCATTGCCGGTTGCTTCGGCAATCAGCGCATGGAATTCGAGATCGAGCGTGGTCAGGACGCTTCCCTCGGTTACCGCCACGCGGGTGCGAGCGAGGTTGTCCTCCAGCGTTTCGATCTGCTCGGGTTGGATCGCTAGCGCCGCCTGCGCCGCCGCCGCCGGCTCCAGCGCCAGCAGCAACTGCCAGAGTTCGTCGAAACTGACGCGCTGCAGTGCCAGGGCGCGGCTGGCGCGCGTACTTAGATCCTCGGCACGTGGTGCCGAGGCATAAAGGCGCCGGCCGGTGCGGCGTTGCACCAGGCCGCTCTCTTCGAGCAGCCGCAAGCCTTCCCGCGTGGTAGAGCGATGGACGCCGAGGCGCGCCGCCAGTTCGGCCTCGGTCGGCAGCCGATCGCCGAGCGCGAGACGGCCGTCGAGAATCTCCCGCTCGATCGTCTCGAACACCAGCCGATAGGCCGGCGCGGACTCGATCGCCGCAAAATGCGTCGCGGTGTCCTGGGTCTGCTGGGGCGCGGCAACACTCGATACCGCCCCCGGCGTTCGATCCGCCATTGGCAACACACGTCCCGACAAAGGCCGGGCCTCCTCCCATGAGTGCCGCGGCTCTTCCGGCCGTCGACGTTTCTCATTGTCCGACAATCAGACTAAGCGGAGGATCAGGGAAGCGTCAACCGAGGTATGTGGTTCGCGAGGCTCCCTCGGCCTTATCCGCAGCGAACCTTGACGATCCGGTTCTCCGCGTCGGTTTCGAGGTTCAGTCGGGTCTCGACGAATTCCTGGGTAATCGGCTGATTGGGATAGAGCACGCGAACGTCCTCGGCCCCGGAGGCCGCCTTTGCCGCCTCCGTCGCCTCGACATTGGCGATCCGGCCGAGGACGACGCGGGCGGCGTTGGCATTGCAGGCTTCCAGCTCGGGCGCGGGCATGCTCGGCCCACCGACCGGCATGGGCAAGCTTTGCGGCGGCGGCACCGGGTCGGCGCGGTTGCTCGCGGCGCAGCCCGCCGTGATGATCGCCACCCCCGAAAGGATTGCCAGTGAGAGGGTTCGTTGCATGCCGCTTCCTTTATGATCCGCCGTGATGCAGGCATTCGACCCTAGCGCAATCACCGCCCGGATCGAGGTGCATCCTCGTTGTCCGGGCGCAGATTAGCGCACCGTCCGCAAAAGACGAAAGCCAGCCACGAATCCGTGAGGATGGGCGATCCTTTTCCCGGCGGGAGCGGCGCCTATGTCATAGCCCCAACACCAATTCCTGCCCCCGACGCCGTGCCTTGGAGCCATTGCCATGAAATCCGTTCTCGCCGTCACCGCCGCCCTTGCCGGACTCGTCGCGATACCCTCCGCCGGTCAGGCTCAAGAAGGTTGCGGCACCATCCAGATCGCCTCGATGAACTGGGCCTCGGCCGAGGTGATGGCCGCGATCGACCAGTTCATCCTCGAGAACGGTTTCGGCTGCGACGCGCAACTCGTGCCCGGCGACACGATGCCGACCTTCACGTCGATGACCGAAAAGGGCGAGCCGGACGTCGCCCCGGAGATCTACGTCAAGCAGTTCAAGGAGCAGATCGAGACGGCGCTGAAGGAAGGCCGGATTGCCTACGGCGCCAAGGTGCTCAAGGATGGGTCGGAAGAGGGATTCTGGATTCCGCAATATCTCGCCGACGCGAATCCGGACATCGTCACGGTCTCGGATGCGTTGAAGCGTCCCGAGCTGTTCCCGTCGCCGCAATCGTCGGACAAGGGCGCTTTCTATGACTGTCCGGCGGGCTGGGGCTGCCAGATCGTCCTCCACAACTTCTTCAAGGCTTATGATGCCGAGGAAAAGGGGTTTGAACTCGTGCCGACCGGATCGGCCGCCGGTCTCGACGGCTCCATCGCAAACGCCTTCGAAGCCAGGCAAGGTTGGCTGGGCTATTATTGGTCCCCCACCGCGATCATCGCGCGGTATCCGATGAAGAAGCTTGAGTGGGACGTTCCTTACGACGACGCCGAGTGGTTGAACTGCACGACCCAGGCGGATTGCGAGGACCCCAAGCTGAACGCCTGGACGGAAGCCGAGGTCTACACGCTGATGACGCCGAAGCTTGCCGAGGATTCGCCGGAAGCCGCCGCCTATCTTGAGCAGCGCGCCTGGGGCAATGAAACCGTCAACAAGATGTTGGCCTGGAAGGACAAGAACCAGGCGACAGGAGAGGACACCGCGCTCTACTTCCTCGACACCGAGGAGGAGGTCTGGACCAAGTGGGTCTCGCCGGAGGTCGCCGAGAAGGTCAAGGAAGCGCTCTAACTTCTCGCGCTATATCAATGCGCCGGGCTGCCATAAGCGACATTCGTCAGATGATCGCGGAAAGCCCGGCGACAATGGCCCAAAACGCGGCGCCAACCATCGCCAGCAGCGACAGGCCTGTGCCCCCCGAGCGTTGCCAGCCGGGCGCATCCGCGGCGGTAAAATGCAGCGCGTGCAGGAATCGGCCGGCGGTCAGAAGCAGGCCAAACCCGTGGATCGCCCAGGCCGGCCCGCCGAGAAGGGCAACGGCAAGCAGCGTGATCAGCGTCACCGGGATGAATTCCATGGCGTTCGCGTGGCCGCGCATGATCCGGATCATGCGCGGATTGCCGCCGTCGCCCATTAACACCTTCTCGCTCTGGCGCACGCGCCCGGTCTGGAACGCCAGCCAGACGAGAATCAGCGTGTTGAGGCCCGCGTAGATCGCGAGAGCCCCGATCGCATCGGTGGTCGCTTCCAACATGGTGTTCATCCCGTACCGGCGGCGCGTTCGCGGCCTGATCCGTAGGGTTTAAGGCGGTGTCGCTGGGATGTCGATCCGGGTCGTAACGCCAGGTTGTCCCCATCTATTACCCACCGGCAGACCCGTCCCGTCATGGAGGAGGCGCGTTCATCGCGTCTTTCAGCTAGTCTTCGTTTGGTCGGCATCCGCGACATCGGCAGATGTCATGCGCGTGCGAACCAAAGGGGCGAAGCTATGATGCCACTGCTGCTGGGACTGATCGTTTTCCTGGGGGTTCACTCGCTGCAGATCTTCGCTGACGATGGGCGGGGCCGGCTGATCGCTCGCCTGGGCGAGAGCCAGTTCAAGCTTACCTATTCGGCCCTATCCTTGATCGGGCTGCTACTGATCATTTTCGGCTATGGGCAGGCGAGGGCGGACGCCAGCGTGCTCTGGTCGCCGCCGACCGGCCTTCGCCATCTGGTATTCCTTCTCGTGCCGGTGGCGTTCATCCTTGTTGCCAGTGCTTACTCCCCGGCGGGCCACATCAAGGCCATGGTTCGTCATCCGATGGTGCTCGGCGTCGCAATCTGGGCCTTGGCCCATCTCCTCGTCAACGGCACCGACGCCGACCTCGTGCTGTTCGGCGGCTTCCTGGCTTGGGCGCTCGTCGACTACGCCAGCGCGCTTCGGCGGACCGCGACGGGCACTGCGCAAGCGACCGCCGCCAAAAACCTTCGCGGCGACCTGATCGCGGTGGTCATTGGCCTCGTCCTGTCCGCCGCTTTTTTGTTCGGACTGCATGGCTGGCTCATCGGCGTGCCGCTGCTTCGATAGGATCGGCAAGAGCTTGCCCTTTCACAGATGCGAAAAATCGTTAGAAGACGCCATGTCCGTTGTGTGCGTCGGCTGCGGCGGATGATGTGCCGCGACGATTTTTCGAAGAGTGGGTGAATGAGCGACGACAGTTTCTTCCGCGAGGTTAGCGACGAGCTTCGCCAGGACAAGGTCAAGGCCGTCTGGACGAAGTTCGGTATGTGGATCTTCGCCGCCGTCGTCCTCGCTGTCGCCATTACGGCCGGTGTCGTCGGCTGGGATCGTTACCGGACCGCGCAGGCCAATGCCTCCGGAGACTCATATCTCGCCGCGCTGGATCTGGCCCGGGATGGCAAACGGGACGAAGCCGTGGTGGCCCTCGAAGCGATCGCGGCGGACGGCTACGGAGCCTATCCCGACCTTGCCCGGATGAGCATCGGCGGCGTCCTGCATGAACAGGACAAACCCGATGAAGCCGTCGCCGCCTTCGACGGCGTGGCGAATGATTCCGGCGTGCCGCAGCCGATCCGCGATATGGCCGCCGTCCGGGCGGCCTACATTCTTGTCGACAGCGGTACGCTCGACGACGTCCGCAGCCGTGTCGAACGTCTGACCGGCGACAGCGAAGCGCTGCGCTTTCCGGCGCGCGAGGCGATTGCCCTGGCGGCCTGGAAGGCGGGGGATGGGGAAACCGCACGCCTGCTCTTCCAGCAACTCCTCGACGATGCCGGGGCGCCCAACGGTATTGCCGGGCGAGCGCGCATGATGCTCGAAGTGATCGCCGCCAGCGACCCGATGGCGGCCGCCGCAGCACCGGGCGAGCCCGCTGACACCGCGGCTCCGAGTGGAGAGGCTGCTGACACAGCGCCGGCACAATCGGCCACCGATTCCGGCGTGACAGACAGCCGGACAAGCCAGCCGGCGTCCGCCGATGCGCCCGAACCGGCGAGCGCCGCCGCGCCGGTGGACGAAACGAATTCGCAGGCCGCGCCGCCCTCGATGCCCTCGCAGGCGGTGAGCGAACCGGCGCCAGCAGCCGGCGCGAACTGATCCCAATCGGCGTCCGGCGAATCGTCGGGCGCCCCATCGCTCCGGAGGAGCGCGGAGACCGTCATGGTCACCATCGCCATTATCGGCCGGCCGAATGTCGGCAAGTCGACCCTGTTCAACCGCCTCGTCGGCAAGCGGCTAGCGCTCGTCGACGACCGGCCAGGCGTCACCCGCGACCGGCGCTCCGGTGACGCGTCGCTGATGGACCTCGAGTTCGAGATCGTCGACACGGCGGGTCTGGAGGAAGCCGGGGCGGAGACACTGGAGGGGCGCATGCGCGCCCAGACGGAAGCGGCGATCGCGTCGGCGGACCTGTCGCTGTTCATGATCGACGCCAAAACCGGTCTCAATCCCCAAGATATCGCCTTCGCCGATCTGATGCGGCGGACCGCCGCAAAGGTCGTGCTGGTCGCCAACAAGGCCGAGGCGAAGGGCGCCGAGTCGGGCCTCATCGACGCCTATTCGCTCGGGCTCGGCGAGCCGATCGGCATTTCGGCCGAGCACGGCGTCGGAATGGCGGAGCTTCGCGACGCCATCGTCGAGGCATTGGGCGACGCGGTCCTGGACTATGAGGACGACGACGAGGAAGAGAGCGCAGACGTTGAGAGCGAAGCGGCCTTCACGGATGATGCGGAGGAGCCGTCCTACGACGCGACCAAGCCGCTGCGAATTGCCATCGTCGGACGGCCGAATGTCGGCAAGTCGACGCTGATCAACCGCTTCATCGGCGAGGATCGCATGCTGACCGGCCCTGAGGCCGGGATCACGCGCGATTCCATCTCGGTCGAGTGGGAATGGCGCGGGCGCAAGATCAAGCTGTTCGATACGGCCGGCCTTCGGCGCAAGGCGCGAATCCAGGAAAAACTCGAAAAGCTCTCCGTCGCCGACGCGCTCCGCGCGATCAAATTCGCCGAAGTCGTGGTGGTAGTGCTCGACGTGACCATCCCCTTCGAGCGCCAGGATCTATCGATCGTCGATCTCGTGGTGCGCGAGGGCCGGGCGCCGGTCATCGCCTTCAACAAATGGGACCTCGTGGAGGATCGGCAGGCCGTGCTCGCCGATCTGCGCGAGAAGACCGGCCGTCTCCTGCCGCAGGCGCGTGGCATCCGGGCGGTGACCGTGGCGGGTGAAACCGGCGAGGGGATCGACCGGCTGATGAGCGCGATCGCCGAGACACATGAAATCTGGAACCGCCGCGTGTCGACCGCGAAACTGAATCAGTGGCTCGACCGGATGGTCGGTCACCATCCCCCTCCGGCGGTCGCGGGGCGGCGGGTGACAATTAAATATATGACTCAAGTCAAGTCGCGGCCACCGACCTTCATGTTGTCCACGACTCGTCCCGAAGCGCTTGGCACCGCTTACACGCGCTATCTTATCAATGGGTTACGCGACAGCTTCGGGCTTCTCGGCGTGCCGATCCGTCTCGGATTGCGCAAACCGGATAACCCTTACGCCGCAAAAGCGAAGCGGCGGTCATGAAATCACCATCATCTGTTAACCAAGAAACAAGGTTAATGGGGGAAATTCGGTGGAAGTCCATCGATTGAAGACTGTTTTGGGGACGTAATGACGGCTGTTGATTTGGTAGCAGGGGGACGCATGCAACGCCGTTCGTCGAAACGCGCCGCACGCGCTATCGTCGTCGCGGCCGGCAGCTTCGCGACTCTCACCGCGTTTACCGGTCAACTCGCCTATCAGGATATGACCAGCCTGCTCGGCGGTTCCAGAGAAGCAAACCGCTGGCAGTCGTATTTTGTTCCATCGCCGGCGGGCTCGGTGGAAACCGCCAAGATCGCATTCGCCGATTCCGGCAAGAACAGCCGCCTGCCGGCCGGCAGCGGCGTCAAGGCCGGCAACGGCGACCTCTTCACCATCGACACGGTTCAGCTGGCGCTCGACACGCCCGACGAGAACCGGGTGGCGCGAGCAGAGAAGGGGCGCCGGGTCATTTCTCTCATGCCTGCCGCCGAACTGCCGCCGCGCGGCTTCTCCGCCGGCTCGATCCTGGAGCGGCAGTCGCTGCTCGGATCGCGGGTCACCGGCGGCCAGGAGCGAATTCGGAGCGCCTTCTCCAAGGTGACGCAGTCCACCAAGGACGCGATGACCGTCGCCATGAATTTCCAGCTCAAGGGTCCGCCGACGATCAAGCCGGGCAAGGAGAGGGCGACCAACGACATGTTAATGCTGGCTTCCCTGAAGCCTTCGGACGCCGCGACCGCCGCGCTCGGCTATGCACCTTCGGGACCGCAGTCGGGCCGCGCTTCCTCGCTGTTCGAGAAAATCCTGAAGGATACGCCGCAGGCGTTCATTCCGCCGATCGGCGAGAAGGACCATGCCTGGGCCGCGACGCCCCTTCCGGCGACGGCCTATACGGACAAGGAGCAGAAGTGTCTTGCCAATGGCCTGTATTTCGAGGCGCGAGGCGAGTCGACGCTGGGGCAGGCGGCAGTGGGGCAGGTTATCCTGAACCGCGTTCGCAACCCGGCATTCCCGAACACGATCTGCGGCGTCGTCTACCAGAACAAGAGCTGGCGCAATCGCTGCCAGTTTTCCTTCGCGTGCGATGGCGCGCGTGATCGCATTGCCGACAGCGGCGCTTGGGCGCGCGTGTCGCGCGTCGCCGAACAGGTGACCAAGGGCGAACTCTGGATCAACGCGGTCGGCTCGGCGACCCATTATCACGCCAATTACGTTCGGCCGCGCTGGGCACGCGCCATGGAAAAGGTCGACAAGATCGGCAAACACATCTTCTACCGCACCTTCAACGGCGGCTGGTAAGCAGCTCGCGCCATCGCGAATCTCCCGGCTTTAGCCAAATTGCGAGCGCACCTTCCCGCGTGAAATATTTCCGCATTCCGCTGTATCGGCCGGATCGCGCGACCCGAGCATTTTGCCGCCGCCGAAAAATGCGCTAGAGCCCAAAGCTCCTCATTTGCAACGGTCGGACACTATGGCTCAGAAAACCAAGCACCTGCTCCATATCCTGGCCGCCCAGCCGGTCATCCCCGTCGTCGCGGTGGACAGCGCCGCGGAAGGCGTCGAACTGGCGCGCGCCTTGGCCGCCGGCGGCCTGAAGGCCATCGAGGTCACGCTGCGTACGCCGGCCGCTCTCGACGCGATTCGGGCGATCAGCAGCGAAGTGCCGGAGACGGCCTGCGGCGCTGGCACCATTCTCGAGCCGAAGCAATTCGACCGCGCGGCGAAGGCCGGCGCGAAGTTCATCGTATCGCCCGGCGCGACGGTGGAACTTCTCGACGCCGCGAGATCTTCGGACGTTCCGTTGCTGCCGGGATCGGCAACGGCCAGCGAATTGATGGCGATGCTGGAAGAGGGCTACGAGGTGCTGAAATTCTTCCCGGCCGAACAGATCGGCGGTGCCGCCTTCCTCCGCTCGATCGCTCCGGTCTTTCCCGCCTTGCGTTTCTGCCCGACCGGCGGCGTGTCCATGAGCAACGTACGCGACTATCTCGCGCTGCCGAACGTCATCTGCGTCGGGGGCTCGTGGGTGGCGCCGAAGGCCGCGGTTGCGGCCCGCGACTGGGCGGAGATCACCCGTCTCGCGCGGGAGGCCGTGGCGCTTCGCGGCGGCGGCTGAGCCGCGGTCCCTCGCGCCGTGCCCGATCCGGGGGCACGCTCTTCGCGGCACGGTTCAGACCCTTGTCGGGGCGATGTCGACCACGGCGCACAAGCATCTTGACGCGGCAACGGCTCCCGGTCATGGTCCCGGCCGGAGCGCGGGCGTAGTTCAGCGGTAGAACGCAAGCTTCCCAAGCTTGATGTCGTGGGTTCGATCCCCATCGCCCGCTCCAGCCTCCAGACTCTCGCAGGTGCTGCTAGGTCGTCTCGCCGAAGGGCGGACCGCCGAGCGGGACGTGGTCGTCGGACAGATCATCCGCACCGAGCCCAAGCGCCTCCTGGGCGATCTTCGCATGGAGCTGCCCCACCGTCGCGAGAGCATGGCCGCACGCGCTGCACGCGATCTTTTCATGATCGGGCGTGCTCTCGTCGAGATTGATCCGATTCTCGGCTCCGCACTTGTCGCAGCGCATCGTCATCGCGTTCTTCATTTCGTCCACCTTTGCTACGGCCCTCGATGTCGCCTCGGCCTGCCATCCGTGCCGAACCATCTAGCGGCCTCTGCCCGATCACCAAGGGTGAGAGCGGCACCGTCAAACCTGGACGAGTAGCGCGGTTGCGTACATCGCCACCGCGCCGACGCCGATGCCGGACAGCGCGGTGGCCGACAGCCAAGGCTGCCCCTCGGCGCGCGCCTGCCGGATCAAAAGGGCGCCGACCTCGACGATGACTTGAAGGATTGCGCCAGCTCCCACGGCGAAGGCCAGGGCCGCCCAATGCGGGGAGAAGGCGTAGCTGCCGATCCATATTCCGGCGACGGCAGGTAAGCCAGCCAACGCCGCCAGGGCGACGAAGACCCACAGGCTCGGCCGTTTTTTCGTCATTGGCGCCACGATGCCGATACCCTCGGTCAGATTATGCAGGGTGAAGCCGAGCACCAGGAACGAACCGAGCGCCGCCGCGCCTGTCGCGAAGGCGGAGCCGATCGCCAACCCCTCGCCGAAATTGTGCAAACCGATCCCCAGCGCGATCGCCGTAGCGAGGCGAACGCCCTCCAGTGTGCCGCCCTTCCGCCTGCCGACGATCATCAGCACCGCGAATGTCAGTGCGGCGACCAGCCAGACCAGAACGCCCGCGTGGAAGCCCGGCGCGGATTCGCTCGCCAGTTCCAGCGCTTCCTCCAGTGTATCGATCAGCAGAAACGCCAGCAGTCCGATCGTCAGCGCCAAGGCGAACTGAAACGTCCGCCTGCCGCCGGAGCGAAGCGCGGGATAGAACAGCATGCCCAGCGCGACGGGAACCACTCCGACGAACAATCCGATGAGGCCGAAGGCACCCAGCATGCCCGCCGTGGCGACGGGGGTGGCGATCGCGACATCGATGGTGTGATCGAAGGTGACGCCGGCCGACGTCAGCAGGGTCACATGGTGAGTTTCACCTTGCACCCAGGCGTAGGGAATGCGGAGCCACGCGTCGCTCATACGCTCCAATGCCCCGGCGGGCTCCTGGGTGAAGGTCCAATAGGCGCCGTCGACCTGTAATTGGGCGATGGTCATCGGTTCGGACCCGCCAGCGCGGACGTGTAGCGCGATGCCATCGCTGTCGAGGACGGTCCGCTCGACCGTCAGCTCTTCGGTGGGCGGTGTCCCTCCGTTCAAATAGCGAAAGGGATCGCTGGCCAGAAAAGCCGCCGCGACCGCGAGGATCAACACGAGGGGTAGGGCGATTCGAAGAATGGTGCGGGTCATCGCGATCAACCTTCCCGTGCCGGCCTCGTTGTGCCGTCTTGCACATCGAAGAGGCTCATCCAGCCAAGCTCGGCGAATTCCGACTGGTGGGCATGAAACATGTAGAGACCCGGCTCGTGGTCCCTGAAACTGATCTCGGCGATGCCGCGCTGGCCCTGGCATTGCATGATCGTGTCGACGGTCTTCAGCGTCGGTGTCAGCGTCGTTCCGTGATCGAAATAGTCGAAGAAATTCGCGTGCAGGTGCAGCGAGTTAATCGGGTCGAACTCGGTGATGTTGATCAGATAGAGCCGGATCGGCCGCGCCCGGTCGACGACGATGGGGCGCTTGGAATAAGCGTGCGCGATCGAATTGACCGCGTAGATCTCGTTCTCGTCGTCGAAGTTCGTGTCGAAGCCGTTCATCACCAGCACGAATTCCTGCCAGAGCGCGTTGTCGGGGGAGCCGAGGACGCGTGAGCGGGCGACATCGGCAAGCTCAAGGTGACGGGCCGGGTCCGGATCGATGATGAAGGCGCCGTAAAGCCCCTTGTGGATGTGCCGCTTCAGCGGGACCGAATGGCAGTGATAGAGATGACAGCCGAAGGGAAAGGCGTCGAACTCGTAGGTGAACTCGCCGCCCGGCAGCACGTTGCCCGCGCCGGGAACGCCGTCCATCCGTGCCGCATGGATGCCGTGGAAATGGATCGTGTGCGGATGCGAGCCGAAATTGCGGAAGCGAACGCGAACGCGATCGCCTTCGCCGACCCGCAAGGTCGGGCCGGGCACGCGGCCATTATAGGTCCAGGCGGGGAAGAAGATCCCCGGCGCGATCTCGATCTCCTTGTCTTCGGCGATGATATCGAATTCTCGGAGCGTACGGCCGTCCGGCAAACGCGACGCGGTCCCGGTGTCCCAGTCGGTCAGGATGTCATGCGGGTCGAAGCCATTGCGCTCGTAATCCACCTCGCCGACCGTGGTCATGCCGTCATGGGTGTTGTGTGCGTCCTCGGATGTCTGGTGGCCAGCATGTTGCTCGCTGTCAGCCGCGGCCTGCGGGGCGGCAGGCGATGTCGACGCCTGGCCCAACGCGAGGCGAACCGCCGACGATCCACCGAGAAGCGCTCCTGCCCCCAGCAGAAAGCGGCGTGTGGTGGGATATTCGAACCAAGATGGCATTGCGTAGCTGCTCCCGTGTCGATTCCTTGGCCGTGGAAGGAATCTCGGCATTCGTCATAATTGCATGATGCTATAAAATATAGCCTTGGCTACAAATGACTTTGAAGCGGGAGTTTTGTCAACCAACAAAGGTGTCCGATTTCGCGGTTGGCGATGCCAACCCGATTGGCTATGCATGACGGTAATGACGAAGGTTCAAACGAGCGCCATTCCCGCCTTGCCCGATGCGGAGCAGCAGGCGGCCAATTTCCAGCGGGTGCGAGAAGTCCATCAGCAGGAGGTGGCGGAAGATTACGTCGAGTTGATCGCCGACCTGATCGACAGCACCGGGGAGGCCCGCGCGGTCGATATCGCCCGGCGGCTGGGCGTTGCCAACACCACCGTCGTCAAGACCATTGCGCGATTGCAGCGGGACGGACTGGTTTCGAGCCAGCCCTACCGGGCGGTGTTTCTGACCGAGGCCGGCCGAAAAATGGCGGTCCGCTCAAGGCGACGGCACGAACTCGTCGTCAGCTTCCTTCGCGCGATCGGCATTAGCAATGAGACCGCCCAGCGCGATGCCGAGGGCATCGAGCATCACGTCAGCGAGGAGACGCTGGCGGCGTTCGAGCGGGTCGTGCGCGCCAAGGCGGCCGACTCGGCTTAAGGCCGGATAATGAGACCGTCGGGAGCCGCGCTGCGCCTTCGTGGAGCGTCAGCCCGCCGCGATCAGCCGCCCCTCCAGGGCATCGCGGATCAGTGCCCGGGTCTCGTCGAGGCCATAAAGTGCCGCGAAGGAGCCGAAACGCGGTCCGCGTTCCTGCCCGATCAGGATCTGGTAGAGCGCCTGGAACCATTCGACCGAGACGCCGGGGCCGCCCTGCGGTCCGGTCTTCTTGTGGTCCTGATAGCGCTCGATCGGCCGCGCCACGTCGAGCAGCGCGTTCTGGATCGCCTCGCCATCGGCATCCTTCGGCAAGGCGGCAAGCTTGGCGTCGAGCGCCTCCAGCGCCTCGCGCTCGACCTCATCGGGAGCGCGAAACGTCTTCGAAGGCCTGACGAAATCCTCGAAATAGCGCAGCGCATAAGCGACGAGCCGATCCAGATCCGGATCGGTTTCTGGGGTGACGCCCGGCGCGTAGCGGGTGATGAAGCCCCAAAGCGTTGCCGTGTTCGAAGCGTTGGAGGCCGAGACCAGATTGAGCAGCATCGCGAAGGGTACCGCGACAGCCTTTTCCGGTGGGTGGCCGTCATGGACATGCCAGACCGGGTTCTGCAGCCGCTGACGCGGTTCCTGGCGCTGATAGGCCGCGACGAACTGGTAATAGTCGTCGACTGCTTTCGGGATGACGTCGAAGAACAGCCGCTTGGCCGCCCTCGGCTTCTGGAACATGTAGAAGGCGAGGCTCTCCGGCGAGGCATAGGCGAGCCACTCGTCGATGGTCAGGCCGTTGCCCTTCGACTTCGAGATCTTCTGGCTTTTCTCGTCGAGGAACAGCTCGTAATTGAAGCCTTCCGGTGGTGTCGCGCCGAGCGCCTTGCAGATCTTCGACGCGAGGGTGACGGAATCGATCAGATCCTTGCCCGCCATTTCATAGTCGACGCCGAGCGCCGCCCAGCGCAGCGCCCAGTCCGCCTTCCACTGGCACTTGACCGCGCCGCCGGTTACCGGCGTCTCGATCCGCTCGCCGCTGTCGGGATCGAGATAGGTGATGGTGCCGGCGTCGGCATCGCGATCGACCATCGGCACCTGGAGGACGATGCCGGTCTTCGGATGGACCGGCAGGAAGGGCGAATAGGTCGCGCGACGGTCGGGGCCGAGCGTCGGCAGGATGATCTCCATCACTTCGTCATAAGCGGCGAGCATCTTCATCAGCGTCGCGTCGAAGCGCCCTGAGGCATAATAATCGGTCGCCGAGGCGAAGTCGTAGTCGAAGCCGAAGCGGTCGAGAAATGCCATCAGACGGGCGTTGTTCGCCGCCCCGAACGATGGATGCTCATTGGAAAACGGGTCCGGAACCCGCGACAGCGGCTTGCCGAGATGGGTGAGCATCATCTCCCGGTTGGGCACGTTGTCCGGCACTTTGCGCAGGCCATCCATGTCGTCGGAGAAGCACAGGAGGCGCGTCGGCACTTCATCTTCGGTCAGGACGCGAAAGGCGTGGCGCACCATCGAGGTGCGAGCAACCTCGCCGAAGGTTCCGATATGCGGAATGCCGGACGGACCATAGCCGGTTTCGAACAGCACCGTCGCCGGCATGCCGCTGGTCTCGAAGCGCTTGAGGAGCTTGCGCGCCTCCTCGAAGGGCCAGGCGTTGGAGGCCAGAGCTTCCTCGCGCAATGGTCGTTCGGCGACCGTGTCCGTCTCCGGGGTCTGCATGGTGCGTCCTTGCATGGTTGGCTTTTCCGCTGCGCCCGGCTCCTCTTGGTAACAGAAGGCATTGCGGGCAGGGAAGGTCGCGCCCGGTCTAGAAAGAAGCGGGGGGGCCGTCAACAAAACCCGCTTACGCCTTGTTGCGGAGCCGGTCGATGGCTAGCTTCGACCAATCGCAAGTCTGAAGGAGCAGCGCATCATGGCCGACCTCGAACCGCAGGAAGCCCTCGTCCATCTCATGGTTTCGATGGCCGCAGCCGACGGCGCGATTAGCGAGAACGAAATGCGCGAGCTGGAGGCCCTGTTGCACACGCTTCCGGTGTTCGAAGGCTTCGACATGGCGAGCCTCGCCGAGATGGAGCGCCATTGCAGCGACATTCTGGAGCGCGAGGACGGCCTCGATACGATTATCGCCAATGTGAAGCAGGTGCTGCCAGTCAAAATGTACGAAACCGCCTATGCGCTGGCGATCGAGGTGGCGGCCTCCGACGTTCACGCGACGCAGGCGGAGTTGCGATTCCTGGAAATGCTGCGCGACGGGCTCGAACTCGATCGGCTGGTGAGCGGGGCGATCGAGCATTCGGCGCGGGTGCGCTACCGGCGGCTTTAGAGAGAGGCAAGCGGGCTACCGCTCTATCGCTGTTCAAGCCGCGGCCACTCGAACCCGTAGGCGCCGAGCCCTATACGGGTAACGTCACCGGAATTGTAGAGGTCGGTCTCGCTCGCCAGGAATGGACGGAGTGCGTCGGCGCCGGCCTTCTTGGGTAGTCGCCGATCCCGGCACCGCCGCTGTCGTAAATGGCACCGACGTTGACGCAATAGATAACTCCTCCTTGCACCAGAAATTGAGCGTGACGGTCCTGCTCCGATGGTCCGGTAACGGGACTTGCGGCAGAGGCGGCTTTGTCGCGGCGGAATTACTTGATTCCGATTACCATGGAGTCCGGGCCGGCCAACGGCTCGACGCGGGTTTCCGAGAACCCCACCTCGCGCATCCATTCCTGACAGTCGGCGCCGGTATAGTCGAAGCCGCCTCGGGTCTCGATCAGCATGTTCAGGCTCATCAGAAGGCCGAATGCGTTCTCGCGGCGATCGTCGTCGATTATGGTGTCATAGACGATCAGCGCGCCGCCCTTCGGGACTGCGCTGAAGGCTTTTTCGATGAGTGATTTCTTCGTGGCCAAATCCCAGTCGTGCAGAATATGTCCCATGACGATCACGTCGGTGGCCGGAAACTCGTCCTGAAAGAAATCACCGGCGTGGAACTTTACGCGTTCCGACAGTCCGTTCTGCGCCGCGAACTCTTCGAAGATCGGTCGCACCGGCGGGAGGTCGAAGCCGACCCCCGTGAGATGGCTATGCGTCCGCGCCAGCGTGACAGGAACCATGCCCTGCGCGGTGCCGACGTCGATCATGTTGCTGTAGTCGCTCCAAGGGAACCGGGCAGCAAGAACCTGGGCTGCTCCGGCACTGAGCCCGCTCATGGCTTGCAGAAAGGATTCCAGCCGCTTGGGATCGGCGTAGAGCGAATCGAACAGGTCGGTATCGCCGCGCTTGCCTTCGTTCTGCATCTCGCCGGTCCGCAAGGCTTCGGTCAGGGAATCCCAGAATCCGAACAGTCGGGCGTTTGCCATTTCCAGCATGCCGCCGACATAGGACGGCTTGGCCTTGTCGAGAAAAAGGTCCGCGTCAGGGGCATTACGATAAACCCCGTTCTCCCGGTCGAGCACACCGAGCGCGACCAGAGCATCGAGGAAATCGCGAGATGCACGCTGATGGAGACCGAGCTTCCTTTGCAAGGTCGGCAGATCAGCCGGAGCTTTTGCCAGAACGCTGAACACGCCCAGTTCGACCGCACTCAAAAGGGCCTTGGATCCCCAGAACCCCATTCCAAGCTTCATAATGTTGTCAGGCGCGAAAGTCATGGATGCCATCCTCCCCAGAGTTAGGTGCGGAAGCATACTATCACAAAGGAATCGCCGTGACCGGTGGAGGCTTTCCGTTGCGTAGGCAAAGGGACGTGCGTCCGGTTTTGTCGTTGTGATGTGCGCAGGCGATCGTCTTGTTGGATAGGTGATCCCGGCATCTCCGCCGGTTACGAGCAGTCGCTCCAGGCCTCTGCCCGCCCGCCATTACTGACCGACGATCTCGCGGGTGGCGTCGAAGATAATGTCCTTGTTGCGCTCCATGGTGAAGCGCAGGTCCCAGTCGTCGCGGCACAGGAAGACCGGCCGCTCGTCGCGGTCGCGCGCGACATGGGTGATGTTCTCCTTGATGAAGGCGGCAAGCGCACTTTCGCTGTCGGAGCGAATCCAGCGGGCGACGCTAGAGGTCACCGGCTCGAAGGTGACGTCCGCCTTGTATTCGGCCGCGATGCGCGAGGCGAGGACGTCGAGCTGAAGCGGGCCGACAACGCCGACGATCCAGGTCGAGCCGATCGACGGCCGGAACACCTGGACGAGGCCCTCCTCGGCGAGATCGTCGAGCGCCCGGCGGAGTTGCTTGAGCTTCATCGAATCCTCAAGGCGCACACGACGCAGCACTTCCGGCGCGAAGGCTGGCAGACCGGTGAAGCGGAAGCTCTCGCCCTCGCTCAGCGTGTCGCCGACGCGCAGCGTGCCGTGGTTGGGGATGCCGATGACGTCGCCGGCGAAGGCTTCCTCGGTGCGGGCGCGCTCCTGGGCGAAGAAATAGATCGGGTTCGACACGGCCAGCGCCTTGCCGGAGCGCACATGGTCGAGCTTCATGCCGCGCTTGAAATGACCCGAGCAGAACCGAACGAAGGCGACACGGTCGCGGTGCTTGGGGTCCATATTGGCCTGGACCTTGAAGACGAAGCCGGAGACCCGGTCGCCGTCCGGATCGATAGGCCCCTTGTCGGAGGGTTGCGGACGCGGCGAGGGCGCGTGTGCGGCGATGAGGTCGAGCAGCCGGTCGACGGCGAAGTTCTGCAGGGCGCTGCCGAAGATCACCGGCGTCAGATGGCCCTGGCGATAGGCGACCGGGTCGAAATCGGCATAACCTTCGCTGGCCAGCGAAGCGGCGTCACGGAACGGCGCGTGGATGTCGGCCGGAATCAGGGCTGCCAAGGCGGGATCGTCGAGCCCCTCGGTGTGCGTCACGTCACGCGTGCGGCCGGCGGCGAGGAAGTCGTTCGAGGCGAGGTCGTAGCAGCCCTTGAACTGGCCACCCTGGCCGACCGGCCAGACCACCGGCGCGACGGATAGCGCCAGCATCTCCTCGATCTCGTCGAGCAGCTCGAACGGGTCGCGGCCCTCCCGGTCGATCTTGTTGACGAAGGTGACGATCGGAATGTCGCGCAGCCGGCAGATCTCGAACAGCTTGCGGGTCTGGGTCTCGATGCCCTTGGCGGCGTCGATCACCATGATGGCGCTGTCGACCGCCGTCAGGGTCCGGTAGGTGTCCTCGGAAAAGTCGCTGTGGCCGGGCGTGTCCAGGAGGTTGAAGGTGATGCCGTTCTTTTCGAATGTCATCACCGAGGAGGTCACCGAGATGCCACGGCTCTTCTCGATGTCCATCCAGTCGGATTTGGCCCGCCGCCCGTCGCCCTTCGAGCGGACGGCACCGGCCATTTCGATGGCGCCGCCGGCCAGAAGCAGCTTTTCGGTCAGCGTGGTCTTGCCGGCGTCCGGATGGGAAATGATGGCGAAGGTCCGCCGGGCGCGGTGGCCGGTTTCGGCCTGCCCGACGCGCTCGGGGTCCACCGGCGCGGTGGAGCGATCTGCGTCGGCTTGGTCATCCATGGCGGGCATATTGGCGTATTCCGTGTTGTCGGTCGGCGGCCGCATCTGCCGTGGTCGGTGCCGATGTCCCGGACAGGCCTTGGCGGCGGCGGAGCGTCAGGCTCTCGGTGCCCGCGAAGCATAAGCCCGCACATTGCCGGACGATCCGGCCTGTCTATCGCTCAGGCAAAGAGTTGAAGGCGGATGGTGGGCGTGACAGGGATTGAACCTGTGACCCCTTCGATGTCAACGAAGTGCTCTCCCGCTGAGCTACACGCCCATCCGACGAGGCGGCTTAGAACACGAGATTTGAGCCCGCGTCAATAGGATCACGGCCGGCCGAAAGACTGTTTTCGAGCCGGGCCGAGAGGCCTCCCAGACAACTCTGCTAGGCCGCGTCTTCCAGCATCTTGCTGACTTCGTCGACGAGCTCGCGCAGGTGGAACGGCTTCGACAGGATCTTGGCGTCCTTGGGCGCTTTCGAATCCGGGTTGAGGGCGACGGCCGCGAATCCGGTGATGAACATCACCTTGAGGTCCGGGTCGAGTTCGGTCGCCCGGCGGGCGAGTTCGATCCCGTCCATCTCCGGCATGACGATGTCGGTCAGGAGCAGCGAAAACGGCTCCTCGCGCAACCGTTCGTAGGCGCTGCCGCCATTGTCGTAGCTGACGACCTCGTAGCCGGCTTTTTCCAACGCCTTGGCGAGGAAACGGCGCATATCGTTGTCGTCTTCGGCGAGTAGTATCTTTGGCATTCGTGTTATCCGGATACGGTGGGGCAACGATCCCGGCGGCTGGTTCGTTCTAGGGACAATTCCATAGCAGAATGGCCCAAGATTTTCTAAAAGGAATGAACGTCTGGCCAACCTGTACAAAAAAATATGATCCGTCACCCGGCTGGAAAGGCTCAGTTTGGCGAAAACCCCGACAATCGAGACCGCAGCGGGAACGATCCCGGCCTTCGAAATCCTCGAACCCGACGAGCCGACCATCCCCTTCGTCTTCTGCTCGCCCCATAGCGGGCGGGACTATCCGTCGGATTTTATCGCGGCAACGCGCCTGTCGGGCGAATCGATTCGGCGGTCGGAGGATCTTTACGTCGATCGGCTGTTCGACTTCGTGCCCGATCTCGGGGCTCCGCTTCTGGCGGCCCGTTTTCCCCGGGCTTATCTCGACGTCAACCGCGAACCCTACGAACTCGATCCCAAGATGTTCGCCGAGACGCTGCCCGCCTTCGTCAATGCCGGCTCGATTCGCGTGGCGGGGGGCCTCGGCACGATTCCGCGTATCGTCGCCGAGAACGAGGAGATTTACCGTGACGTCCTGCCGCTGGCAGAGGGGTTGCGGCGGATCGAGGAGCTCTACAAGCCGTTTCACCAAGCAATCGAAGAGGCCCTGCAGCGGACGCGGGAGCGCTTCGGTCTGGCGATCCTGATCGACTGTCACTCGATGCCGTCGAGCGTGCGCGCGCTGCCGGGGGGGCGCCGGCCCGATATCGTGATCGGCGACCGGTTCGGGACCAGTGCGGCCGGCCGGCTGGTTTCTATCGCGACCAGTCGCATCGTGGCGCTCGGATATGATGTGGCGCGCAACAAGCCCTATGCGGGGGGCTTCATCACCGAACGCTATGGCCGCCCGCCGGTGGGCTTTCATGCCTTGCAGATCGAGATCAATCGCGGCCTTTATGCCGACGAACGCCAATTCCGTCCCCATGCGGGGTTCGATTCCCTGCGCCAACGACTCACAACGTTTGTGGCCGGGTTCGCTGCGGAGGTCGCGGCGGACTACGCTTGGCCCGCGGCCGCCGAATAGCACGCTCGCGATCTCCGATCGCAGGGCGATACGCGGACAAAAAAACCGCACTGCGTTGAAACAGTGCGGTCAAGAGTCTAGGGAGGAAACGCCCATCAGGGCGGCGGCAAATCAAAGCCGCACGGCAGGATTTATGTTGCAGTGCGAAATCTGTCAATCCCATTTTGGCACATTTCGAGGTGTTGCGTAAAATTGCCGCATATCGAGGCGTGTGGCTCTTAGCGAGTTGGGATGCTTCCAACCGTTCACCGTCCAGCAGCGAGTCCGTGCCATGGAACTGCCCGAGATCGCGTCGCTCTTCCACCTCGCCGATGTCGCCGACGCCGAGACGCTGCCCCGGTTTCGCGCCGGTGGCAGTGTCGACAACAAGCTGGCTGCGGCTTTCGACCCGGTGACGGAGGCCGATCGGGTCGCCGAGCGGGCGATCGTTGCGGCCATCGCCGCGCGCTACCCCGACCATGCGGTGCTCGGTGAGGAGTTCGGCGCGCAGGGAAACAGCGAGCATCTATGGGTGATCGACCCGATCGACGGCACCAGAGCCTTCATCTCAGGCGTTCCGGTATGGGGCACGCTGATCGGCTATTGTCAGGCGGGCCGGGCGCGGATGGGGCTGATGTCGCAACCGTTTACCGGCGAGCGCTATTTCGCCGACGGTGAAGCCGCCTGGTGCGAGCATCGGGGCCAGCGAAGCCGGCTCGGCGTGCGGCCGACGCGCAGGCTTGACGAGGCGACTCTGTTCACCACATCGCCGCGGATGTTTTCGGGTGAGGGACTCCGCTGCTTCGAGAAACTGGAAGCCGGGGCGCAGCTGACCCGCTTTGGCGTCGACTGCTACGCCTATTGCATGCTCGCGGCCGGTCACGCCGATCTCGTGGTCGAGTCGGATCTGAAGCCCTACGACATCGTGGCGCTTGTGCCGATCATCGAGCAGGCGGGCGGCGTGGTGACAACCTTCGATGGTGGCCGGCCGGAAGCGGGCGGCGATATAATTGCCGCCGCAACACCGGAATTGCATGCGGCGGCGCTGGCGATTCTCAACGGCTGACAGCGTTGGCCGCTGCCGATCAATCCAGCGGCAGCGCGCCACCCACGAACGCATCGAACGCTTCGAGGAAGGGCTCGCGGAACCGGTCGGCCTCCTGCAGCAATTCATGGCGGGCGAAGGGAATCGTCAGGCTGGAGCCGGACCGCATGCGCCAGGCCAGCCGCTCGGCCGCCGGGGTTGCCACCACCCGGTCGTCGCCGGCGCCGATAATCAGGGTCGGGATGGCCAAACGGGCAATCCAGTCGGAATCGGTCAGTCGCACCATTGCGCCGGAGACTGCGGCGAGCCAGGCGATCGTAGGACTGCCCAGAAACAGCTGGGGGGCGGCCTGGGCGAGGGCCTGATTGCGTTTGAGGCGGCGCGGGTCGCTGGTCAGCACGCTGGTCGCCGGGCTCGGTGAGTGGTTGCGATTCTGGAAGGGATGCGTCGGCAGGCGGCCCAGCCCGACCAGTTGTGCCAGCCGCGCCACGCGGTTCAGTCCACGCAGGCCGATCCGGCCGGGCGGGAAGGATATCAGCGGCGCGCTGAGGACCATCCGTTCGATGACGTTCATCAGCCGCGGCGAGGCCTGCAGCGCGATCAGGCCGCCCATGGAATGGGCGAGGATCGCGTAGGGGCCGCGGCAATCGGGAAGCATCACGTCCTGGACGAAGCTTTCCAGGTCATTGACGTAATTGCGGAATTTGCGGACGTAGCCGAGCCGGGTATTGCGAATCAGGCGTTGGGAGCCGCCCTGGCCGCGCCAGTCGAAGGTCACGACCATGTAGCCGCGACCGGTCAGGTCGCGGATGGTCTCGAAATATTTCTCGATCGCCTCGTTGCGCCCCTGCAGCAGGATGATCGTGCCGCGGGTGCGTGGCAGCTGACTGGGCGCAATGGCATAGCGCAGGCGCTTGCCGTCCGGAGTGCGAAAACTCGACGCGCTGATCCCCGGCGGGGCGGGATTGCCAGCGCTGCTGACCAGTTCGCTTCGATCGAAGGCTTCGTTCATCGCCACTCGGCCTACAAATAACGTTTCGCGCCGCCACGGGCGCATCCCGAACAGCATGGACGATTCGGCTTGTAGAGTCGCAGGCGGAGCCGGTCAAAATTTAACCGAACGGCGAGAGAGCATGAAAAAACCGGGAGCCCCCTTCGAGGCTCCCGGCTGGAGCGGCCACAGCGGAAGGGACGGGACGCTGCGACCGTTTCGGTTCCACCGGAGTCCGGCGGAAAACTGTCCGGCTCGATGATCTTGCCGCCGGGCGCCCCGTTGCGGGGGCCGGCTTGGCTGATCGACCGAGCCATGAGCGCCACTATGCCCAGCGCCACCTGAACGGTTGCGGAAGGCAACGTTCATTTTCGGTTCAGGAGAAAAATTCTCGAAAAATCAGAGGGTTATATTTCGTGGTCGAAGCGATTCGGCTCTGCCGAACGACTTAAATCCGAGTTCTCCAGAAGCCCTTGAACCGCAAAAACCGGCTCACCATTTTATTGGTGCGGTCGCCGATATGGGGCCGCTGGCCGGGTAGCATTGCCAGATCGGGATGCACGCTTCGCGCCAAACGCAAACATCGTTGCTTCTGAATGGAGAACATCATGCGTCACGTAGACTTTGCTCCCCTGTACCGCTCCACTGTCGGTTTCGACCGGCTTTTCTCGCTGCTCGACAGCCAGACGGTCGCGGACAACAGCTCGACTTATCCGCCCTACAATATCGAACGCACCGGCGAGAACGCCTATCGCGTGACCATCGCCGTCGCCGGCTTCGGCGACGAAGAGCTGTCGATCGAAGCGCGCGAGAACGTGCTGACGGTGAAGGGCGAAAAGGCGGAGGCTGAGGAAGGGACCGGAAACGAGACCCTTTATCGCGGCATTGCGGGTCGTGCTTTCGAGCGCCGGTTCCAGCTCGCCGAATACGTCGAGGTGAAGGGCGCGAGCCTGAAGAACGGCCTGCTCCACATCGATCTCGTCCGGGTCATTCCGGAGGCGATGAAGCCGCGCAAGATCGAGATCGCGACGGCCGATAACGGCAACGCCAAGCAGCTCGAGGCGAATGCCGCCTGACCCTGCTTTCCAGGTGAATGAAAACGGCGCTCGAAAGGGCGCCGTTTTCTTATCGGGAACTCAGGATTCGTGTGGTGCGCCGATCCGGTCGAGATTAACGGCGGTCCGCGCATCCTTCATCATCCCGGGATGGCCGACAGAACTCTGCGGCACCGCGTTGCGTGCCACTGTCCAGCCATTCATCCAGGCCGCCCGCAAGGACGAGCCGACGGGATACTGGCAGGACGACATCGGAAAATTGTTGCGGAAGGCGAGCCTGCCTTGCTCGGTAGCGTCTGTGGACATGACGATCTCCTTCGTTGCAGGTGGCCGAATCTGACCCTCTCGCACCGGTCCGTCAACCCGCGTTGTCGCGAATGTGCGGTCGCGGAACGAGCAACAATGGGAACGGTTATTCCGCCCCGGTCCCGCGCCAACTCACTGGAATCGATCCAATTTCTTGGTGATTTAGGCGATCAGATCGCAGAAGCGGTCGATCTCAGCTTCCGCGGTCGACCAGCTGGTCACCAGGCGAACCAGGGTCTCGTCAGCGCCGACGAGGTCGTGCACCCCGTGCGGCGGATTCCAGTCGTAGAACACGGCGCCTTTGCCGCGCAAAGTCTCGGCGAGAGTGGAATCGAGAATGGCGAAGCTCTCGTTGGTATGGGTTTCCCACGCCTGCCGCGCGTGCGGGCTCGCGTCGATTCCGGCGCGCAGGCGATCGGCCATGCGATTGGCATGGGCCGCCAGGTCGAGCCAACGGTCGTCCTCGAGATAGGCCATGAACTGGGCGGCGACGAAGCGCGTCTTGGAAAATAGCTGGGCGCCGCGCTTGCGGATGTAAGGAAACTGGCGAGCCTTGTCCGGATCGAAGAAGACGACCGCCTCGGCGCACCAGCAACCGTTCTTGGTGGCGCCGAAGGACAGGATGTCGACGCCGCGCTTCCAGGTCATCTCGGCCGGCGTCAGGCCGGTCGCGACGAGGCCATTGGCAAAGCGTGCACCATCCATATGCAGCGTCAGGTCGCGGCCATGGGCGATCCGGGCGATCGTCTCGATCTCGTCGCCGGAATAGAGGGTGCCTGCTTCGCCCGGCTGGCTGATCGTCACGGCCATCGGCTGGCCCGCATGAACGAAATCCGGCTTGAAGCGGGCGATCTCGCGCTGAAGATTCAGCGGATCGATCTTGCCGTCGGCCCCGTCGATCGGTGCCAGGCGGGCGCCATGGGTGAAGAATTCCGGCGCGCCGCACTCGTCCTCGATGACATGGGCCTCGCGGTGGCAGAGCACGACGCCGCCCGGCCGGTTCACGGCGGCGAATGCCAATGAGTTGGCGGCCGTGCCGGTGCCGACGAAAAACACCGCCACCTCGCGTTCGAAAATCGCGTCGAAGCGGCTCTCGACGGTCTTGTCGAGGTCGCTGGCGCCATAGGCGGCGGCCATGCCGTCGCCATGGGCGGAAAGTGCCGAATTGATCGCCGGATGGGCGCCGGACCAGTTGTCGGAAGCGAAAATCATGGCGGTGCCGTATCGCGCCGCGTCGCCAAGGGCAAGACGGGGGGCATGACGAAGATCGAGATGGCGGCGACCGCTTCCCTTGGCTTGCCGGTGGCGGTGACATCCGCTCACCTTCGCGTGTCTGATCTCCGCGAGGACGGATTTGTCGTGCCCAAGCTCGCATCGGGATGCTAGCAGCACCGAATGGCGACCGCGAAATCCATGACGGCTGGCAAGGGCCCGGGCATATTTCTCCGCTGGGTGCTTCCGGTGATCGGGGCCGCCGTCGCGCTCGCAACCCTGTTCTGGCTTTACCGGGGCCTTGACGTTGGTCGATTTCTGTCGGCGGTCGCGACCGCTCACATGGGCTGGCTGGTCATGCTGGCGGCAACGATCCTGCTCGAGCAACTGACCCGCGGCTGGAAATGGCACCAGATCTTGTTCGATCTGAAGCCGGTTTCGACCGTCAGGCTGTTCGGGGCGATCATGGCGGGCTACGGGGTCGCGATTGTCGTTCCGCTCGGCGTCAGCCCACTCGTGCGCTCATGGCTGATCGCGCGGCTGGAAGGGCTGCGGATGGCCAGCGTGCTCATGACATCGGCGATCGAGCGGTTTCTGGACGGAATTGTCTTCGCGTTGCTCGCCGCTTTCGTGGCGCTGGCCGGCCGAATTCCGGATGTCGACGGCGATGTGAGGACGGGGCTGGCGGTCGCGGGCGGCTTGAACCTCCTGTTGTTTTCCGGGCTGTTGTATCTGCTTTTCATCGGGCGCTCGCCGCTGGGCTGTGAGAACGCTCGGGTCAGCCGCTGCATCGACTGGCTGGCCGCCAGGGGGCGGGGACGGCTCAACGGGCTGAGGCAAGCGATTCGCGACGGCATCGTCTGGCCGCGTGATCGCAACCGCCAGATCGGGGCGGTGTTGGCCAGCGTGGGGATGAAGCTCATCGCGGCAACGCATTTCCTCTGGGCCGGTCTGGCGGTCGGTATCGTGATGGCTCCGCTCGACTATCTTTTCCTGATGATTTTCGCGGGTTTTGCTCTGGTGCTGGCCCGGTTCGTCCGCGTCCCCGGCGGTTTCGTCATCGGCTCCGGCTTCGCGTTGAAGCTGCTCGGGGTATCCGACGAGCAGGCGCTGGCGATGATCCTGTTCAACCACGTCCTCACCATCGTGCTGATGGTCGTGGTCGGCCTGTTGTTTCTATGGCGGAGCGGAATCGATATTCGGCAGGCGCGAGAGGCTGAGTCGAAGGTCGAGGAGATCGTCTCATGCGCTCCCGTTGTCGACAGCGATAAGCTTCGGCCGGTTCTATGAATCGGCTAGGATGGACTTTGGCAGGCGCACGGTCACAGTCGTTCCGTTCGAGCCGGAGCCCACAGCCATGGTGCCGCCGATCTGTTTGACGAACGCGTCAACAAAGCGCGAGCCGAGCCCGGAACTTTCACCCGCCGGGGTAATGCCGACACCGTTATCGTGAACGGTCATGACCGCTTCGCCGTCCCGCAGCCGGAACCCCATCGTCAGCTCGCCTTTTCCGGCTGGAAAAGCGTGTTTGATCGCATTGGTCGACAGCTCGTTGACGATCAGGCCCAGCGGTACAGCATGATCGGACTGGATAGAGAGCGGTTCTGCGTCGATGTGGATTCGGATGTCTGAATCCACATCGAGCAGGCTCGACCGAATACTCTTTGCGATGCCGTCGAGGTAGTCCGGCATCGACACCGGGCCCAAAGCGCTGGAATGGGCAATCACGTCATAGAGTTCGGCAACAGCGCCAATGCGCGTTTGCATGGCGCGATAGCCATTCCGGCAGGGCTCGGCCGCGCGTCGGAGTTCGAAGGCGACGAAAGCCGAGATGACCTGAAGGTTGTTCTTGATGCGATGGGCGAGTTCGCCGGCGAGCATCTCGCGGTGGCGATCGAGAAGTATGGCGTCGGTTGCATCCTCGAAGACCACCAGCAATCGCGTGACATGGTTGCCGGGACGAAATATTTTCCGCGCGTTGATCTTGAAAACTCGCCGGCCAAGGCCGGGAAATTCGTCCTCGAGCAAGAAATCGTCGACGGCTTGGTTGTCGGGCAACACGCGGTCGAGCAGTCGTGTCAGGGCGGTCACATCCCATTGCCCTTGCCCCAGACTTCGTAGCGAACGCCCGACGACCCGATCCGCCGAGGCATCGAACAGTCGCAGGAACGCGCGACTTGCCGTCACGACCGTCATATCCGATTCCAGGATCACCAGCGGATCGCGGATCGTATCAACGATGTTCTGGGCCAGCCGGAAATTCCGCTCCGCCTCCCGTTGCTGCGCGCGCAGCTCGGTGACATCCTTGATGACCAGAAGAAAGAACTCGACATCGTTGCCGGGTCGATAGACCTTGCGGGCGCTCAGCAGCATGCTCTTCAGGCCGATATCGGGAAATTCATGCTCGATCTCGTAGCCTTCGACGACTTTGTTCTCGGGGATCAGCCGCTCCAGAAGGTGCCGTAGTTCGGGAATGTCCCACTGCCCGTTTCCCAGATCGAAAAGCCGCTGTCCGATTGTCCGCTCGGGCGTCGTATGGAATGTCGAATAGAAGTTTCGATTGGCGGAGGCGATTGTCAGGGAGGTGTCCAGGACCAGCAGGCCGTTGCTGATCGTATCGACGATGTCGGTGGCGGAAATGGCTTCCATACTGAAATCCTGCAAATCCTGCTTTCCCATTTGGCCCGTCTGCGCCTGTCTTGCCTCGGCCGAACCGCCGTCATTGAACGCTAGCAGGCTGAACGTCGAATGTCCCTCGGTTTGCTGCCCTTTGATCGGGAACATGGACAGGCTCTTGCCCATCCGCGACCGTTCTGCCATATTGCCACAGATAGGACAGTATTACTGTCATAATATGATGCAAATGCGCCGTGCGGGCGCGCGCTTCGCGCCTGAAAGACGCGGCCGGGTTCTATCCTGACGCCAGAGGTCGTGCGACAAGCCGACTGAAATTGAATGCTCGGGCGGTGGCCGGACGCGGGGACATACCCCCCGCTGGCCACGCCGAACCGGGCCCAAAAGTGCGGCCGCAAATGGCCGGACGAAGACACGGGCGCGGCTGAACGCCGGCGCCGCGACGACGGGAGACGACGCGATGACGAATCTGTCCAACGCCGAAACCTTCGAGACAGCGATCTCGACCTTGGACGTCGCCGCCGCGATCAAACCGCGCACGGCGCCCGGACGGACGGGTCTCTACGATCCGCGCAACGAACACGATGCCTGCGGCGTCGGCTTCATCGCCCATATGAAGAACGAAAAGTCCCACTCGATCATCGAGAAGGGCTTGCAGATCCTCCAGAACCTGACCCACCGCGGCGCGGTCGGGGCCGACCCGCTGATGGGCGACGGAGCGGGAATGCTCGTCCAGATTCCGCATGATTTCTTCAAGGAGGAGATGGCGGCTCAGAGCGTCGATCTGCCGGAGCCCGGTGAATATGGCGTGGGTCATGTCTTCATGCCGAGGGACGCCGAACAGCGGCGGCACATCGAGACGGTGTTCGAGGACGTGGCGCGCGAGGAAGGCCAGACGGTGCTCGGCTGGCGCGACGTGCCGGTGTCGAACAATCAGCTTTCCCAGTCGCCGGAGATCGTCGCCACGGAGCCCGTGCATCGGCAAATCTTTATCGCGCGGAGCGCATCGGTGACCGCCGACGATTTCGAGCGTCGGCTCTTCATCCTGCGCAAGGTCGTCTCGAACCGCGTCTATTCGGAGGCCAAGGGCGAGGACATCGGCTTTTACGTGGTGTCGCTGTCCTCGCGGACGATCGTCTACAAGGGAATGTTCCTGGCCTATCAGCTTGGCCCGTACTACGCCGACCTGACGGACCCGCGCTTCACCAGCGCGCTCGCCCTCGTTCACCAGCGGTTCTCAACCAACACATTTCCGTCCTGGAAGCTCGCGCATCCCTATCGGATGGTCGCCCATAATGGCGAGATCAATACGCTGCGCGGCAACGTCAACTGGATGGCGGCGCGTCAGGCTTCCGTCGATTCGGAGTTGTTCGGCAACGATATCTCCAAGCTCTGGCCGATCTCCTACGAGGGCCAGTCGGATACAGCCTGCTTCGATAACGCGCTGGAGTTCCTGACCGAGGGCGGTTATCCGCTTGCCCACGCCATGATGATGCTGATCCCGGAAGCATGGGCCGGCAACAAGCAGATGGCGAAGGATACGCAGGCCTTCTACGAGTATCACGCGGCGCTGATGGAGCCTTGGGACGGGCCGGCGGCCGTGGCCTTCACCGACGGAAGGCAGATCGGTGCGACGCTCGACCGCAATGGCTTGCGCCCGGCGCGTTACGTCGTCACCGACGACGATCTCGTGATCATGGCCTCGGAAGCCGGAACGCTGGAAATCCCTGAAGAGCGGATCATCACCAAGTGGCGGCTACAGCCGGGCCGGATGCTTTTGATCGACCTCGAAAAGGGCCGGATCGTCTCCGATGACGAGATCAAGCGCGAGATGGCTGGCGCGCACCCCTATCGTGACTGGCTGAAGAACACCCAGATCATCCTGGAAGATTTGAAGCCGGTGGCGCCGCGGGCCTCGCGCTCGGACGTCTCGCTGCTCGATCGCGAGCAGGCCTTCGGCTACACGATCGAGGAGACCCGAACGCTGATGGCGCCGATGGCCACCACCGGCCAGGAAGCGATCGGCTCGATGGGCACCGACACACCGATCTCGGCGATGTCGTCCAGCTCGAAGCTGCTCTACACCTATTTCAAGCAGAACTTCGCCCAGGTCACCAATCCGCCGATCGACCCGATCCGCGAGGAATTGGTGATGAGCCTGGTCTCGTTCATCGGGCCGCGGCCGAACATCTTCGATCTGGAAGGCTCCTCGCGCCGCAAGCGGCTGGAGGTTCGCCAGCCGATCCTGACCAATGGCGACCTTGAGAAAATCCGCAATATCGGCCACACCGAGGATCGCTTCGACACCAAGACGCTCGACATGACCTATGCGGCCGAAAGCGGCGCGGCGGGCATGGCGGGGGCGCTTGACCGGCTGTGCGAACGTGCCGAGGCGGCGGTCGTGGGCGGCTACAACATCATCATCCTGTCGGATCGCCAGGTCGGCCCGGACCGGATTCCGATCCCCGCGCTGCTCGCCTGCGCGGCCGTCCATCACCACCTGATCCGCAAGGGTTTGCGTACGGCGGCCGGGCTCGTGATCGAATCCGGCGAGCCGCGCGAGGTCCATCACTTCGCGTGCCTGGCCGGCTACGGGGCCGAGGCGATCAACCCCTATCTCGCCTTCGACACGCTGCTCGAGATGCACCGGCGCCAGGAATTCCCGCCGGAGGTCGATCCGAACGAGGTCGTCACTCGCTACATCAAGTCGGTGGGCAAGGGGCTTTTGAAGGTGATGTCCAAGATGGGCATCTCGACCTACCAGTCGTATTGCGGCGCCCAGATCTTTGACGCGGTCGGCCTGCAGACGGACTTCGTCGAGCGGTATTTCACTGGTACGGCGACGACCATCGAAGGCGTCGGCCTCGACGAGGTGGCGCGCGAGACCGCCGAGCGTCACGCCCGGGCCTTCTCCGACGATCCGGTGCTGGCCCGCTCGCTCGAGATCGGCGGTGAGTATGTCTACCGGATGCGCGGCGAGAGCCACATCTGGTCGCCGGACGCGGTGGCGACGCTGCAGCACGCGGTGCGGACCGATTCCTGGGAGAAGTACCAGGACTACGCCAAGATGGTGAACGAGTCCGCTGTCCAGAACTCCACCATCCGGGGCCTCTTCCGCATCAAGGCCGCCGAGGAGGCGGGGCGTGCGCCGGTGCCGCTGGACGAGGTGGAACCGGCCAAGGACATCGTCAAGCGCTTCTGCACCGGGGCGATGAGCTTCGGCTCGATCTCGCGCGAGGCACACACGACGCTGGCCCGGGCGATGAACCGCATCGGCGGCAAGTCGAACACCGGCGAGGGCGGCGAGGAATCCGACCGGTTCACGCCGCTGCGCGACGGCTCGGCGAATCCAGAGCGCTCGGCGATCAAGCAGATCGCCTCGGGCCGGTTCGGCGTGACGACGGAATATCTGGTCAATGCCGACATGCTGCAGATCAAGGTCGCGCAAGGAGCCAAGCCTGGCGAGGGCGGGCAGCTGCCTGGCCACAAGGTCGACGCGACCATCGCCAAGACCCGGCACTCGACGCCCGGCGTCGGCCTGATCTCGCCGCCCCCGCACCACGACATCTATTCGATCGAGGATCTGGCGCAGCTGATCTACGATCTGAAGAACGTCAATTCGGCGGCCGATATTTCGGTGAAGCTGGTTTCCGAGGTCGGCGTCGGCACGGTCGCGGCGGGCGTCGCCAAGGCGCGCGCCGACCATATCATCGTCGCCGGCTACGACGGCGGCACTGGCGCCTCACCGCTGACCTCGATCAAGCACGCCGGCAGCCCCTGGGAAATGGGCCTTGCCGAGACCCAGCAGACGCTGGTGTTGAACGGCCTGCGCTCGCGCATCTGCCTGCAGGTCGACGGGGGTCTCAGGACCGGTCGCGACGTCATCGTCGGGGCGCTGCTCGGCGCCGACGAGTTCGGCTTCTCGACGGCGCCGCTGATCGCCGCCGGCTGCATCATGATGCGCAAGTGCCACCTCAACACCTGCCCGGTCGGCGTCGCGACGCAGGATCCGGTCCTGCGCAAGCGCTTCAAGGGCACGCCCGAGCATGTGATCAACTTCTTCTTCTACGTGGCGGAAGAGGTTCGCATGATCATGGCGGAGATGGGCGTGCGCCATCTGTCCGAACTGATCGGCGAGTCGCAATTGCTCGACCGCAAGGAGATGATCGACCACTGGAAGGCCAAGGGGCTCGACTTCTCCAAGGTGTTCTTCAAGCCGGACGCGCCGGCCGAGGAACTGCGCTGGACCAAGCGTCAGGAGCACCCGATCATCGATATTCTCGACCGTAAACTGATCGCCGAGGCCGAACCGGCCCTGACGGCGCGGCAGATTGTGGTGATCGAAACGCCGATCACCAATGTCGATCGCTCGACCGGGGCGATGCTGTCGGGCGAAGTCGCCAAGCGCTATGGCCTGAAGGGGCTGCGCGACGACACGATCACGGTGAAGCTCAGCGGCACCGCCGGGCAGAGCTTCGGCGCGTTTCTCGCGCGCGGCATCACCTTCGAGCTGACCGGCGACGGCAACGACTATGTCGGCAAGGGGCTCTCGGGCGGCCGCATCGTCGTCAAGCCGCGCGCCAACTCCCGCGTCGTGCCGGAGGAGTCGATCATCGTCGGCAATACCGTGCTCTATGGCGCGATCTCGGGCGAATGCTATTTCCGGGGCGTCGCCGGCGAACGCTTCGCGGTCCGCAATTCCGGCGCGATCGCGGTTGTCGAGGGTGTCGGCGATCATGGCTGCGAATACATGACCGGTGGCCTCGTGGTGATCCTGGGCGAGACAGGCCGCAACTTCGCGGCCGGCATGTCGGGCGGCGTTGCCTATGTCTACGACGCGGTCGGTGACTTCGCCGAACGCTGCAACATGGCGATGGTCGATCTGGAGCCGGTGCCCGAGGAGGACGATCTCCTTGAGAAGCTGCATCACCATGGCGGCGACCTTGCCTATAAGGGCCGTGTCGACGTTTCCTCGGACATGACCGGCCATGACGACGAGCGGCTGTTCCAGCTGATCTCCAATCATCTGCATTACACCGGCTCGGGCCGGGCGGCGGAAATGCTGGAGAACTGGGAGGTTCACCGGCCGAAATTCGTCAAGGTGATGCCGGTCGAGTACCGCCGGGCGCTGCAGGAGATGGAGCGCATGCGCATGGGCGTGGCGGCGGAGTAGCGACTTTCTCAGCGTCTTTCCATCCAGCCGACGGGCCGGTGTTGCCGCGTGTGCCAGAGACGCACGGCACCGCCGGTAGCCCCGGATGGTCGACTTTTCACGGGAAATGCGGCATCAGCGCAGGCAAAGTGGCTCCGGCTCGACGGCGCCTGTATTCAGATTGAACCGGGTCCGGAGTGGGGCGCCAGCGCGCTCCTCGGGCTTCGTTCCAGGAAGTGCTCCCGGCTTGAGGCGAGCTGGAAGAATGGAGTGACGGCATGGGCAAGGTAACCGGATTTCTCGAGATCGATCGGCAGACGCACAAGTATCAGCCGGCATCCGATCGCATTCGCCATTTCCGCGAGTTCACGCTGCCGATGTCGGACGAAGAGGTCGGCAAGCAGGCGGCGCGCTGCATGGACTGCGGCATTCCCTATTGCCACGGGCCGACGGGCTGTCCAATCCACAACCAGATCCCGGACTGGAACGATCTCGTCTACCAGGGCGACTGGGAGACGGCGATCCGCAACCTGCATTCGACCAACAATTTCCCCGAGTTCACAGGCCGTATCTGCCCGGCGCCTTGCGAGGAAGCCTGTACGCTGAACCTCGAAGACGTGCCGGTGGCGATCAAGACGGTCGAACAGGCTCTGGCCGACAAGGCGCACAAGCTTGGGCTGATCAAGCCGCAACCGGCCAAGACCAAGACAGGCAAGCGAGTCGCGATCATCGGCTCCGGGCCGGCGGGTCTTGCCGCCGCGCAGCAGCTTGGCCGTGCCGGCCATGACGTGCATGTGTTCGAGCGGGAATCGCGTCCCGGCGGCCTGATGCGCTACGGCATTCCGGACTTCAAGATGGAGAAGCACTGGATCGACCGGCGCGTCGCGCAGATGGAAGGCGAGGGGGTCACCTTCTTCTGCGGCGTCAATGTCGGCAAGGACAAGCGGGTCGAGGAACTGACCGCCGAATACGACGCGGTGTTGTTCTGCGGCGGCGCCGAGCGCCCGCGCGACGCCGGGATTCCCGACGAGGGGCTGACCGGTATCTACGATGCGATGCCCTATCTCGTGCAGCAGAATCGCCGGGTCGCCAATGAGAATATCGCCAGCGTCGGCTGGCCCAGCGAGGAGATCTGGGCCGGTGGCAAGCATGTCGTCGTCGTCGGCGGCGGCGACACGGCCTCGGACTGCGTCGGCACCGCCTTCCGCCAGGGCGCGGTCAAGGTGACGCAGCTGGACATTCGTCCGCAGCCGCCGAAGACCGAGAATAAGCTCGAAGTCTGGCCCTATTGGGCAACCAAGATGCGGACTTCGTCGAGCCAGGCGGAAGGCGCGATCCGCGAATTCCAGATCGCGACGCTCGCATTCGTCGGCGAGGACGGCATTCTGACCGGAGTCGAGTGCGCCGAAGTCGACGAGCAACGCAAGCCGCTGCCCGGAACCGAGTTCGTCATCAAGGCGGATCTCGCCTTCATCGCCATCGGCTTCGCCGGTCCGTTCATGGACAGCTTCATGCGCGACGCGGGCGATGCCCTGGCGACCCGCACCGACCGGCGCGGCAACGTCTCGATCGCGGCCGACGACGACCGCTATCTGACGTCGGTAGACAAGCTCTACGCTGCTGGCGATACGCGGCGGGGCCAGTCCCTGGTCGTCTGGGCGATCCGGGAGGGCCGGCAGGCGGCGCGGGCGATCGATCTCGACCTGATGGGCGAGACAACCCTGCCGCGGTAACGGCGAAAGATGGCCTCGATAGCCTGTAATCTGTCCCGCGCGTCACTCGCCGAGCCGCGCTTCGTTGATCGCAGTCAGTTGGCCGGGGCGTCGCCCTTGGCGGCCTGGTTATCGTCGGCCCAATCCTGGATGATCGCATCGACGATCGACGGCATTTCCTCCGGCGGCTTGATGCCTTCGGAGGCGCGAACGGCGTTCAGGTCCAGCGAGCCGCGATAGGCAATCGGCGGCCCCTCCGGCACCACGGCGTGGGTCTTTTCGTTCCAGGCGAAATTGTCGGCGCGGCCTTGCACGTCTCCGGTTCCGTTGCCGGCGATGAGGCGGTCGCGCGGCGATGGCTCCAGCGTGAAGCCGCTGGTCGCTCCGCCGCCCAGAAGCGTTTCGGCCCCAGCGAGCGCCGGGTCATCGATGGACATGGGCGCCGCGCTCACCGCGTTGGCGGCATTGCCGAGCGGCGGCAATTGCATGTTCGGCAACTGTTCGTCTGACAGGCTGATCAAGGGAGAGGCCGAGTTCTTCAAGACGCGGGCGATGGCGCGCTCCACGAAAAAGGCCATCTTGTCGTCGCCGGCCTCGGTCATAGTGATGCCGTCGGAATTGCGAAGCTGCACCTGTTGGCCGCTGACCCCGGGACCCGAATAGACGAAGCTGCCATTCGCGTCGACGAAGCCTTCCCAGATATCGACGAACTGGCCGGAAACCTTCGTCGCGCCCTTGCGGTAGAGATCGTTGAGAAAGACCATGTCCTCGCTCATCCGCTCAAATTTGAACGACGGCATTCCGACCCAGATCAAAGGCACATTGCGGTTCTTCACGATCTCGGCGATTTCACCGATGCGCTTTTCGTACTCCGTCGTCCAAGTCTCGGATCGTGGCGACAGCGTTCCCGATCCCATTTCGATCGGCTGCCGGTCGTTGGACCCGATCATCATGACGAGCACCGCCGGCTTTTCTTCGTCGATGATCGGACCCAGATTGTTCGGCCAGTCATAGAAGTCGTCACGCACCAGCCCGGACGAGCCGTTGATCCGGGATTCGACCGTGACCATTTCGTTGTCATAATAGATCGCGTTGAGGCCATCAGCGAGGGAATCGGCAAGGAAATCGCCGACTACCAACACCTTCTGGGCATTGGCGTCCTTGGGTGTCTGCTCGCTCTCAGCGACCTGCGAGATACTGGCAGGCGTCGTCGCCTTCTGGCTCGCACGTTGCGGCTTTTTGGGTGAACTCGGTCGCGCCTTCCGCTGAACCTTGGCCTTTCTGCTGGCCGTGGCCGGTTTGCGCGCCGAGGGTTTCTTCTTACGGATCACCTTTTTGCGAATGACACGGCGTTCCGGCACGGCGCGCGTACCACCGCCGAACAGCATCTCCAGGACGGTCCGTGGGCGCTCTTGGGCCGAGGCGGTGCTTGCGGGTGCCAACCCGGTGATCAGGACCGCGAGACCGGCCAAGCTTGCGACGAAGGCCAAACGCGCCCGCCGCCATCCTGCCATCGTCGCCTGCCGTGCCATCATGGGGCCTCTACTTCCCGCTCTGGGGTCAGTTGCGTCGGAGGAACTCCAACAGTGCCTTGGACGCATTGCCATCCTGCGCCATACCGGCCCTACCTTGTAACGACATGATCGCCGATTTCGATCCGGAACCGATCTTACCATCGATCTTGCCGTCATAAAGGCCTCTGGAGGCAAGATGCTTTTGGAGTTCGTACCGCTCCTGGCTGGAAAGCGGTGTGTAACCGCGCGGCCAGTCGCGATAGAGTCCACCATATCCGCCAATCCGATCGCCGAGCATGCCTACGGCGAGCGCATATTTGTCGGCGTTGTTGTAGCTTTTCAGGACGAAGAAGTTCTTCGTCATCAAAAACGCCGGTCCGTTGTCGCCGGCCAGACGAACCAGATTGGCATTGTCGGAGGGAGACGGGAACCCTTTCCCGTTCGGCCGACGAAATCCAAGGCTCTGCCATTCGCCCAAGGTTCGGTTGTCGCGCTCGAGCTTGCCCCGATAGCGGTCGGGAACGACTACTTCGTATCCCCAGGACTTGCCAGCTTGCCAGCCATTCTTGCGCAAGAGATTGGCTGCCGTGGCGAGCGCGTCGGGGACCGATTCCCAGATATTCGCGCGACCGTCGCCGTCGATGTCGGCTGCATAGGCGAGGTAACTGGTCGGGATGAACTGGGTGTGGCCCATGGCACCAGCCCATGAGCTGATCAGCTTGTCGGGAGCGACTTGGCCGGCCTGGGCGATCTTCAGCGCCGCGATGAGCTGCTGACGGGCGAATTTGCCGCGGCGCTTGTCGAGATAGGCAAGCGTGGCAAGCGAGCGCGGCAAGCTCTTCATTACGTCGTCGCGGGTGAGAATCTGACCGTAATTGGTCTCCATCGACCAGATCGCCAAAAGGATGTCGCGATCGACGCCGAAACGCTTTTCGATGCGATCGAGCCAACTGTCATATTTGGCGCGCATCGCCTGGCCTTTGGCAACCTGCTCGTCGTTGACGCGGTTGTCGACGTAGTCCCACACCGTGTCCTTGAACTCAGGCTGGTAGCGCGCTTTCTCAAGAACATCCGGATCGGGCGACGTGACGCCCGCGAACGCGGCGCGATAGACGTTGCGGCTGACGCCATTCTTCGCGGCAACGCTCTCGAAATTCTGGATCCACCGCTGGAAACCGGCATCGGCGAAGGCCGGGGCCGCGAGAAAGATCGAGACGACCACCGCGACGAGGGCCGATCCGAGCCATCTCAAGCGGGGTCCGGTCATTCGTTGCATGTGTCTTCTCCTTGGTCGTTTCATTCGGCTGAGCGAGGTTGGAAGACTACGGCGAGGTCGTTAAGAGTTCGTTCACCACTCCGCAGGGTCGCGAACCGGCGGTCGACTGGTTTTGCCGAGTTGTTTCGCTATTTCACGGCGAAAAGGCGGCGGGATGCTCAAATAACGGCGTCCACCCAGCGGCCTATTCGCGACATGTCGCCACGAATCCGAGGACCAAGCCATCATGAAAAAAGTCAGAAAAGCCGTCTTTCCTGTCGCTGGTCTTGGCACGCGCTTCCTGCCGGCGACGAAATCCATTCCGAAGGAAATGCTGACGGTCGTCGATCGGCCGGTCATCCAGTACGTCGTCGACGAGGCGTGGGAGGCCGGAATCGAGCACCTGATCTTCGTCACCGGCCGCAACAAGGGAGTCATCGAGGACTATTTCGACATCCAGGTCGAGCTGTCCAACACCCTGGCCGAACGCGGCAAGTCGGTGGAACTCAAGCTGCTTGACGATTTGCAGCCGAAGCCAGGCACGGCGAGTTTCACCCGCCAGCAGGCCCCGCTCGGCCTCGGGCACGCAGTCTGGTGCGCCCGCGAGCTCGTCGGCAACGAGCCGTTCGCACTGCTTTTGCCGGACATGATCATGCAGGCGGAAAAGGGCTGTCTGGCCGCGATGGTCGAGCTTTACGAAACCGCTGGCGGCAATGTGATCTCGGTCGAACAATGCGATCCGAACGAGACGCAGAAGTACGGCATCGTCGGCGAGGGCGAGGCGGTTGGGACCGGTTTCCGTGTCGACGGCATGGTGGAAAAACCGCAGCCCGCCGATGCCCCGTCGAATTACTACATTTCGGGCCGCTACATTCTGCAGCCGGAAATCTTCGACATCCTGAAGACCCAGGAAAAAGGCGCCGGCAACGAAATCCAGCTCACCGACGCAATGCTGAAACTGGCGGGCCGCCAGGAATTCTCGGCGTATCCGTTTGCCGGCCGGACCTTCGACTGCGGGTCGAAGGAAGGTTTTGTCGAGGCCAACGTCGCCTTCGCCCTGTGGCGCCCCGATATCCGGGAGAAGGTGATCGATAATATCGAACGGCTGATTCATACGGTGGAGCCGAACGGCGAGGCCGTCGCGGCAAAATAGTGGATGTCGCTCGTCTGGCCTCTTAGCGCTGCAGCTTCACACCGAGACGAATGGTATCGGCGCTGTAGTCGCCGCCAGGCGATTTCGCATAGACTTCCTGATGGTTGTAGAGGCCGGTGAAGGCAAGGGTTCGGTTGAGCCAGTAGGTGATGCCGGTCTCGCCGGTCAGGGTGGTCTCGTCCGCCTGGGGGAGCGTCGAATCGCTGTATTCGGCGCTCAGGGCCGCAGTGAGGTCGGCCCGCGCCGTCAGCACGTGCCGCAGGCCGATGGACCCTTCGTAGGATGTCGTGGTGGACTGGCCTGTGGTGTCAGGATCGAATGCGGTGCGGGCGGCGATAGTAATGTCCGTCCCGCGTCGCGGTGACCAGACGAGATTGGCGTCGAGGGTTGGCGTGCCGGTCGCCTCGACGGCCGGATCGTCCGGCAGGTTCCAGGCGTAACCTGCGGCGATCTCGCCAGTCAGCTTCTCGGTGAGGTTCAGCGCCAGACCCGCGCGCAGCGAGGGAAGCAGCGAATCCCGCTCGACATCATTCGGCCCCCCGTTGTTCGAATCGTCGAACAGGCGCCAGCCGACGCTGCCCTCGATGAAGGGCGTGAGCGCCGGCGACAGTTCGTAGCCCGTCCTCAGCCCTGCCGTGAGCGTCGTGTAGCTCTGGTCGCGGGATCCGGACGGCAGGCCGAAATACGCCTCGCGGGCGGCGGTTCCGGTGCCGGTGACGCGCAGCCGGCCGAAATCGCGCTGAAGTTGCGCCGAGGCCGAGGCGTTGAGGACCTCGGGGCGGTCGGAATTGCGCAGGGCGGCGTCGATCTCGCTGACATCCTCGCGGCGATACGCCACCGCGCCCCTCAAGGTTGCGGTCGTGACGCGGTCGAGGTCGAACCGCAATCGACCGTCGACCGCCGCCTCCGGGTCGTCGCGGGTCTCGCCGGAGAAGTTTCGGCGGAAGGTGAGACGCGAGTTCAACTCCGCCTCGTCATGCGACCAGTCGGACAGGAGCCGCGCGGAGATGGTCGTCTCGCTGAAAACGCCGCCTTCGCCTCCCGCGATCTTGTCGAGATTGGTCGAGGCGCCAAGGGTCTGGATCAACTCGGGATAGAGTATCAGGCTGCCGGCGCGGATGCCGACGGGCGCAAAGGGATCGGCCTCATCGCGGCGGATAATGCGGCCGATCGCCTCGGCCGGCCGGTTGGTCCGCAGGCTGGAATCGGCGGCCAGGGCTTCGCCGGCGATGCCCGCGGCGAGCGGCGGATTGCTTGGCTGAAGGCGGGTCGACGGACGGCGGTTCTGCTGCCGCAGTTCGTCTTGCGCGGCTTGATCTTTCGCGGCGTCATCGATGCGGCCGGATCGCGAATCCACTGCCTTGGCCGGTTTGGCCGGGCGTGCGCGACGGATCGTGGTGTCGAGTGCGTCCGCCTTGGTCGCAGGTCCGTCGAACAGGTTGAACTCCCGGATCGACCTCGGGGGCTCGCTGGCCGGAGGCTCCAAGGCCTCGTCGAGCAACGGACGGTCTCGCGGACGCAATGTTGGAGCCGGGGCATTCAATTCCTGGGACGCGCTGCCGAGGGTGCGGGTATTGGTTCGCAAGCCATCGAGACCCCGCGATCCGAGCAGTTCGCCATCGGTTCGAAGTTCCGGCATCGAAAGCGTCTGGCCGAAAGCCGCCACCGAGCCTAGCCCGGATGGGAAAGACGAGGCCAGGCCAAGAGCGGCGGTGGCCAGCGTCAATCGGAATCGGTGGAATGTCCAAACCATCGCGGCGTCGTCTGCACCTTCTGCGAGCACGCGCGGCAAAACCCGAGCTTGCCGATTGGTAAATTTTCATGGTTAAGAAGTCGTTACCGCGCGCGCGCGCATCCCGTCGTGGACTTGGAATGCCCGCACATGTCATCATCTGGACCCAACGGTCTGCGATCGACGGTGATGGAGCCGTTATGGCGGAGCCCGACAGGAGCATGCGACGAACGTGATTCCCAAACCCGAGCCTGACAATGTCGGCGCGCGCCTCGGCGCGCAGTCCGCCGTGCGCACGATCGAGACCGAAGCCGAGGGGCTGATGACGCTGGCGGGTCTGTTGAAGACCGGCATGGCGGCGCCGTTCGAGCGCGTTCTCGATATCATTCAGGGGATCAAGGGCCGGCTGATCGTCACCGGCGTTGGCAAGAGCGGGCATATCGGCGCGAAGATCGCGGCAACCTTCGCCTCGACTGGTACCCCGGCGTTCTTCGTCCATCCGGCCGAGGCCAATCACGGCGATCTCGGCATGATCGGTCGGGACGATGCCATCCTCGCCATGTCGTGGTCCGGGGAGACCGCCGAGCTGAAGGGGATTGTCGCCTATTCGCGGCGCTTCCGTATTCCGCTCGTCGCGGTCACGTCCCGCCCCGATTCCACGCTCGGACGCGAGGCCGACGAGGCGCTGACATTGCCGCGGGTGGCCGAAGCCTGTCCGCACGGCCTGGCTCCGACTACCTCGACGACGCTGCAAGTGGCGCTCGGCGACGCCCTCGCCGTCGCGCTGCTTGAGCGTCGCGGCTTCACGCCGGGCGACTTCCGGGTCTTCCATCCCGGTGGCCAGCTGGGCGCGAGCCTGATGCATGTCGGCGACATCATGCATGTCGGCGAGGCGATGCCGCTGGTTCCGTCCGGCACGCCGATGTCGGAAGCGATCATCGTGATGTCGCGCATGGGTTTCGGTTGCGTGGCCGTGGTCGATCCAGATGCGTGCCTCACCGGCATCGTCACCGACGGAGATCTACGCCGGCATCTGGGCGACGACCTTCTCAGGCAGACGGTCGACGCGGTGATGACCCGCGACCCCAAGACGATCGAGCCGGAAACCCTGACCGTCAAGGCGCTGGACATCGTCAACAGCCTCAACATCACGGCTTTGATGGTGGTGCGCCAGAAGCGGCCGGTCGGGATCGTGCATCTGCACGATTTGTTGCGGATCGGCGTCGCCTGACGCCAAGTCCCCGCCACGGCCGGCTGATCAGAGCGGCTGAACCGGCTCCACCGTCAGAACCGATCCCGTGGCGCCGACAATGCGCACGCGGCTCGCCTCGGGCAGGTCCGGGCCCTCGACGCTCCACCAGCTATCCTCGATGGCGACGCGGCCGCGACCGTTGACGATCGCCTGGGTCAATACCGCCTCGCGGCCGATCAGACGGCGGGTTCGGCGGTTGAGCAAACCGGATC